>JAFQWY010000035.1 GCA_017407225.1 Clostridia bacterium | reverse complement strand
TTTATTTATTTGGCAGGAATGGTGCTTTGCACTCTTCTGTATGACATAAGTGCTTACAAGAAAATGATGTTATTTATCATCATCACATATACTCTTACAATTGTCATATACCTGATATGGCCTACCTGTCAAGAGCTTCGTCCGTCAGCATTCGAGAGGGATAATCTATTTACCCGAATCATGAGCGATTACTATGCGTATGACACAAACACAAATGTATGTCCGTCACTTCATGTGATCGGCGCTGTGGCGGTGCAATTTACATTTCTTCACTTAAAAGGCAAAAAACACATAGGCTGGCATATTGCTTTTATCATTACAACCATACTCATCTGCTTGTCTACCGTTTTCCTGAAACAGCACTCGATCGTTGATGTATTTGCAGCTGTTCCGGTCTGTGCTCTCGGATATGTGCTGAGTTTTATACCGTTGCGCCGATGTTAATCTGCGTTGCTTGCCAAAACTGCGTATTGCTGGTATAATATTTGCAGACACCGGCAAAAGGAGGCGCACAAATGCTGAGTGAAAATCTGAAAAATCTACGGAAGGCGAAGGGATTATCGCAGGAAGAGCTTGCGATCAAACTGAATGTAATGCGGCAGACAGTATCCAAATGGGAGAAAGGAGTTTCCCAAACCTAAAGATACCACCACAAAATCCACGCTTACTAAACTCATGCTATATTCATACAGACGATCAATAAACAAACAAGAGACATCCGAAAAACGTACTCCGAATGTCTCTTGTTGTCTTATCGGGTATATATGGCATCGACTTCTGCTGAATTGAATACAGACCGATTTCCAGTCAGGTATTATCCGAAGCTGCATCTCTCTGTGCATACCATCCTTGCTTGTTGCGGTACATTTCTTCATCCGCCAGCTGGAAAAGTTCGCTTTTGGACATACCGGGATGCTCGGAGGACAGAACTGCGCCGACAGCAAAGTAAATCGGCAGTTCCGGATGTTCGTTATTGTATTTTTCGCCTGCGGAAACGATTCTGTCGGTCTGCTGATCGAGCTGTTCGCGGTTTACTTCGGTCAGCAGCACCGCAAATTCATCGCCGCCCCAACGGCATATCACGCTTTTGCGCGGAAGTGTTCTGCGCAGAATGTCGGAAAGGCGGAAGATCATCTGGTCCCCGGCGTCATGTCCCAAAGTATCATTCGTCTTCTTCAGACCATTCATATCGATAATCAGGATTGCAAACAAATCTGTCGTGAAACTATTTTCATTCATCAAATCTGTCCAGCGGGCACGGTTCACCAGTCCGGTACGGCTGTCTGTATAGGCCTTCCGGGTGGAGGACTGTACACTTTGTAAAAAGATGATCAGGATATATACGATCAGCCCAATGATGGAAAAGCTCATCAGACCGTTTCCGTTGTTGCGGTAGTAGTACAGCAGATCCGCAGCGATGCCCACAAACACGATCAGCAGCCATTTCCATGAACGCCGTATGCTCCAGCTTCTATAAACAATCCGGTTAAAAAGTGCCGTCACGGGGATCGTGCAGATGGAAACGATCAGAAGCACATGACTAAAAACCAAGTTCTGCCGGATTTCTGCAATTCCGAACAACTGCATTACCAGAACAGCCAGACATAGCAGCGAAGCTCCGCAGGATAAAACCAGAGGAAAACTCTGTCTGTCTTTTTCAAAAAGCGTACTGAAATACAGTATCAGGCACAGTCCCGTCAGGAACAGGGCACCCACACTGATGTATCCCAAAGCCATGGAATGTTCCGGGAAAAGCAGCGTGATGCAACGCAGGTCGGTCAGCTTCCAAAGTCCGATAGCAATGGAGAAAAAACCCAGATAGACGGTTCCGATACTTTTCGCTTTCAGTATAACCCGGAAACACAGGAAAATCACGGCCACGAAAATCCCCAGCAGAATGCACAGAGAGGAAAGCACCAGAAGCGGCAGTTCCCCGGTGATCTGCTCCATAGCAATAGCATAATCGGAACCCAGAAGAAACTCCGGAGTTTTGCTGACAGCCGCGTCAAACAAAGGCGTCAGCACTACAGTGACCGTTTCGCCGCCATGGTTTTGTCCTACATGAACCGTACACCAGTTGCTGCTGACATTTTTTCCGATGCGGTTGGTGTCCGAACCTGAGAGACTGTACACCAGTTCGTCGTCAAAATATACTTCGATATTGTGATGGGAGATATTAAAGAGGAGACAGCTCTCCTGAGACAACTCCGGCTCGATGACTCCGCGGTAAATTTTCCTCACTCCTGCCGGAGCGGTATCATCCTCCGCCAGTTCCATTTCCAGATCGTTGAGAACAACATAGCTGTGTGTCGGCTCTGCCCGGTAAACGGATACCTTTTCCGACGTGCCCATATAAAGGGAAAAAACGAAGAAAGCGATTAAAGTTAATGTGAACAGAAGAACGGGAATCTGTTTTTTCCATTTTATATGATTCATAAACACACCTCCCCGTGAAACACGTACATTATATCATATCGAATGAATTCTGTCAATTTTTCCATCAAAAATATAAGATAAATATAAAAACTCCCCTTGACAGATAAAACCGGAAGTGATATAATAAGCAGGAAAAACAAATATTCGTAATAGAATTACAGCGAAGTATTGTATGTATATGGGCGCTTGTACAATATGGAGTAAATAGCGCAACCGGTCTATTATGTTTGTTTCTGTACCTATATGGTTTTTGCCGTTGGATAAAGAAACTTACATGGAGGCCGCTTTTTTTATTGCTAAAATTTCCGGAAGGATGGACAGAACATGAATTTTGCAAACGAAACGGACGCATCGGCTAATATTGGTGCCGCTCCGACCGCGCAGAAAACGCTGAAGCAGGAACTGCTGGATCGTATGGAAGAATTTATGAAAATGGATCGGTTCACTCTGGTTATACAGCCGGTAGTGAATTTCCGTGATAATACGATGAAAGACGGGGAAGTGCTGTCCCGTCTGGAGCATCCGGAACGTGGGGTGATCTTCCCGGATGAGTTCCTGCCTGTGATCGACGCTCTGGGTCTTTATCCCGCATTTGACCGCTATATTTTTGAAAAAAGCTGTGTCTGGCTGCACCGTTCCATGGCAGACGGAAATGAATTTGAAATTCTTTCCTGTAATTTCAGCAGAAAGACGCTCTCGGAAGCAGACATCGCGCAGGATATGATACAGATCGCAAACAATTATGGGATTTCCCACAGCAAACTGGGTGTGGAAATCACAGAACGGGAACCTGCCCCGGATGAAAAGCAGCTGATAAATAATCTGAATCTGCTGAGAGATGCCGGGTTCCGGATCATTCTGGACGATTACGGAGACGGTGTCACTTCCATGAGTGATCTGATGCAGTACCCGGTGGATATTCTGAAAATCGACCGTTCCCTGCTGTGGAAGACAGCGACGGAACAGGGAAAAGCAGCCTTCCGTGCAATGGTTGCTATGTTCATCGAACTTGGTGCGGAAGTCGTCTGCGAAGGCATTGAAACCGAAGAACAGAGCCGTCTGGCACGGGAATCCGGATGCCATTACGGACAGGGTTACCTGTTCTTCAAACCCATCCGTCAGGATCAGGTTTTCGAGATGATGCACAAAGCAAGTCTGCTTGAAGAGGATGTATGATCCGGATTCTGTGTGCGGATATCGCTTCCGCCGATGAGAGCATCTATGATCGTCTGTACGGAACGGCTTCCGCGGAACGTAAGAAACGTGCGGACCGCTATCTGCGCGTGGAAGACAAACTGCGCTGTGTGACCGCAGACGCTCTGCTCAGAACCGCTCTGGGAACAGGAAATTTCCGGATTGAAAAAAACAAGTACGCGAAACCTTCGGTCAAAGATCATGAGAATTTTCACTATAATCTTTCCCATTCCGGACGCTATGTGGTGATTGCATACGGAGAATCCGAGGTAGGTGTGGATGTACAGGAACATGATCTCACCCTCGATATGCAGGCTGTTGCGGAGCGTTGTTTTACCGCCGATGAGAGGGAATATATCGGGCAGAGCGTCCGGCATTTTTTTGAAATCTGGACGGGAAAGGAAAGTTATCTGAAATACACCGGTGAAGGACTCCGGAAGGATATGCGTTCGTTCAGCATCCGGAAAACGGAACCGAAAGTTCAGCATCTGCACTGTCTGCCGGATGACGGATACAGCCTGAGCCTGTGTACAGCCGACAAGGAATATATATTTGAACTGCTCGATGTGCGGCAGTTGCTATAAGGAGATTGAATATGCCAATACTTTGGAATAAAAAACAGAAAAAAACGGGAACTCCTCCCAACCCTCCCATTAAACGGGATGTCAGCGGCATCAAGGTGACCTGTTCCAAGTGTAAAAGGGAATATACAGGAAACGATGTCTGGTATCAATACTATGTTTGTCCGGAATGCGGGAACTATATGCCGATCGGCGCAAAGGAACGCCTGGTCATGCTGGTGGACGACGGAACCTTTGAACATTGGTTTGAAGAAGTCGGTATCTGTGACCCGCTGGAAACGCCCGGTTACCCTGAAAAGCTGGCGGCTGCACAGGAAAAAAGCGGCAGTACGGAGGCAGTTACCATTGGTCTCGGCACAATCGGCGGACATGAAACGGTCATCGGTGTGTGCGACCCCAATTTTATGATCGGCAGTATGGGACACGCCATGGGAGAACGGATCACGCTGGCTTTTGAAAGAGCGACGGAACGGAATCTTCCGGTGATCCTCTTCAGCTGCTCCGGCGGTGCAAGAATGCAGGAAGGCATTATCTCTCTGATGCAGATGGAAAAAACCGCCGCCGCGGTCAAGCGTCACTCGGATGCGGACCTGTTCTACTGCTGTGTGCTGACAGACCCCACCATGGGCGGCGTTACTGCGAGTTTTGCAACTTTAGCAGATGTGATTCTGGCAGAACCGCAGGCGCGGATCGGATTTGCCGGTCCCCGAGTCATTCAGCAGACGATCGGGCAGGCTCTTCCGGAAGGTTTTCAGACCGCACAGTTCCAGTTGGAACACGGTATGGCCGACCGGGTAGTGGAACGTCATAATCTGAAAAACACCCTGCACTATCTGCTGTATATCCATTCTTCCGGACGGAAACAGGTATCTTCCGTGAAAAATGTTCCGATAAATGATAAGGAAGGATTCAGCTCAACCGAAAAATCTGCATGGGAAAAGGTTAAAATGGTTCGCAGCGGCGACCGTGCTACCTCCATGGACTACATTGAACGAGTTTTTGAAGATTTCCGGGAACTCCACGGCGACCGATGCTTCGGCGACGACCATGCGCTTATCGGCGGTCTGGCAATGCTGAACGGACAGCCGGTGACGGTTCTTGCCAATCTGCGCGGCAAATCCATGCAGGAACGCTTTCACCGGAATTTCGGTATGCCCAAGCCGGAAGGCTACCGTAAAGCGATCCGCCTGATGAAACAGGCAGAGAAGTTCGGACGTCCGGTGATCTCTTTCATCAACACATCCGGTGCTTTCTGCGGAATCGATGCGGAAGAACGCGGTCAGGGAACGGCTATTGCCGAATCCATCATGACCATGGCGGGTCTGAAAGTTCCTACCCTGTGTATTCTGGTCGGTGAAGGCGGAAGCGGCGGTGCACTGGCAATTGCGGCAGGCAATGAGGTCTGGATGCTGGAAAATTCCACTTACGCCATTCTGTCCCCCGAAGGGTATTCCGCTATTCTCTGGAAGACCGAAGGGCGCGCGGAAGAAGCGGCGAAGATCATGAAGCTGACGGCGCAGGATTTGGCGGAACTGAATGTGATTGAACGGATTATCCCGGAATTCGGCGGTGCCAGAGCCGAAACGGTGGACAGAATCGCGCCTGTCATGAAGAACGCCATTGGGGATTTTCTGAAACGCTACGAGCGTATGTCCCCCGAAGATATTGTACAGAACCGTTATGACCGGTTCCGTAAGTTCTGATTCCATATTTCTTACATTGACTTAAGGAGAGTTTATATATGAGAGATAAAGTTGCGATTATCGGCATGGGGTGCGTATTCCCCGGTGCCATGGATTTTACGCAGTATTGGCAGAACATTGTAGAAGGCAAGGATTCCATCAAGGAAGTGGAACCGGACTTCTGGAAGCAGGAAGAATTCTACGATCCCGATCCGAGCGTACCCGACATGAGCTACAGTAAAGTGGGCGGTCAGTCCGGTCCTATTGAATTCGATACCAAGGAATTCGGGATTTCCCCCAATGTCATGGAACATACGGCCGTGGAACAGATGTTCGGGCTGGTGGTAGCCCGTCAGGCACTGATGGACGCCGGCTATTATGGCAAAAATGCACGCCCTTTCAACCGGGAAAAGACCGGTATCATCATGTCTGCCGGAACGGCAAGCCATGTGTTCAGCCTCCACTGCCGTACCCAGCGCTATAATATCCGCAAGATTCTGGTGAACAACGGCGTTCCCGAAGCGGCGGCAGACCTGATCGTTGAAAAATTCCTTCAAACCCAGCATGAATGGTCGGAAGACGATAATCCCGGCTACATCCCCAATGTGGTTGCGGGCCGTATCGCCAACCGTTTCGACCTCGGCGGTACCTCCTGCTCCGTGGACGCGGCCTGCGGTGCCTCTTTGGGTGCAGTGAAGTTCGCCGTTGACGAGCTGGTCAGCGGCAACATGGATGTCATGCTTTGCGGCGGCGCTAATCTGGACAATTCCCCGGTTTCCTACCTTTCCTTCACCAAGACCCCTGCCTGCTCCAAGACCGGTAAGATAAAGCCCTTCGATGCCAGTGCCGACGGTATGGTTATCGGCGACGGCGTGGGTATTATGGTTCTGAAACGTTTGAGCGATGCCGAACGGGACGGCGATAAGATTTACGCTGTAATTTGCGGCAGCGGTTCTTCTTCCGACGGACGTGCCAAGAGTATCTATGCCCCCAGTCAGGTGGGACAGGTACGCGCACTGAACCGTGCTTATGAGAACAGCGGTGTTGATATGGATACCATCGGTCTGATCGAAGCTCACGGTACCGGCACAGCCGCAGGTGACGCCTGTGAAGTCGGTTCGGTTATTGCCGCTTTTCCCAAAAGCGACAAGCGCAAGACCGTCATCGGCTCGGTCAAGAGTCAGGTGGGACATATGCGTCTGGCCGCCGGGATTGCCGGATGTATGAAAGCGGCGCTGGCACTGCATCATAAGGTTCTCCCGAACTCCATCAACATGGAAACACCCAATCCTGCTCTGCTTGAAAGCCGTCTGACAGTGCTGAAAAAGTCCCAGCCGTGGATTATCAATGACATGCAGCCTGTACGCCGTGCAGGAGTCAGTGCATTCGGCTTCGGCGGGACAAACTTCCATGTGGTTCTGGAAGAATACACCGGAGAGCACAGCGATGCTTACCGTGTCGGTGCAGCTCCTACAGGCGTACTCTTCACCGCCGACAGCAAGGATGCCCTGATCGCCAAGATTGAAGCACTGGCTTCCGCTCCCGCAGCCTTCTATGCGGACGAATACCGCTATGAAAACGCCGGTGCCGGTCAGTTCCGTCTCGCCTTTGTCGCAAAAACACCGGATGAAGCAGCCGAAAAGTGTGCCGCTGCTCTGGAACTCCTGAAAAAGAATACCACCGATGCGTTCACACAGAAAGGCATTGCTTATAACAGCAAAAAAATCGATGGCAAAGTGACGGTTCTCTTCCCCGGTCAGGGAACGCAGGCTGTCAATATGCTGTCCGAAGCGGCGATCAACTATCCCGAACTTCGCACCGCCGTCAGTCAGGCGGACAATATTCTGCTGAAATACGGTGAAAATCCCATTTCCGAAATTCTCTATCCCAAAGCTCTCACTGCCGATGAATTTGACGTGGTACAGAGTGCCATAGGCAATACCGCCAACACCCAGCCCGTTCTTGCCGCTGTGGAAGCCGGTCTGTATGAGATCATGAGCCGCCGCGGTCTGAAAGCGGATACCTTCATCGGTCACAGCTTCGGCGAACTGGTCGCTCTTTGGGCGGATAGCGTAATTGACTACGAAACCCTCATCACCATGGCGAAAACGCGCGGTATGCTTATGAGTAAGTCCGATCCCAATGCAGCCATGATGGCGTGTATGACCGATAAAGCCAATCTGACTGCGATCTGCGAAGGCATCGAAAACGTTTACATTGCCAACGAAAACAGCGCCGCACAGACCGTGGTTTCCGGCAGTGCCGACGGTATCGCCAAGCTCGAAGAAAAGCTGACCGGTCTGGGCATCAAGGCAGTTCACCTGAAGGTTTCCGGCGCGTTCCACAGCCCCTACATGAAGGAAGCATCTGAAGCGTTCCGCGCATATCTGGATACCATGCAGTTCGGCCAACCCAGCGGTGCGGTCTACGCAAACGCTACAGGTGAAACCTATACCGAACAGGTTGCTGATCTGCTCGAAAAACAGCTTCTGAACCCCGTTCTTTTCCGTACCAGTGCCGAAAAAGCGTATGAAGACGGCTCCCGCATTTTCGTGGAAGTCGGCAACGGCCGGGTTCTGACCGGTCTTCTCAAGGATTGTCTGGCAGGCAAAAACTATACCGCAGTTTCTCTCTGCCCCGAAAAGGATAAGAACACCGCTGAACAGATCGAATTTGCCATGGCACAGCTTGCCGTACTGGGTATCACCGTGAAAGATGATCCCTATCGTGCACCGCACAACGATGACCTGATCCCCAAGAAGAGCAAGACCACATACACGGTAAAGATGAAGAGTTTCGTTCTTCCGGGGCATCGGGAAGCGATGGATGCGGCTCTTCTTCCCGACCAGCGGATTATTGACATCATGAAGACAGCTCAGGAACCCAAAACCATCGTCAAGGAAGTTGTAAAAGAAGTAGAAGTTGTAAAAGAGGTAGTAAAACCTGTGGAAGTCAAGACTCCCGCTCCTGCAGCCGGCATCCATTCGGTCAATGCGGAAGTATTCAATAAATTCATGGATGTGCAGACCGGGCAGATGCAGGCGGCATCCGATATGCTTTCCAAGGTCAGTGCCGAAGGGGAGAAGCAGAATGTATTAAACTGCATCACCCTGTTCCAGAACAACTCCATGCGGGCACTGGAAGCCTATTTCGGCAATGTGACCGGTGGTACTCCCGTAACGGTTCCCGTGACTGCGGAACCGGTTGTAACTGCTCCTGCAAAGATTACGGAACCTGTTGTCGTTTCTGCACCGGCAGAAGTTTCGATTCCTGCTGCAACTCCCGCACCTGTGGAAATCTCCGTTCCCAAAGCAGAAGTACCCGCGGCGGAAACACCCAAAGCCGCTCCTGCTCCCGCTGCCATGAACCATGTCGCAGATGTGTATACGATCATCACGGAAGCGATCGCCGACAAGACCGGGTATCCGACGGACATGATCGACGGAGATATGGAACTGGAAGCAGACCTCGGCATCGACTCCATTAAGCGCGTGGAAATTCTTTCGATGATTAACACCTCTCTGGGCGGCGTGTTCACCAAAGAAAACGTGGAAGAACTCAGCGGCATCGGAAAGATCGCCGACGTAGTAGCTTATCTGGAATCCATTTCCATTTCTGCCCCCATTCCGGCAGAAGATACAGCGGCACCGGCAGCAGAACCTCACGCTGTATCGGGTGACAAAATTACCGAAATTGCCCTCGCCGCGATTGCCGACAAAACAGGCTATCCCACGGACATGATCGACGGAGATATGGAACTGGAAGCCGACCTCGGTATCGACTCCATCAAGCGCGTGGAAATTCTTTCGATGATCAACACCTCTCTTGGCGGCGTGTTCACCAAGGAAAACGTGGAAGAACTCAGCGGTATCGGAAAAATCTCCAATATGGTGGCTTATCTGGCGTCCATTGTCGGTTCTGCGTCTGCCGCTGCCGAAACTGTTACTGAAACAGCAGCTCCTGCGGCGGAAGTTTCTTCCGTATCGGGTGATAAGCTGAATGAAATTATCCTTTCCGCTATTTCCGACAAAACCGGCTATCCCGAGGATATGATTGATAACGATATGGAACTCGAAGCTGACCTCGGTATCGACTCCATCAAGCGCGTGGAAATCTTTGCCGATGTGGTGAAAAAGCTGGCCATCACCCTGACTCCCGATCAGACCGAAGAGATGTCCACGATGTCCACCGTAGCGGACATTGCCGCATATCTGGCAGGGCTGGTATAAGGAGAATCCTTATGAACAAGAAAATACACGATCCGCAGACCTCGAGTCTGATGGACTTCTGGAATTCCCAGCAGGAGCGTCTGTCGCTCCTGTCCGGGATATCCATGACCGATGACGTGGTGAAGCTCACTGCCGATTTCGGCGAAAGCGAGATTCAGGCGTTTGAAAAGCTGATGCAGGCACAGAAGTATCTGGCAACGCTGCTTGAACAGGCATCTGCGGTATCGGCCGTTATCCCTTCCGTGACAAAAGGCGTACCCAATCCTGTCATTGACAATCTGGACCTGTCCGATCCCCGTACCGTTCGGCGTTTTGAGATTCACAACTGTGAGTGCAGTGACGTCCCCCGTGGAGAAAGCGTGATTCCCGCTTCCGGGATTCTGCTCCTTCTTGGAAAAGCGGATGCCCATACTAAAGCTATGGCTGAATTCTTCACCGGAAAAGGCATGGCCGTCAAGCAGGTTGAAAAAAATCTCTCCGAGGAAGAAGCCGAGGCTCTGATTGCAGAAATCGCGGAAGAAGGCCCCATTACCGGTATGCTGATGGCAGCCAACGTCTATGACGATCGAGATATGAACCGGTGCATTTATAATCATACCATGACTGCGGTGTATCTGATCAAGCACTATACCATCTATATCCGCACACGAAAACCCGAATGGAGAAGCATGATCCTGTTCACCACCTTTCTCGACGGCAGACTGGGTTTTACCGGCGAAAACGAACATTATGCTTACGGTACCTTCAACGGTATCGCCAAGACCCTTTCCATTGAATTCGGGGAACAGGCGGATGTGAAGCTCATCGACTTTGAACCGGAAGTTATTCCGGCGAAAATGCTTGAAATCATCGAAGATGAACTCCGTGTCCATGACAATCTTCCGGAAATCGGACGGACAATCGATGGAAAACGGTGGTCTGCAAACGGGATATTCACAGATGCGAAAGTGGCAGAAAACCGCTGTCCCTACGATGCCGAGGATGTGATTGTAGTCACCGGAGGAAGCCGCGGCGTTACTTCCCAGTGCATTCTGGCACTGATGGAGAAAGCCCCCTGCAAACTCGTGATTCTGGGACGCGCCGCCATTCTCGATGAACATATGGACGATGAAGAATCCGCAAAAGTCCCCGATCTGCGGGAAATGAAGACTCTGGTTGCCCGCCGTTTCAAGGCCGCAGGCTACAAGGGTTCCTTCAGCGGTATCGAACAGAAGGCCAAGGCGATTCTGGCACAGCGGGAAATGCTGCATACCTTCCGGACACTGGAAGAAACCGGATGCCGGGTTCACTATTATTCCTGTGATGTCAATGACCGGGAAAATCTGACCCGGACGATGGAAAAGATTCATCATGAGGTTGGTCCCGTACGCGGCATTATCCACGGAGCCGGACTTCTGGCGGACTGCAAAATCTGGAATAAAGATATGGCTCGTTTCCGCGCAGTGCTGGACACCAAATACATGGGTCTGAACAATCTTCTCGCCTGTGTGGATAAAAAACAGCTGAAACTGGT
The DNA here is from genome assembly GCA_017407225.1 of Clostridia bacterium. Classification (GTDB taxonomy): domain Bacteria; phylum Bacillota; class Clostridia; order Oscillospirales; family CAG-272; genus UMGS1696. The sequence continues at coordinate 6,224 of JAFQWY010000035.1, read as the reverse complement.
GGTTTCTTTCAGTTCCGTGGCAGGGTATTTCGGAAACGACGGTCAGATGGACTACGCCGCCGGCAACGAATTCCTTGATAAATTCGGTCATTACTTCCGAAAAAAATACCCGAATTGTAAGTCCCTGACCATCAACTGGGGTGCATGGGACGGCGGTATGATGGACTATATTTACCGCAAGACCCTGACGGATAAGGGGTATGTGCTGATTCCCATGGAAGTGGGCGCGGGCTACTTTGCCAATGAATTCCTGAACGGTCTGCCTTACGGGCAGGTTCTGATCTCCAACAACGACAAGCCGGTGGACGCGACCCGTCCGACAAATGAAGAATAAGGAGTCACAATGAAGAAATCCTATACCATTGCCGGGATCGGCGTGTGTCTGGGCGGGAAACCCGGCTGTGAGATTCTGGCAGAATCCGTTATTACCGGTTCTTCTGCGTTGGGTGCGGAATTGGCGGATTCCCTGAATCTAGCCGTTCAGGAAGCACTTCGGTATACCGGGAATAAAAACTTACCGGTTATTACCGATACACAGGCTCCGGAATTGGGCGAACAGAAAATTTGCGGCAGTTTCCATGAAATGCTGGAAAATGCACCGGAAAACGTCCTGCTTCTCTCCCACCGTGAAAACGGCTGGTTAGCCATCGCTCTGACCCAGGAGGATACAGGCTTTGCCCGCGTGGAACTCCGTGACGGAGGCAAAAGTACCGGCGGCGACGATTTTCTGAATTTCCTGATGTCCGCGCTGGAGATCCGCTATGCTCTGCATCTGGATGACCGGGATACGTTGTATCGTTTCTGGGATGCACAGGGAGAGCGGAGCAAGGAAATTCACTGCAGCGGTGTAAAATGTATCTTTACCGAGCCGGAAAATCCGGTAAAACGGATCTATGAGGCCAAGAAATATCTGCTGCCCGTTGTGTTCACCACCGTCGATGAAGCAAAGCAGAAGCTGACGGCACTGAGGAACGAGAAAAGTCTGAGCGCTGCCATGGAAAAGCTGCTTCACGATCTGGCACAGAGAAATGAAAAGACCAATACCATTGTTCTGCTGGCAGCAAACCGTGAGACACTGGAAGCGGATATCGGCGATCTGCTGAAACAGACAGAACGGCTGACAGAGGAAGGTTTTGTCTGGAAAACCGGAAACGGCTCCCGCTATATCCGCCGCAGCTGTGCCAATCCAAAAATCGTCTTTATGAATCCTCCGGCAAGTATGTTCAATGCCAGGGCGTTCTATAAATTCTTCTTTGCCATCTACGGCACCATGGACGAGATCAGCCGTTTTGAAACGGATCGGCTTCTCACCGGTGACAAGGATGTATTCCTGTCCGAGTATCTGTTCGATATCGTGGTCAATTACTGTGTGACCGCACTGCTGGAGGACATCGGCATCCGCCCTGATGTGATGTCCGGTGCTAGCATGGGAGAGATGGCCAACATTCTGAACCATCTGCGTTATGCCGACGGTACCGCTGCCGATACGGCTGATATGCTCTCCCATCTGGAGAATGCACTGCAAACCATGCTCCGCAGCGATGACAGACCGCTGAATGATTATCTGGGACGTCCGTCCGACGGCTTTACCAAGTTCTATGCCAAAGGCGACGCCGGTGCCATCTGCAAAGCAGCGGAAACATACGACAGCGTTTTTGTGCCGATTATCGGCTCCACCGAGGATGTGATCCTCACCGGCGAACATGCCGCTCTCCGGAAACTCATTGAGGAAACCGGCTGCGTTGCCAACGAACTGAACGAAACCAATTATATCCATACCCCCGTGGTGGCTCCTCTGGCTCAGGAAGTCAGAAACGGTCTGCTGAAGGCAAATGTACATCTGGAACCACTGGAATTTACGATGTTCAGCACCCATTTCCGGAAACCGCTGGACAATACTCCCGAAATGATCGCAGACAATACAGCCGCTCTGCTGACACAGACCGTGGACTACGCTGCGGCAGTGGATGCCCTGTACGAACACGGCGGCAGAGTGTTCATCGACCTGAGCACGACCCAGATGTGCGGCACATGGGCATCCGCTACGCTGAAGAACCGGAAGGATGCTGTGGTCGCCTCCCTGTATTCCGGTCTCGAAGCGTCGGAAAATCTGCTGAATCTGTGTGCGTCCCTGCTTGCAAGCAATGTTCCTTTTGCGTTCGAGAAACTGCTGTCCAAACTCTCTTTCCGCAGCGATGCCCCTACAGAAAATATCCCAGAAAAGAAGGAAGTTACACCAATGGTCAAGACGACTCCTGCGGTACCGCAGTCCGAAAATACATCGGTTTCCGGGACGGAATTTGCACAGGTGCTGCAGCGGCAGATGATGAATAACGAAAAGGCGTTCAAAATCTTCATGGATGCCCAGAACAAGCTGTATGAGCAGATGCTGGGAATGCCTTCCGAATCTGCCGCAGCTCCCGCACCGGTGAAATTCCCGAACGCATCAAAAAATTATCTGTACAACCGCGAACAGGTCATCACCATGACCGACACCTCCATGGCGGTCGTCCTCGGTGAACAGTATAAGGATGTGGATCAGTATCCCGTTCGTGCAAGAATGCCTTTGCCGCCTTTCATGTTCGTATCCCGTATCATCTCTATCGACGCGGAATTCGGTGTATTCCGGCCGTCTTCCATCGTGGCGGAATACGATCTGGACGAGGACTGCGTATTCCGTGTCGGTGATACCTATATCTGCCCTCTGGTTGCATCCGAGGCTTCTCATATCGCCATTTTCCTGATTGCCTATATGGGACTGGATGCCGTCTCCAAGGGAACCCTTTCTTATCGTGCCATAGATTCCTATATGACAGCCTACAGCGAGCGGCCTTTCCGGGTAGGAGATACCCTGCGCACTGTTCTGAAGATCAACCGGTTTGTGAAGAACGGTTCCACTACGCTGCTGTTCTTCACCTTTGAGAGCTATAACGGAGATGAGCTGATCGCTATTACCGAGGCCACCGGCGGCTTCTTTACCAAGGCCGATCTGGCTTCCAACAAGGGAATTATCAAGCCGAAAAAGCAGTTCTCAAATAAGGCGGAGCCGAAAGAGTTTGTTCACTTCAGTGATACCACCAGAACTTCTTATGACAAACCGGCGATGGATGCCTTCTTCCGTGCCGATTATAAAACCTGTTTTGGTGTTGCACCCAAGCCCACGCAGAAGGAGCTTTATCATCTGCCGCATGATATGCAGATGATCGACCGTGTAACAAACATCGATTACAACGGCGGGATGTATGGCAGAGGCATCATCTGCGGAGAAAAGCAGATTACACCGGATCTGTGGCCCTTCAAGGCGCATTTCAAAAATGACCCGGTGTTCCCGGCCATTATTGTGAGTGACGGGATCACCCAGCTGGGGATGTTCCTGTTTGCCCATGCAGGACTGCTGCTGAAGTTTGACAATGCCAATTTTACCATGATCAAGGGAAACTGTGTCAAATCCAGATTCCGCGGTCAGGTCCGGCATGGATACAGCACTCTGCGCTATGAGGTTCATGTAAAGGAAGTCGTGGAAACCGATGAACATATCTGCGCGTATTTCGATGCGGAAATTTTCAACGACGATTTGCAGATCATGCAGATCGACAGCTATGTACTGAAAATTTCCGGTGAAACCATTTAAGGAGGTAGGGGTATGCCTATTGTAAATCAAAAGAACAGCTGCGGCATCCTTGCCAATGAGCAGTTTCCGGTTCTTTATGTCAGCGGACAGAAGGGACAGTCGGTGATTTCCGACGAAAAGCCGGAGGAAGAGGATTTTTTCCGGCTCCCCAATCTGACAGCTCAGGACTTCGGTGATGCCGAATTCAAAAAGACCTACGGTCTGAAATATGCCCTCTACGGCGGGGCCATGGCAAACGGGATCGCATCGGCGGATCTGGTCATTGCGCTGGGCAAAGCCGGATGTATGGGTTCCTACGGTTCCGGCGGTATGCGTCCGGACATCGTGGAAAAGGATATCGACAAAATCAAGGCGGCACTGGACGGTAAGCCCTACATGGTCAATATGCTGTCAAACCGCAATGCACAGGCAGAACTTGATCTTGCGAAAATGCTGGTAGAAAAAGAAGTTCCCGCAGTGGAGGCTTCTGCCTATATTACCCCTTCCGAAGCACTGGTTTACTATCGTCTGAAGGGTATCCGTCAGGAAAACGGCAGAATTGTGATTCCCCATAAAATCATTGCCAAGGTATCCAGAGAAGAAGTTCTCGAGAAGTTCGTATCTCCGCCGCCTGCAGAAGCTGTGACATCCCTGCTGAAAGACGGTTGGATCACGGCAGAGGAAGCGACTCTTGCGGATAAAATTCCCTTGGCCGACGACATTACCGTCGAAGCGGATTCCGGCGGACATACGGACGGCCGTCCTCTTGTCTCCATGCTTCCTGCCCTGATCGCACTGGCGAACCGGAAACAGGCGGAGTTCGGGTATCAACAGAAAGTCCGTGTCGGTGCCGGCGGCGGTATCGGTACGGGGCTGAGTTGTCTGGGCGCATTTGAAATGGGAGCTGCTTATGTGGTTACGGGGTCTGTGAATCAGGGGTGTGTCGAAGCCGGCACCTCTGATTATGTCAAGCAGATTCTGGCGGAAACCGAAATGGCGGATGTGATCATGGCTCCGTGCGCCGATATGTTTGAGATGGGTGCCAAGGTGGAGGTCATCAAGAAGAAGACCATGTATGCCCAGAATGCCCAGAAGCTGTATGAATGCTACGTCAAATATCCTTCCTTTGAAGCCATCCCCGCCGCAGACCGCGAACGGATCGAAAAGAAAATTCTGAGAGATTCCTTCGACAATATCTGGAAAAACACGAAGGACTATTTCTCAAAGGCAGATCCTTCCAAGATCCCGCAGGCGGAGAAAAATCCGAAAATGAAAATGGCACTGGTCTTCCGGTGGTATCTGGGTAATTCTTCCCGATGGGCTGTCCAGGGAAATCCGGAGCGGAAGTTCGATATGCAGATATGGTGCGGTCAGGCGATGGGTGCTTTCAATCTGTGGGTCAAGGGGACATCTCTGGAAAAGGCAGAAAACCGCCATGCAGGTGAGCTTGCCGAACTTCTGCTGAACAGCTGTGCCTACCACTATATGAAAAATCTGCTGATCCGCATGGGGGCTGCGCCTGAAACTTTCCGGGAGGATATACTGTAATCGGGGTTATTGGTTAAGTTGTACTGTCAGGAAAACAGCAACAAGATCTAGGCCCCAATATATCATTAACTTTTCGTACAATATCTGTAAGCCCCCTGCAAGGGCGCAACTTCTATACGGGTTCCACCCGTAGCTGCGCTCTGCGAGGCAGAACAGCCGGACACCGCATCCGGCTGTTTTTGCGTCGTTTCACTCCGAACAAGAGGACTGCATCCTCTTGCGATGCTCCGCATCTATCTCCTGCTGCTTACCGCCAGAGAACGATTCTGCCGAATCCTTCACTGGCGGCAAGGCTGTATGGTAAGCCCTTATCAGTAATAATGGCTTAATCTCCCGACCTGTAATCCGCATCATACAGGTCTTGACAATACCGTAACTATGAGGTATAATATAGTCACGGAACATGATTCCGTTTCAAAATAGAATAAGATATACTAAGACACTCTAAGACACTAATTCCAATGCTTGAATAAAGCGTTTGTGTTGGTGTCTTTTTTCGTTTTCCGACCGCAACTGCAAAGGAGGTATTATTGCCGAAGAAGAAAACCATTGAAGAACTGGAAACAGAAAAAGCCAGATGGGAAGAAAAGCTGAAGCAGATCGATCATCGTGAAGCCCGGATCAGCAACCGCATCCGGCATCTGTATGAGGTGGATCGAAAGAAGCGAACCCATCACCTCTGCACCCGCATGGGCTACATCGAGCATTGTATTCCTGCACTGAAAGACTTAACCGAACCGGAATTCTATGACCTGTTCGATACTCTGCTGAATCTGCCGGAGGTGAGGGAGATGATCGAAAAAGCTGTTTCCAATCACACCGGCGAAGGAGGTGCGTGACCTGTCCCTGTATCACTTTCATGTCACACAGATCAAGCGCAGTGCCGGACAGTCTGCCATCGCATCTGCCGCCTATCGTTCCGGCGAAAAGCTGTACAGTCAGTATTACGGCGAAACATCAGACTACACCCGAAAAAGCGGTGTAGTCTGTGCCGGGATTCTATTGCCATCTCATGCACCACCCGAATATGCTGACCGGGAGGCTTTGTGGAATTCCGTGGAACAGT
>JAFQWY010000222.1 GCA_017407225.1 Clostridia bacterium | reverse complement strand
TCCGGATCTGTCCGGTTCCGGTCAGTATTTCCAGCGCCTTTTTCCGTTTATGCATGGTCAGAGCAATGCAGATTGCCGGCTGGAACAGATGAAAAAGAAAACTGAGCAGAGCTGCCGCCGGTTCCGGAAGAATTAAGTCAAATGCGGAAACCATGATATCCAGCGGCATATAGACAATTGCCAATGGATTCGGACCGGCGAACAGCAGTCCTGCCAGGTGCACCGAAAAAATGACAATCAGCATGACAGTATATACCCGGTACTCCTGTCTCAGCATCCTGACGAAATCATCTTTCCGACCGGTATATGTGTCGTTCCGGTACTCCCGTTCCATGCTGTCCGCCGTATCATCCCGACTGTGCATCATATGATTCAGCAGAAATACATATCCGATCATGCACGCAAGCCCCACCAGAAAGAACCGCAGGAATTGCTGATCCTCCGTTGCCGCCACAATAAACATGATCAGCAGAAAAGACGCAATATAAGCTGCCAGTGTGATCACCGAAGACAGTGTCACCAGCCAGATCGAACGCAGCCATGAAAACTTGTTATGTTTGTCCATCTCGTTCCTCATTTCTTTTCATCGGTATCCTGCAGATACTTCCGGAATTCCGGTACCTTCTCCAGCCAATTTTCAAAATCTCTCATCCGTTTCCGGCTGTATTCCTCGCCGCGCGGATGTGCATTAAAAATCATCGGTGACTGCTTCCGGTTATTGCTGTGCCAGCCATCCAGATTGATCCGGATTTTCTCTAGAATCTCACGTCCGACTTCTGTCTTCCCCAGCTGAAAAGCAAGCTGTGCTCCTTGCCCCAGATCCTTCAGCATCTGAGCCTCAAGCGAGCCAATGGTGTATCGCTTCGGATCCATCTGAATCAGCTCAAAGCACTGTGCGGCACGGATGTACAACTCCATTTTTTCTTCATCTGTTTTATCGTCCGTTATCATATTCCAAATCATACTTTCCAGAAAATCCGCAAGAACAGCGATGTTTGCTCTCAGTTGATTCTGCTTCGGTGTGCCTTCCAGACAGAACACACCGTAGAGTTCCCTCGCCGAATAAACCGACGGCAGCTGATCCCGGTAGGTCTTCGCCATTTTCCGTATTGTTTCATCCTTGGAATCCTTGCAGATCAGCATCATATTTTTGTTAACTGCGGCACGGACATCATTGTTCCGGCAGAACAGATCCACCCGCTGAACCAGATGAATCAACCGTCGCATTCCGGCAGAATCATACAGCTTTTTCTCTCCTACCAGCCGGGTCAGAGAGGCATACAGCTCGAACCGATCCGGTGCACGTCCGATTTCTTCTTCAAGAAGAGCGGCGCACTCCTGCCACTTCTCCTGACGGTACAGCTCATTCAGCCGGATATTGAATTTTTCCTCCGCATTCTCTTCCAGAAATTCGTTCATCCCCAGAAGCTCATCCGTTGAGGTGTGGTACAGCATGGCGATCCTCGGAATCAGGCTCACATCCGGTGCCAGAATTCCCCGCTCCCATTTGGATACGGTCTGTGGCGCCACATTCAGTTTTTCCGCCGCTTTTTCCTGCGTCAGCTCGTTTTTGATCCGCCATTCTTTCAGTCTGTCTTTCAGTTCCATACATCATTCCTCATTGGCAAAATTACCCTTCCATCAACATTTTCTGCGTCTTTTTTCTATTGTATCATATCCCACCGGAACAATCAACAGCCGCATCGGACAGTCCGTCCACACCGATTTGGCTATCACGCAAAAAATCCCACGTTAACCCGCTCGTTGAAAACGGAAACGTGGGATTTGTCTGTTTATGCCAGGGTATCAATCTGATACGGCGTGGTCTGGTAGACGTAGTAGTTGAGCCAGTTCTGGAACAGGAGGTTGGCGTGGCCTCTCCATGTTACCTTCGGTCCCTTCGCAGGATCGTTATCCGGGTAGTAGTTATAGGGCACCTCGATGGGCAGTCCGGCGTTCAGGTCGCGTAGGTATTCCTTTTCCAGCGTATCCGGGTCGTATTCGGAGTGGCCGGTGACGAAAATCTGCCGCTTGCCGATGGCTTCCACCACATAGATTCCGGCTTTTGTGGAAGATGCGATGATCTCCAGTTCGGGAACCTGCTCCACGTCCTCACGGGAAATGGTGGTATGGCGGGAGTGGGGAGCGTAGAACCGATCGTCGAAGCCCCGCATCAGGCTGCACTTTTTGTTGTCGGCGATATGCTCGTACACACCGAACAGCTTCTTTTCCAGCGGATGCTTCTGGATGCCGTAGTGGTAGTAGAGTCCCGCCTGTGCGCCCCAGCAGATATGCAGGGTACTGTGGACGTGCTTCTTCGTCCAGCGCATGATGAGGCACAGCTCCTTCCAGTATTCCACTTCCTCAAAAGGCATCTTCTCAACGGGTGCGCCGGTGATAATCATGCCGTCGAAATACTGATCCTTGATTTCTTCAAAGGTCTTGTAGAATGCAAGCAGGTGCTCTTCGGAGGTATTCTTGGATTTATGGGTTCTGGTGTGCATCAGTGTCAGCTCAACCTGCAGCGGGCTGTTGCCGAGAAGCCGGGAAAACTGGGTTTCCGTGGCAATCTTCGTGGGCATCAGATTGAGCAGAAGGATTTTCAGGGGTCGGATGTCCTGTGTCATGGCGCGGAATTCCGTCATGACAAACACATTCTCGTCCGCCAGTGTCTTCACCGCCGGCAGATCGTTGGGAATTTTGATGGGCATTTCTTTCTCCTACATATGGTACTTACTCAGAGCGCTGCCAGTGCCTGCTCAATATCTGCGATCAGGTCGTCGGCGGATTCCAGACCTACGGACAGTCTCACCAGATCGGGAGAAACGCCTGCCGCGGTCAGTTCCTCGTCGTTCATCTGACGGTGGGTTGCGCTTGCGGGATGCAGGCAGCAGGTTCTCGCGTCAGCAACGTGGGTTTCGATGGCCGCCATCTTCAGGTTGCCCATGAATGCTTCCGCAGCTGCACGGCCGCCCTTGACGCCGAAGCTGACAACACCGCAGGAGCCGTTCGGCAGATACTTCTGAGCCAGTTCGTAGTCGGGAGAGGATTCGAGGGACGGGTATGTAACCCACGCGATCTTGTCGTTGGATTCCAGATACTTCGCTACCTTCAGTGCGTTTTCGCAGTGTCTCTGCATCCGGACGTGAAGGCTTTCCAGTCCCAGATTCAGGATGAATGCGTTCTGGGGGGACTGGATGGAGCCGAAGTCGCGCATGAGCTGAGCGGTCGCCTTGGTGATGAACGCGCCTTCCAGACCGAACCGTTCGGTATAGGTAACGCCGTGGTAGCTGTCATCGGGAGTGGTCAGACCGGGGAACTTGTCCGCGTGTGCATTCCAGTCAAACTTGCCGGAGTCTACGATGCATCCGCCCACAGCCGCGCCGTGACCGTCCATATACTTGGTGGTGGAGTGGGTAACGATGTCCGCGCCGAATTCAAAGGGACGGCAGTTGACGGGAGTTGCGAAGGTATTGTCGATGATCAGCGGAACGCCGTGTGCATGCGCTGCGTTTGCGAACTTTTCGATATCCAGTACCTTGAGGGCGGGATTTGCGATGGTTTCACCGAACACTGCCTTGGTGTTGGGACGGAATGCCGCGTTCAGCTCTTCCTCGGTGCAGTCGGGGGACACGAAGGTGAACTCGATGCCCATACGCTTCATGGTAACGGCGAACAGGTTGTAGGTGCCGCCGTAGATGGTGGAGGAGGAAACCACATGGTCGCCGCAGGATGCAATATTGAAAACCGCATAGAAGGACGCCGCCTGACCGGAGGAGGTCAGCATCGCCGCGGTGCCGCCTTCCAGCTCGCAGATCTTTGCCGCAACGGTGTCGCAGGTGGGGTTCTGCAGTCTGGAGTAGAAGTAGCCGGATGCCTCCAGGTCGAACAGCTTGCCCATGTCGCTGCTGGAGTTATACTTGAAGGTAGTGGACTGGATGATCGGAATCTGTCTGGGTTCGCCGTTGCCGGGGGTATAGCCGCCCTGCACGCACTTGGTTTCGATTTTATAATTACTCATTTTATGCCTCCGGAATTGGATGGAATGAATTATTTTACATGATAAATAAAGAAAAAACGGCTGTACCGGGGCGAAAAATCAAGCCGAAATCTCCGTCGCAGCCATTTTCTGTTATTCGATACACCTGTATATTATACAGGATCTGTGATGCTTTGTCAAGACAAATCGGGGATTTGCCAAAAGGATGTCTCACATTCCGCCGCAGATTTTTCGGTACGGAAGCATCCGTCTGATGAGAATGTGCGCCTTCCACCAGTTTTCGGCAAGCGGGAAACCGGGATCATCGTTGTACCACTGCCACGGCACGGGAAATGCACCGTCCGTCCCAAGCAGTTCCGGGATGAGCCGAGCTTCCTCTGCCAGCAGCTCCGCATTGTCCGGATAGAGGATGCTGTCAGCGGATGCGATATATTCCGACGGAAGTGCAACGTATTCTGTCAGCCACCGTTCCGGATTCCGGCAGATATTGGCGTTCGCCTGTGGAATCAGAAGTGCGCGGAATTCTTCCATGTCGATCAGTTCCGCACCGGATTCCGTCAGGTATTCGTACAGTGCAAGATAGCATCCGGTGATGTGGGTTTCCTCAAAGGGGATACTTGCCCGGAACCATCGGTACGCATCTATGACAATCCCGGCACATTTTTGGTACAACCCGGAATCTTCCTCGGCATAACGGATCCCGAAGCCCGCCAGAGCCGCCGTGGGATTGTACTTGAATTCACTCTTCCCCGTCCATTTCCACCAGACGGCACAGGGATACTCGCTGTTGGACGGCACGGTATTGAGCCACTGCCTTTCTGTATGATCAAAATCCGCACCGCTGTCAAGGTATCGGAGAATTCCGCGGATCACGGGATGGGAAGGATCCTTCCAGCCGATCTCCCGGATAATCTCCGTGCCGCACCATGTCTGGATGGGACCGGAATTCGGGTTGAAGGAATCCGCTTCCAGTCCGTGTCCCAGACCTCCGTCGGCATTCTGATAGAAGGACAGTGCATGCATTACGTCTTCCGCCGAGCCGTTTTCAAAATGGAACCGCCACCGCGCCAGATCGAGAGGCCGGGCATTCCGGTACACAAAAGTCCGTGCTTTTTCAAAGGGAGTCATAGGTTCTCCTCCTGTATGGTATGCTTCATTATACCACAATCCGGAATCTTTTGCCGCATTCTGCTTTACTTTTCCGGAAAAATCCGTTATAATGAAAGAAAAACGAAAGGGAGACTATCTATGGCAGAATATTATATCTCCTCCGACGGGCGGGATGACAGCGACGGTCTGTCCCCCGATACTCCGTGGCGGACAATTGAGAAGCTAAACCAATCGGTCTGTAACGGTGATACCGTTCGGTTCCGGTGCGGTGATACCTTTTACGGAAACGTCCGTCCGGCACGCGGAACCACACTCACCTGCTACGGATCCGGTGAAAAACCGGTGGTCAGCCAATACAAGTTTCCGCTGGCACACGCATGGAAATCCATCGGCGAAAACCTCTGGCGGATCGATCTTACCGACACCGACAACTTCACGGGAAATGTGTGCGACATGGATGCCAATGCGGGCTTCCTTCTCATCGACGGAGTGGTGCACGCTGTCAAGCGCTTCGCCGAATCTGATCTTGCCAATCAGTGGGAATTTTACAGCGATGACACTTCCGTAACGGTGTTCTCCCATGAGCATCCGGCGGATCTGGCAGAGGATATCCGCATTGCCTGCAACATCAGGTGCGTGAATTTCGCCGATGGTCTGACGGTGGAAAACCTTGTCTTTGACGGTACGGGCGGTCACGGCATCTCCGGCACCGTGCAGAATGCGCTGATCCGGAACTGTGATTTTATCAATATCGGCGGCTCCCGTCTGCCCGGCTATCCCAATCCCACCACACGTTACGGAAACGGCGTGGAATGCTGGTCGGATTCCTCGGATGTGACCGTGGAGGACTGCACCTTCACCGGCATTTACGATGTGGCCATCACCATGCAGGGCAATGAAGTAAAATCCGGCTGGAAAAACATGACCTTCTGCCGCAATCTGATCTACAACTGCCAGCAGGCCTTTGAAATCTGGTCGTCCTATGACAGCGATTACCCCGGTACCGGGTTCGTCAACTGCCGGTTTGAGGACAATGTTTGCCTGGATTCAGGTTACTGCTGGGGTTATGACGTCCGTCCCAACAAAGGGGTTTCCTGCCATCTCCTGCTGTATCATCTGGAATGCCCCCTGTGCGATATTACTGTAACGGGCAATATTTTCTCCGGTGCGCGGCTGGCAGCAATCTGGAAAACAGGCGGCTGTACTCAGATTCCCGCAGATTACCGGATCGCCGGCAACACCTTCGTCCTCGGAAAAGACGAGGATCTGTGCAATCACGGCACTGAAAGCTCTGACGAATATGAAGATTTCTGCGGCAGACTCCGGACGGAGAACCGCATCAGAAGGAGGTAACTCATGCACGAACATCAGAAACACCGGGTTCAGCGGATTCTCAGCGATATCCGTTCCCCGCGAAAGAAAAAAGTCATCGTGGACACCGATGCCTACAACGAAATGGACGACCAGTTCTCCATTCTCTACGCCCTCTGCTCCGACCGCATGGAGGTAATCGCCGTCAACGCCGCACCGTTCCGCAACGACCGTGCTGACACCTTTGAAGACGGCATGGTGAAGAGCTATGAGGAAATCCTGCGGCTGACCGCCCTTCTCCCTGACGGCGACAGCATCCCCGTCTTCCACGGATCCCGCAAAGCCATCGAACAGACAGGTCATCCTGCCCCCTCACCCGCCGCCGAAAACATCATCAGCGAGGCATTGGAATCGGAGGAGATCATCTATATCCTGACTCTGGGCGCGGCCACCAATGTAGCATCCGCCCTTCTGATGGACCCCCGGATTGCCGAGAAAATCTGCGTGATCTGGCTGGGCGGCACGTCCCTCGACAAGCCGGATGTCCGGGAATTCAACCTCGCCGGGGACTACGCTGCCGGTCAGGTACTTCTCAACAGCGGATGCACGGTTCTGCTCTGCCCCGCATTTGACGTGACCTGCGTGCTGGAGGCGGATCTCGACGAACTGACCGCCCTTGACGGGGTGAACCCTCACGGCACTTATCTGGCAGATCTGACCCGGGAATTCCATGAGAAAGCAGGCTCTCCCGCCGACTGGAAGCGCGTGATCTGGGATATTGCCGCTCCCGCAATTCTGGCTGATCCCGGCTGTGCGGAGATGGAGATTGTAACCGCGCCCGTCTTCACCGACCGTTTTACCTACGCATTCGACAAAACCCGCCACGCCATGATTCTGCTGAAGAAGCTGGATCGTAATGCCGTGTTCAAGGGCTGCTTCGATACTCTGAGAAAAGGCCGCTGACAAAAGAACCTCCGGTTCCATGGTTTTCATGAAATCGGAGGTTTTCGTTTTGCGTTTATTGCACTTTGCTTAGTCAGTGATCAGGGACTTTCCTTCCCATTCCACGGTCGGACTCACACCCATAATATCTGCAATGGTGGGTGCCAGATCCAGAATGCTCACACCGTGCAGTTCTTCACCGGGTTTGAAGTCGGGACCGAAGAAAATCATGGGAATGGTCATATCCTCGGGCATCTCGGATCCATGGGAACGGCCGTGTCCGCCGTGGTCTGCGGTGACAATAACAGTATATTCGCCGTTCGTTTCCTCAATCACGCGCTTCACGTTGGAGATGGCATGGCTGATGTAATCCAGATAAGTGGGAGTCATCCATCCGCTGTCGTGACCTCCCTTTTCGTCGGTTTCCACCATGTAGAGGAAACAGAAGTCGGGCTTATCCTTCTTGATATAAGCCAGCGCACGGTCGGTGAGAATACCGTCGGTGTGCTCGAACGCATAGGCGTTGACATATTCCGCAGAGATCAGGGAGCCGGGACGGGACACATCACGCAGAGGTTCCCAGCCATAGTACATCGTGGACTTGCCGCCGGCAGCCTTGATCTGCTCAAACAGACCGTTGATAGGCCGCACCTGTGCCATGTAGGTATTGGTGGTGATACCGTGGCGCTCTGGTGTCACACTGTGAAACATGGACATATGGCACGGCAGGGTTACGGACGGAATCACGGTGCGGGCGTCGAGGGTGTAGGAAGCCGTCTTCTTCAGCTCATCCAGATAGGGATTTCCGCACTGCTCCAGCCCGTCGGGACGCATTCCGTCAACAGAGATGAGAATTACTTTCTTTTTCATGGTGTTCTCCTTTTCAGATTCATTGTTTTTTCAGATTCAGTATAGCATACCGGAGTGAATATTTCAATGATCCGCCGGGATTTTTTAAGTTTTTTCCTGTTGCGGAGCCGGTAATTTTGTGCTATAATCAAAGAAAAAGGAGTGATATTATGTCCGATATTCTGATTGTTGTAGATATGCAGAACGATTTCATCGAGGGAGCGCTTGGAACTGCGGAAGCTGTCTCCATTGTCCCTGCCGTAAAAGCAAAAATCGCCGGATTTGACGGAAAGGTGGTCTACACCCGCGATACCCACGAAGAAAACTACATGGAAACCCGTGAGGGAAAGAATCTCCCCGTTCCCCACTGCATCCGGAGCACGTCCGGTTGGGAAATCTCCCCGGCGCTGACTCCTGCCGCAGACGCGCTGATTTTCGACAAACCCACCTTTGGCTCCACGGAACTGATGAACTGGGCCGTAAAGGAGCACGCCGCCGATCCCATCGGGAAGATCACCCTGATCGGACTGTGCACGGACATCTGCGTGATATCCAACGCCATGCTGCTGAAGGCCGCGCTGCCTGAGATTGACATTGCCGTGGACGGATCGTGCTGTGCCGGTGTGACCCCGGAAAGCCACGAGAATGCACTCTCCGCCATGAAGATGTGCCAGATTATTGTGGAGTGAACCATCCCCCGGATCTTCTCACGAGGATCCGGGGATTTTTCATCTAACGCATCAGGTGAGCCCGGGTAGAAAAAAGCGTTATTGATTCCGTCTCTGTCCTGTGCTATACTGTTTTCGGAAGCAGGATCCCGCTTACTTATAAACCATGAGGTAAATGATGAATCATATCGGACAGAAAATCAAGGAATTGCGGCGAAAAAACGATCTGACACAGGAAAAACTGGCGGATTATCTTGGGGTAACGTATCAGTCCGTCTCAAAATGGGAAAATGGCGCATCACATAGTTAAAGATATCACACCACAACCACACGCTTACAAACAATATGCTGTAACCCATCCGTCAAAATTCACACTACAAAGGAACCGCACAGCATTTATGGGATTTCTATCGAAAAATCCACCTCTTTTTCCGGCTCTTGAGCTGACAAAATTTCAAGAAAATCAGAAGAGTTTATGAAAACAGGTCTTTCAAAGAAGAACAAAACCACAGCCATCTATTTCAATGAATCGGACAGATGGATCGAGGTGCAGATCTATAACACCGATCTGAAAAAGCGTCTGTCCGCTTATGCTGTACAGTATCCGGAACACTGTCAGGTGATCGATGACAATGAGATGGGAGAGCTGATCTTCCGAATCGCGAAAGGACGGTTCAGTTTCCGGCTGACCGCACCATACACGGATGAACGCCGGAAAGCGGCGAGCGATTATGCAAAAGAACATGGCATCGCCGCCCGATCACCTGTGTTGGAAAATCCAACATTGGAGGAATCAATACAGGATTCCCCTGCGGAGGAAAACCGGGCGCAATAAAATACTAATATAATAAAGTAAGAAATAATCAATTACGAATCATATCCAATCCTATCTGTCAGATGGATGGGATGCGGACAGGAAGCGCGAGAACGGATCATGTATAATATTTTTAGACACCGAAAGGATGATTTGCCTATGAAATAAACCCACGGGGAGGATTGTAAACTTGACTATATACGGCTATGTGCGGGTAAGTACCCGCGAACAGAATGAAGATCGTCAGCTGATCGCACTGCGGGAGGTCGGCGTGGAGAATAAAAACATTTTTCTGGATAAGCAGTCCTGCAAGGATTTTGAACGGCCGCAGTACAGGAAACTGCTGCGGAAACTGAAAAGAGACGATCTGTTTTACATCAAAAGCATTGACCGTCTCGGAAGAAATTATGAGGAAATCCTGCAGCAATGGCGTCTGCTGACAAAGGATAAGGGAATCGACATCGTGGTGTTGGATATGCCGCTGCTTGATACCCGGCGGGGGAAGGATCTGATGGGAACATTCCTGTCGGATATCGTTCTGCAGGTGCTTTCCTTTGTCGCCGAAAACGAGCGTACCAATATCCGTCAGAGACAGGCGGAAGGTATCGCGGCAGCAAAAGCGAGGGGCGTGAAGTTCGGAAGACCGCCGAAACCGCAGCCGGAAGGGTTTCATGATACCTATCAGCGATGGAGACGCGGGGAGATCACGGGAACAGCGGCGGCGAAGGCGTGCGGTATGCCGTTGGCGACATTCCGGTATCGGGCGGAGATTTACGAAAATACCGCATTGTTGTAAGGGCACGGATTTTACAGGAATGTGTACCTTTTTGTAAGCCAATTTTCGCAATTTGCTTTACTTGAAAAACACGAAAATATACAAGTTAAGGCTTGAAAAAAACGGGAATATGTGGTAAAATTATTCAGTATATATTTTCAGGTAAATTTACAAAAAGGTACACTATTATAAAACTTTGTTGTCTAAAGAAGGGAAGAAATAATATGGAGTCAAGTTTTGCGATCCAGTCAATTGTTCATAATGGAAATATCATGACAAAAAAAGAATTGCTGATCTATTTTTCCGAGGTAATGCATATTTTGTCGGATATGGAAAAAGCCGAGCAGCGAATTTTTAATCGCAGACCACAGATTAGTGCATTGAAGCTCGAATTAAAACGAAGAACATTTTCTATGCCATATAAAGCTCCTCCGAGCGGACTGGCAGCTTTGTCTCCTAAGAAAAAAAGAGAATATCAAAACTGGTTAGCCAACGCTCCGCAAAGAGAAGCAGAACTGCGTGCTAAAGAAGCAGAGGAGGATTTGCGTATTAAAGCTGTTGAAGAAAAACTATCAGTTTTAGAAAAACAGCAAGAAGATGATGCTATATTGGCAGTATCGAAAGAAACGGAATATGTCAATAAACTGGATGAAGGTATTCTTCCCGACGAATATGCAAAACAAAAGCCGATGAAAGCAATTATACAGTATTTAATTACTAATCGAGCTCATACATTAACGGATGCGATCAATCTTTATTGTCAGGAACAGCATTGGGAGCGCCTTGAAAAAATTGCATTAGATCAGAAAAGCGCATTACTTGAGTCCCAACAACGAATGGAATTTCAGCAAAAGCAGCACATGGCACAGATGCGGGCAATGCAGCGGCAGCAAGCTGAAGAATTGCAGGAGTCGATAGATGCAACTCGTCGGGCGGCTGAAGATGCAAAGTTTTATGCGGAAATGAATTTCTTATTTACCGTTTTTGAAAAGGATTAATCTAGGCGAGAAGTATGTTATCTGTTATTGGTTAAAAGTCAGAAGGTTACATGATACAGTAATAAATGTATTATAGAGGAGTCATCTATGTTGTTTGTACGAATTCTTATCTCACTTATTATAATCATCACCGCTATATTTCTTAACGCCCGTTGGAAAATGATGCAGGGTTCTGAAAAATATTGTGGAGGTTTCCTTCGTGTTTGCATCGGACTGCCTGCGCTGATCGGTTTGTATGGCTATATGACAGAAAACGGAAAAATGAAAACCATCTGCGGGATTATTGTACTACTGTTACTCGTTTATCCGTTTATTCGACTGCTGAAAGATCGCTGTTATCCTGTCAGATATACTTTGATGGCATTGTTCGCTTCTATTGGTACATGGGGAAGATTGGCATTGATTACGAGTATCATTGGCATTCCCTTTAACCGTTTGATCGATAGTCTTGTGTCTGGAGCGGTATATGAGTATTTTAAGCATTATTCCGGGACTTATTCCGCTAGCGATAATGTCCCAGAACCGGAAGATGATATTGCTGCGGGATTAATGAAGATAGGAGAAGTGTGGGAAGAAGAGAAACGAAAACAAGAACGTGAAATAGAAGAAAATAATAAGCCCAAAGTTGAAGTAACTCGCAGAAATGGATTTTTTATCAACAATCTGACCGTTAACAGTGATGGTACGATGTATTGGGATCCGGATGACGGGGAGTGGAAGAAAATAAGCGATTTAGAGGAAAAATAAATTTATAAATCACAGAAAGAGAGAAAAATATATGGGACTGTTTAGTTTTCTTAAACCTAAAGAACCACTGCGACCGCTTGAGATGTACCTTAATGAATATACAGCAGATGAACTGTATGGTTTAGCGAATTATGCGGTAGATATTTATGTAGGAAACTCATCTGCTTATCTGATTACCAGTCAATATGCACAGGGATTTAATGAACAGTTTTATTCTCCCTCCGTAACCATCCCCAAACAGTATTATAAAGAGACAGTAGCCTCAACGACCCTGCTGGACATTGCCATTGAAAAAGGTCATGCCGATGCAGCTTTTATGATGGGATTGTTTGTTGAGCATGGTATTTTCAAGAGTTCAGAAAATGCATCCACTTATTTTGCATTAGCAAAAACGAGAGGTTCAGGGTACATAGCTGCTTATGAATATATAAGAACACGTAGCATGAACCAAAAAAGTACCGCATCGTTGGGCGAAGCGATCGCATTCGCAATGAATATGCCCGATGATGACATGAAAAAGTATTTGCCGCCGAACACTTCCACATCCTCTAAGTGGTGGAGAGAATTAGAAACTATGAAAAAATGGGGATTACAGTTGCTGATTCATTATGCTGCTGATGAAATGCCTTTTTCTCTTGGTTTTCTTGGAACAAATATTTTACGTAGAGTTAAGTTATTATGGCAGGAAGAACGGGAATGGAATGGTGCTTATCTTGATGATATTGAAGGTCTGGATGGATTCGGTATGAGTCATCAGTTGAATGCAGCGGAAGTCCTTGGAAAAGAAATGCTTCATACTCTCGTTGACAAAGCCCAGCGCGGTGATTCAAAAGCGGTTGCTGTGGTACAGTTGTTTGGGATTCAGGCGTAAAGCAATAATAAATATATTTGAAAGGATAACGATCCAATTCGAGACTCTGGTTTTATCGGTATTATTAATGAAAGTGAAATGATGTATGATCCAAGCATCTATATGTTCGATAATACTTTTGAGGTAACAGAAAAATGATCAGATGACGAATTTACATTTAATATTGTAAATGGAATACTGTTTTATAAAAATGATTCTCAAATTATTGTGGGAATTAATAAGTAGTTATAATATTAAATTATATTGCGAGAGCAATACATTATAAAACTATTCAACATATCTGAAGAGCTTCAAGAAAATAAACTAATAATTGATTGCATAACGACAAAGGGAGAGCGAACGGCTTTCCTTTTGTTGTTTAGCCAAAACAAGATAAGCTCCCTGCAAGGGCGCACTTCTATACAGGGATAAGTCTGTATGCGCGCTCTGCGAGGCACCAAATGACTGTCGAATCAACTCGGCGGTCATTTTTGCGTCGTTCCACTCCGAACAAGAGGTTCCCTCTTGCGACGCATGGCGTCTATCTCCTGCTGCACCTGTACTGTCCGGCAAAAGCCTTGACAATACCGCAGAAATACGGTAAACTATAGATGCGGATAACTCACGCATAACAACAGAATAAAGATATCAAAGACCCCTAAAGACACCAATTACTGCGCCCGTTACGGACGTTTGTGTTGGTGTCTTTTTTTGTTTTCAATCATTATTCATATGAGGAGGAATTACTTGAGCGAGAGAAAAACCATTGAAGAACTGAAGGCTGAATAAGCATCTCTGGAAGCCAAAGCGGAACAGCTCCGGCACCGCAATGAACGTATCGACATCCGTATCCGATACCTTACGACAGGCGAATGGAATAAGCGAACCCATCATCTCTGTTCACGGATGGGATTCATCGAACACTGCATACCCGAGCTGAAAAAACTGACCGAAGCGGAATTCTGCGACCTGTTCGATCATCTGCTGAACCTGCCTGAAGTACACGCGGCAGTAGAAAAAGCCGTGCACAGCCACCATACCCGTTCCAGTGAAGGAGGTGCGTGATGTCTCTGTACCATTTCCATGTCACACAGATCAAACGGAGTGCTGGACAGTCTGCCATTGCCTGTGCCGCCTATCGTGCAGGTGAGAAACTGCACAGCGAATATTATGGAGAAGACAGCGACTATACCCGAAAGAGCGGTGTAATCGGCTCCGGAATCCTTCTGCCGCCACACGCACCGCCCGAATATGCTGACCGGGAAACCTTGTGGAACGCTGTGGAACAATCCGAGCGGCATCCTAAAGCACAGCTCGCTTACAGCTTTGACATCGCTTTACAGAACGAATTCACCATGGAGGAAAACATTGCTCTGGCACGGGAGTTTCTGTTGAAGCATTTTGTCAGCCGCGGAATGATCGCAGACTTCGCCGTTCATGCACCGGAGAAGGACGGCGGTATTGCCAATCCGCATTTCCACATCATGTGTCCGATCCGTCCGTTGAATCCCGACGGCATATGGGGAGCGAAACAGCACCGTGAATATGTACTGGACGAACAGGGAAACCGCATTCGGGACGGGAACGGAGGATGTGTGTTCAACGCAGTCCCCACTACAGACTGGGGAACGCCGGAAACACTGGAAGAATGGAGAAAGGCATGGTCAGAGATGTGCAATGCCATGTTCGCTGAAAAGGAACTGCCGGACCGCATCGACCACCGCAGTTATGAATGTCAGGGGCTCGAACAGATACCGACACTGCATGAAGGTCCCGCCGTCCGGCAGATGGAAGCGAAAGGCTTCCTGACGGATAAAGGAGACCTGAACCGCATGATCCGTCGGCTGAATCAGATGAAGAAAAGCATTGCTGCCGCTTTAAGTGAGATCATGGCAATTTTCCGGGAGATCAGAGAAGAACTGTCCTCACCGAAGGAACCTGCGCTTACCACATATCAACGGATGAACTCTTGGGTATGAATACGCCGGAAAACGATTCCCGCAAAGCGGAATACGATGCCTTGGAAGAAAAGGCACACCGTCCGGAGCAGACAGAAACCGCCCGATGTGCTGTCGCCGAATATCCGGGAGAACTGAAATATGTCCTGTGGCTGGCAGGATGCCTGTATATGCGCGGTCATGAAGCATATTATTCTGACCGGATGTCTTTTACGGCTGATCTGGAAGAAGCACTGCACCATAACAGGATTGTTTATGAGCACACCGACAATGATGAGCTGAAACGCAGAAGCATTGCCGGAATTGTGATGACCCTTGCCGCATTGGATCGCTATGAGGAAGCCAAAGACTATGCGAAGCTCTATCCGACCGCTCCCACCCTTGACAGGGAGACCGTTATCGGCTGGACACTGACCGGTGAAGAAAAAATCCGCCATCATCAGCAGATGACAATGAACGCCCTTGACGAACTTCTGCGGAACATCAGCGGAGCTGCTTCGCATGACACGGAAAAACAGCTTGCCTCTCTGGACTGTGCGAAAAAACTGATTCTTACCCTGATCCCGGACGGCAATTACCTGCGGTATCTGGATACTCTGAAGGATCTTACTGTAACCCGTGCAAAGCTGCTGCAGTATACCGATCCGGACAGCGCCATAGAATCCCTCACGGAAGCACGGCAGTATGCGGAGGAATTCGACCGGCTTTACATGAATCATCCCGTCTGCCGTCCGTTCACATCCCCGTTTTTCGACAGACTTTCTTTCGATTCGGCAGATCTTCTGGTGTACGGTCCGCTGAAAGACAATCTTCGCACGGATGACTTCCGATCCATGGTGACACCGCAAACCTTCCCCGCCCTCCGGGATCGTGAGGATTTCGGGGTAATTATCGCATAACATACAAAAAGGACTCAAACCGAGTCCTTTTTCTGTTCAGTTGATCCGCAGCTTCAGTCTCCGGCTGATATCGCGGATTCTCTCTTTATCCACTTTCATCACCCACCGGTCATAGGTGAGAAGCCCGTTGGTTTCGTCCTCCACATCGGACACCTGCGTATACACGGCGGCGCACAGTCCCTGCTTCACGGCCGGGAGAATCTCGTTCTCATACAGCTCCGCGAAGGCATCCTCGAATTCTTCCGGCGTGCCGTACTTCCTGTAGCCGTAGGTTTTGTCGGGATTGAAGACGTGATCCTCAATTTTGCAGGCATATCCCCCGAACTCGGACAGCACGATGGGCTTCTCCGACTTCTTCATCTTCACGGGCTTGAAATAGACGTGCAGGCTCTCCACATCGCTTCGGACTCCGGAGAACCATCCCGATGCGGTGTCGATAAAGCGGGTGCCATCCAGCTGCTTCAGCCGATCGTAAGCCCCGTCCCCGTCAAACTGTCCCCATCCCTCGTTGAAAATTGTCCAGTATACGATGCAGGGGAAGTTCCCGAGCTGCCGCACTGTTTCCTCCATGCCGTCATAAAACGCCTGGCGGGTTTCTTTCTTCCGGTGGAGGCTTTTGTCGCTGCGCTTTTTCAGACCGATTGTAGGAAGCGCGGTATCCCGGAGGAAGGAGTATCCGCCGTTGTTCACCATGTCCTGAAAGACCGCCATACCCTGTCTGTCACATTCGTAGTAGAACCAGTCCGGCTCCACCTTGATGTGCTTGCGGAGCATATTGAAGCCAAGGGATTTCATCTCCCTGATGTCCCGCGCGAAGCTGTCCGGGGATGCCGGGGTGTAAATCCCGTCGGAGTAGTAGCCCTGATCCAGCAGACCGTGGAAGAAATAGGGCTTTCCGTTGAGGCACAGCCGGGATACGCCGTCAATTTCGCGGATCTCCAGCGTGCGGAGAGCGAAGTAGGACTGCACCGTGTCCTCCCCTGCCGTCAGCGTGAAGCGGTAGAGATACGGATCCTCCGGCGTCCAGTTCCGCGGTTCGGGAATCTTCACTTCCGCGTACCCGTCGGTCAGATCGGCGAAGATGGGCATACGTCCGGTCTCAATGCGGAGTTTTCCGTCCGTCACGCCGTCCGCACGGATTGTCACGGTATCCAGCGAAGCCGTAATCTCAAGAGAGCGCACATAGTGCCGGGGAACGCTTTCCAGCCACACTGTCTGCCAGATTCCCGTGACGGGGGTGTACCACATTCCGCCGCGCTTTTCCCGCTGCTTCCCGTAGGGGAGAACACCGTCAAGGCGGTCGCTCACCTCCACAGTCAGGCGGTTCTCCTCTTCCAGACAATCGGTGACGTCAAAAGAGAAATGCCCGTATCCTCCCCGGTGCCCGCCAAGTGTCCATCCGTTGAGGGTCACACGGGCACACTGATCCACCGCGCCGAAGTGGAGAATCACCCGGTCTTTCACGAAATTCTCCGGGAGCGTGAAGGTTTTCAGATAGGTCAGCGAGGGATTCTTCCCCAGTCTGCGGTTGATCCCCGACAGCAGGGATTCCGGCACAAAGGGCACCGTGATGGGGTCGGGCTTTCCGCCGTTTATGGAAACTTCCCACGTTCCGTTGAGGTTGAAGAAGGAATCCCGGCAAAGCCCCGGTCGGGGATATACATCCCACGGCGTTTCTTCCGAGTAGAGCAGCCATTCCCCCTCTTTGGTGAGGATATGACGCGTGTTGTCCTGTTTCATGTTTGCTTCCTTTTATCATTCTCCCAGCATGGTCAGCTGAGTTTTCTTTCTGTCCGGTTTCCGGTCGGTAACTTTGTCCTCCGCCGTCAGATGCCCCGTCAGCAGAGGGGATGACGGATCGTGGCTGCGGTAATTTTCCTGCACCAGCGGCAGAATGTAGTTGGCGTAGCAGTAGCGGCATCCGTTCACGCAGGTGTTGTAGACTCCGATATCCACAGCAGACGCGCATCCGCAGGCCTTCCGCTGATTCCGGTCGGGCGGTGCAGTGACGGGAACTCCGGCGATCCGGGACAGCCTCTCCGTGTCGATGCAGGCGGCGTGAGAAATTTCGTAACGTGACAGATCCGCTTCTTCCGCACAGGTGTCGATGGCGATGCCCACCCGCTTTGCCGTTTCCGAAAAGGCAGTCATCATCCGGCAGATCTCCTCCTCATCGGGAGTGCTGATCTCCGGTGCGGTCTTCCGTGTGTTTTTATAGTAATCAAGGAAACTGACGGTGCATTTTTCCGTAGAGTCCGCCAGCATCTCCGCCATTTTCGTAAAATACCGGATGTGGTAATCCACAGTATAATGCGCGCTGATGAAGACAGGGTCGTACCGCCATACCACACGGTGCCGCCCCAGCTTTTCCGCCAGTTCACGGAACGCCGGAATCAGCACATCGTTCTTCGACGGGAGGTTTGTCTCCGTGTCCCGTCCGTACGATGTCAGCGTGAACTGGAAATAGTACGGATATCCGTCCAGCAGGTGCAGCCGATCCATCATGGGAATGGGGTTCTTCGTCCAGAACACAATCCCGTCCACATCCTCCCGCTTCAGGGAAATCCGTGATACCTGCCGGGGATTCATGGGATTGCGGACACAGACAAATCCTTCGGCAAGACGGTGAAAGAACCAGTCCGCATACAGTGCCGGGATATCCGTCCTCCGGCTGACGCTGAGTATCATGGAACCACCCCTTCCCGTCCGTTGTACTTCTATTTTATCAAAAAAGCAGCCATATTGCAAGAAAAAACAGCCGGATCCCGCAATTTTCCCGGGAAACCGGCTGAATTTCTACAATTTTACAGACTCATCAGGTAGTCGTAGCACTTTTTGATGTATTCCAGCTTGTAGCCGCGCACGGGCAGAGGTGCGATTCTTTCGCCGGGAATTTCCAGATTGAAGAGATCGCAGTAGCCGATTTCCTTCAGCGCCGCCACGATCCTGTCAAACTTCACCTGGCCGCGTCCGTAGGGCATCATGTGCTGGTCCTTTTCGCCTTCGTTGTCCGCGATGTGGAGGGCATGGAGTCTGCCGCCCGCAGTGCGGATGAAGCGAACCTGATCCTTGTCTTCTGCCAGATTCAGGTGGCCTGTGTCAAGGCAGATACCCAGATGACGGTCGCCCACCGCGTCGATCATGTAGTTGATCTGCTCAATGGTGGCAGCGATTCCGCCAATGTTTTCCAGACAGACCTTGAATTCCCGTTCACCGAGATATTCGTCAACCTTCTTCAGAATCGCGATGTTCTTCGCCGCTTTTTCTTCCCATGTCAGATCCGGTTCATTGCCGCAGCGGTCCACATGGAGAACACCGTGGCGGATGCCGATGGCATGATACAGATCCAGCCAGCCGCACAGCTTTTCGTAAGCATCCTCATCGGTGCAGAGGCGGATCTTCAGCCACAGGTGTCCCTGGGTCATGGTAAAGTTTTCCTTTTCCAGAAACGCCTTGTATTCCGCGCCCACGGTCTTGGGATCGCCGCGCTTCAGGAGCATTTCGCCGTGTTCGTCCGACAGCTCGGCTGCGTTGATGCCGTGCTTCTTCAGTTCCAGTACCGCATCCTCAGGAGAGAGGTCGATGTAGTAGGAAGTCCATACAGAAAGTTCCGGGTTTGTCATAATCCAATACCTCCATTGGCATTTTTTCTTATGATACCACGATTTTCCCGGATTGTCCAGTGATTCCGGTTATTTTTTCGTTAAATTCACCGGAATTTTCCGGCGGATCCTCATCTCATCCGGCGTTACCGTACAGTCCATGGCGAGAATCCGCACCCCT
Source organism: Clostridia bacterium (assembly GCA_017407225.1). Classification (GTDB taxonomy): domain Bacteria; phylum Bacillota; class Clostridia; order Oscillospirales; family CAG-272; genus UMGS1696. Next base: position 211 of record JAFQWY010000222.1, on the reverse strand, counting down.
GCCGACTGTGCATCGGTCAGCGCATCCCCAAGTTCCGGATGAGTCTCCCAATTCGGCTCAAACAGCCGGCAGTCCTCCCGCTGGATCACAAAGAAAATCCATGCATCTTCCCCGTTTCTCACGCCATCGGTCAGCTCCCGGATATGCTTCACGCCACGCTCCGTGGGCGCATCGGGGAACATGGCCACACCGTCCGCAGCCAGCGTCACAC
>JAFQWY010000221.1 GCA_017407225.1 Clostridia bacterium | reverse complement strand
GGCCGGTATCTGACAGGAACATTGATCGGACTGTTTCCGTCCATTGTGATCTTTTCCGTCATGGGAATGAGTGCAGGCGACATAACCTCTCCGGCATTCTGGATTTCTGTAGCCGCAGAGATCATACTGGTTTTGACTTCCTTTATTATTCTTTTCTGTATACGGAAAAAATCCCAAAAGTCAGAATAGTTTAGTTTCAGTTTAGATTCGGGAGGTATACTGTGCTCATCACAGTTACCTCTGTATCTTTTTGGGGAGAAAAACAATGGAATGGTTTCACAGCTTTCTCTATCTGGCATTCATCAGTATCATTGCCTTTCCCGTCGGGCGTATGATTCCGAAGCACTGGATCAAATACAACTGTTTCCCGTTTACAGCATACGAATGGGAAGATGACGGCAGAATATATAATAAAATCGGTATCCGCAAATGGATGAACAAAGTGCCGGATATGAGCCGGATTATGAAAAAATTCATGAAGCGCAAGGAACTCCCGAAAGGGTTCGGCAGTGATGATCTCCGATATCTGCTGGATGAAACCTGTATTGCAGAACTGATACATAGTCTGCTCTGTGTTGCCGGACTGCATTGTATGGACTATTGGCCGGGGATGGGCGGCATGATATTTGCTGTTCTGTATCTTATCGGAAATCTGCTGTTCGTTTTTATCCAGCGGCACAATCGTCCCAGACTTGTCCGGGTGTATGAAAGAAACTGCAAAGATGCGTACTGCCGGAGAAGAAAGTAAAACGGAATCTAATATTGTAAAAAGGAGACATGATATATGAATAAAGCAAAAAGAAAAAGCATCCTGATCGGAAGCACCATTGCCGCCGCAGGAATTGCCGGAGCCGCTGCCGTATCCCATGCCATCACAGAGTACCTGATGCGGGTTGCACTGGATCGGCAGGCACCGAAAAGCATGGTGAAAAGTCAGGAAAAAATGATGGGAGAGAAACAGAACCGCGAGCTGGTCGAAAGGATTCGCCATGCTGCCACTTCTCTGGAAAAACGGGTCACCGAAACAGCAGAGATCACGGCGGAAGATGGCACCCGGCTTGTCGGGCACTGGTGGCCGTGCGAGGAACCGAAACGTGTGGTGATTGCCATGCACGGCTGGCGTTCCACATGGGCGCAGGACTTCGGTGTGATTGCGGATTTCTGGCACGACAGCGGATGCAGCATCCTGTTTGCCGAACAGCGCGGTCAGGGAAACAGCGGCGGGGACTACATGGGATTCGGTCTGACGGAGCGTTTCGACTGCCGGGACTGGGTAAACTGGGTGAACGAAAAGACGGATGTGCTTCTGCCGGTGTATCTTGGCGGGGTTTCCATGGGTGCGGCAACGATTCTCATGGCTTCCGGGCTGGATCTGCCGGACAATGTAGCCGGGATTGTGGCGGACTGCGGCTTTACGTCTCCGCATGCAATCTGGAAACACGTTGTACAGGACAATTTCCATCTTTCCTACGACGGTATCCGCAGTGCAGCGGCAAATGATCTGTGCAGACGAAAAATCCGAACCACGGCAGACTCCTACTCCACGACGGAAGCACTGAAAAATACCGATATTCCGGTTCTGTTCATTCACGGTTCGGACGATCATTTTGTTCCTGTCGAAATGACATACGAAAACTACAAAGCCTGCGCGTCGGAGAAGCATCTGCTGATCGTTCCGGGAGCGGAACACGCCATGAGCTATGTCGTGGACAAAGCCGCTTATGAGAACGCCATCCGCAATTTCTGGAAACTGTATGATCCGCGTGTTTCTGCGCGATTATGAAAACAAAGAAAATGAATCCAAAACCTGTTGTTGATTACCGGCAGTTCCGCTTCCATAAGCTGAATACACCGGAATTTTCCCACCTGAAATATCTGCTGTTCTGGCCCGTCTTCGGAATTCTGTTCTGGACGTTTGAACTGTTCCGACCTGTAGAAGACTGCCATGTCATGTATCATCCCTTCGATGATCTGATTCCATTCTGTGAGCTGT
>JAFQWY010000220.1 GCA_017407225.1 Clostridia bacterium | reverse complement strand
TGTCCGACTTTGCCAGCCTGCACAACAAGTGTCTTGATCTTTCCAATGCCATCGAGTGCATCCGGTATCCGGAACCGTATAAATTTGAAGACGGCAATCCGGTTCCCTGTGAAAACAACCGTCCTGCGGAAATCCGGCTGGAAAACGTATCCTTCCGGTATCCGGGAGCGGAGGAAGATACGCTGAAAAACGTGAATCTCACTCTGCATCCGGGCGAACGACTGGCGATCGTGGGACTGAATGGTGCCGGGAAAACCACTCTTGTAAAGCTGATCTCCGGTCTGTACGATCCAACGGAAGGTCGAGTGACATGGAACGGCGTTGATATCCGCACACTGAACCGACTGGAATATTACGAAAAGTTCTCCGCCATTTTCCAAGAGCTGACCACCATTCCCGGCAGTCTGGCAGTCAATGTAGCCGCTTCGGAAACCGACATCGACATGGATAAAGTGAAACGCTGCGTGGCTCAGGCGGATCTGACGGCGAAGTTTGAATCTCTGCCGAACGGTTATGAAACTACGCTGAACCGTGAAGTATATGAAGATGCAGTAGAACTGTCCGGCGGCGAAAGACAGCGGCTGATGCTGGCACGGGCACTGTACAAAGATGCGCCCGTCCTGCTATTGGATGAACCGACTGCCGCCCTTGATCCTATCGCAGAATCTGAAATCTACCGTAAATACAATGACATGACCGCCGGTAAGAGTGCTGTCTATATTTCTCATCGGCTTGCTTCCACCCGATTCTGCGACCGGATCATTCTGATCGAGAACAACACCATCGCGGAGGAAGGCACCCATGATGAACTTCTGACTCTTGGCGGACGGTATGCTGAGCTGTTCGAAATTCAGAGCCGGTATTACCGTGACGATTATCATCCCGAGGAAAAGGAGGCGTGAGACATGAAAAAGAAAAATGAAAAGCAGATGACTGCGAAGGAAGTATGGTCCGTAACTCTGCGCGGATTCAAACTGCTGTACCGGATGCAGCCGAAAGCCATTCTCACCGGTGTGATCCTCGCCATTTGGAGTGCCCTGACACCGTATGTAGGCATCTCCTTTTCAGCGCAGATCATTGATGAGCTGGCTGGCGGACGTGATCCGGAAAGACTGTGGTCACTGGTTCTCCTGACCCTTGGTTCTGCCGCGATCATTTCATTGATCGGTGCTCTGCTCACCCGCTGGAACAATGCGGAAAGCGAAAAAATATGGTCATCGTACCGGCATCTGTTCGTTGCGAAATTTCTTGACATGGATTTTGTTCGTGTCGATGATCCGGAAACTCATAAAATGATCCGTACCATTGAGCAGAACGGCTGGGGCGGTGGTTGGGGACTTCTGCAGATTCAGAGGAACTTGAATTCCATTATTTCTCCGATTTTTTCAATTTTGGGCGGCATTGTACTGACCATCACTCTCTTTACAAGCCGTGTGCCGGAAAGTTCGGGCAAATGGACAATTCTGGATAATCCGCTGTTTCTTATCGGAATCATCGCCGTTATGGTTGCGGTTCCCTGTGTGTCTTCACTTATCAGCAACAAAGCCGGTACATATTACGCTCAAAACAGCGGGAATCACAACCTTGCTAACCGTCTGTTCAGCTGGTTCGGATTCATGGGACACAATAAAAGTGCCGCCGCTAATATGCGTATGTACAGAATTGACAGAATTTGCATGACACACAGTCTTGATAAAACAGGGTTGTTTGGCTCACACGGATATTTTGCTAATCTCAATCGTG
>JAFQWY010000219.1 GCA_017407225.1 Clostridia bacterium | reverse complement strand
GAAAAAGCAAAACTGCTATGACATACAGATTTCATGGCAGAACGCCGTGAAACGAATTGATGATCTCATAAAAAAGGACCGCTATCTGACACAAACCGAAAAACAGGCGCATACGGCACTGCAAACTGCGGGAGATGTCTATAACACCGTCAAGCACGATCATCCCGATGATATTGTGCTGTATCAGGTGGGCGATTTCTTTGAAATGTACGGCGAGGATGCGAAAGCTGCCGCTGAAAAGCTGGATATTTACCTCACTAACCGGAATATTCCGAATGTCGGACGGGTGGAAATGTGCGGGATTCCGTCACACCGCTTGGAGCAGTATGTGGAGAAACTTCGGGAAGATTATCCCGTGACAATCTGCGCCGATACTGACGGACAGAGGAATGTATATTCGCTCGGTAAGCTGGAATCCGAAATTCCCGTGGTTGAAGAAACCGTTTCCGAACCTGAAATTATCCCTGCACCGCGCACCGAGATGACGCAGGAAGAAATCGACGATGCTCTGCGGTATTTCGGGGAGGATATTGACCGCAAGGTGATGATCGCAGAATATATGCTGGAGCATGGGCGCGAGAAAGACACAGCCGCATGGCTGTCTCAGGCATACCACGGAGATTCCGATACTTCAAAACCGATACACTTTACCATTCCCAACACGGATATTGATGTCGTATGGTCATGGGCAAAAGTACAGCGGCGTGTGGCACAGCTTGTCAGCGCGGATGAATTTTTCACGGATAATGAGCGGCTGATTTTACAGCAGCGCAGCGAAATTGCTGCCGATGAAAGTCATGATACCGAATCACAGAAGATATACACCACCCCGGAAGGTATCAGTTATCGTGCAGGAGATACCTTTACCGCAGTTATTGACGGAAATATTGTCAGTGCAGTTATTGATCGTGTGGAAAATGATTATGTTTGGTACACCTTATCGGATATGCCCGAACAAGCACCCGTTGAAATACTGCAAGGACGCTTTGATGCACATTTGGATGACGGTCTGTTTACCATCGGAACAGCCGAACAAACCGTTGCCCATGATGATGTTGAAAAAGATGCCGCACTGAATATCCCGCCGTATAAGATAGGCAATACCGTATATTTGGATGATACAGCCTTTGAGATCACTGAAATCGGAGATTTTAATGTACAGCTTCGTGATCCGACGTTGGAATATCCTATTTTTCGCTCGGAAAGCAGGACGATGTTTGAACAAATGCTTCGGCTGGATTCCCGCAACGGAGCGATCACCGAGTTTTTATCTGCGGAACTGGAAATTACAGACAGTGACTTGCAGGAGGTTCTTGTCGGAGATGGAGGACTGCTTGATTCTCATGAAAAAGAAATGATCTCCCGATGGTTTCTTGCCGGTGAGGGCAACACCGCAATCAGTCACAAAATGTCTGAAGCCTATGCCGGAACGGTTGAAATGATGAATCTTGTCGGCGGTGAGGATGCAGACTACCGCGCTACGACATTTGGATTGGAGATCGAAATCCAAGATAAATACAGCACATCGTTTTCCTTTAGCTGGCGTGAAATCGTTCCCATTCTCCGCGCTATGTACGAACAGGAACGCGATGGTTTCACACAACATCTGATTCAGAGAGAACCTGTTTTATTGGAAGGTGTACCTAACTATAAAATTGGTGATTCTGTTGTTATCCCATATCATGACAGAGAGATAAAGGGCACGATTGGTTACATCGGGGACATCAATGTTCGTATCGACACCACACCATATAGCTGGAGCAACGAAACCATCAACCGTGAACTGTTTGAAGAATATCTCCGTCGTGTTGAGCGGAATACCAATCTTTTTCTCTTTGAAAAAGAAACAACACCGCTGCAGTTTTCCACGGAAACTGAAACCATATATCCCGCCGAAGAAAATCATCTGCCATACGATATTGTCATCGAACGGCTGAAAACAGACGATACCCCACCGCCCGAAAACTTCCGTATCACCGATGACAATCTCGGCATAGGCGGCGCAAAGGCAAAATTCCGCATGAACATGGATGCGATTCATACATTGAAGCTAATCGAAGCCGAAAACCGTCACGCCACACCGAAGGAACAGGAGATTCTTTCTAAATACATCGGATGGGGCGGTCTTGCGGATGCTTTCGACGATTCCAAGGATAACTGGAAATCGGAATACGCCGAATTGACTGATGCACTCACTCCCGAAGAATACGCCGCCGCACGTTCATCCACTTTGAACGCACACTATACAAGTCCGACTGTCATCAAAGCTATTTATGAAGCTGTCGGCAACATGGGATTTACTGCGGGCAACATACTGGAACCGTCCATGGGCGTCGGCAATTTCTTCGGACTTCTGCCGGAGAAAATGACCGGCTCCAAGCTCTACGGCGTGGAACTGGACAGCATCACCGGACGGATTGCGAAACAGCTATATCCGAACGCGGATATGACCGTAGCCGGATTTGAGACAACCGACCGTCGTGATTTCTTCGATCTCGCTGTCGGCAATGTCCCGTTCGGGCAGTACAAGGTCAACGACAAGGCATATAACAAGCTGAATTTCTCTATCCACGATTACTTTTTCGCAAAAACGTTGGATCAGGTACGTCCGGGCGGCGTGATCGCGTTCGTCACATCGCGCTATACGATGGACAAGGAGTCGCCCGAAGTCCGCAAGTACATTGCCGAGCGTGCCGATCTGCTGGGTGCGATCCGTCTGCCGAACAATGCGTTCAAAGCCAATGCGGGGACGGAAGTGGTATCGGACATCCTGTTTCTGCAAAAGCGCGACCATCCGCAGGTGATTGAACCGGATTGGGTGCACCTCGGTGTAAATGACGGCGGATTCGCCATCAACAGCTACTTCATTGACCACCCCGAAATGATTCTCGGGCGGCAGTCATCGGAATCCACGCAGTACGGCAGGCAGGATTTCACGGTGGAACCGATCGAAGGACTGGAGCTTGCCGATCAGCTTCACGATGCCGTCAGGTACATCCGCGGCACTTATACCGAAGCGGAACTGCCCGATCTCGGAGATGACATTGACACCTCCCTTCCCGCCGATCCGAACGTGAAGAATTACAGCTACACGGTCGTTGACGGCGATGTGTATTACCGCGAAAACTCTCGCATGGTAAAGCCGAACCTAAATGCCACAGCGCAGGAACGTGTGAAAGGCATGGTAGAACTGCGGGATTGTGTGCAGAACCTCATCGACCAACAGTTGAACGGTGGCACGGATGAGGAAATCGTACAATCTCAGGCAAAGTTGAATCAGCTTTATGATGACTACACGGCGAAATACGGCTTAATCAACGACCGTGCCAACCGTGCCGCTTTTGCGGACGATTCCTCGTACTATCTGCTTTGTTCCCTTGAAATTCTCGATGAAGAACAAAAGCTGAAGCGCAAGGCGGATATGTTCACAAAGCGTACCATCAAGCAGAATACCATCGCAACCTCCGTCGATACCGTCGCCGAAGCATTGGCACTGTCTATCTCCGAGAAAGCGCGGGTTGATATGCCGTATATGTCACAGCTCACGGGCAAATCTGCGGAAGATCTCGCAAGCGAACTGCGTGGGGTAATCTTCCGTCTGCCGGAATCTCCGCAGACTTTTGTGACAGCGGACGAATACCTTTCCGGCAATGTCCGGGAGAAACTGGCGGTCGCAGAACGGTACGCCGAAATCAATCCCGATTTCTCCGTCAACGTGGAAGCACTCCGTGCGGCACAGCCGAAAGATCTTGATGCTTCTGAAATCGAAGTCCGACTCGGTGCAACATGGATTGACAAGTCATATATCCGCGAGTTCATGTTAGAGCTGCTCGACCCGCCGTTCTATCTTCGCCGCAAGATCGACGTGAACTACTCCGAATTTACGGCAGAATGGAATATCTCCGGCAAGAGTGTGGACAGCAGCAACATCAATTCCTTCTACACCTACGGCACAGACCGCGCAAGCGCATACCGTATTCTTGAAGATACGCTGAATCTCCGCGATGTGAGAATCTACGATACTGTCACCGATGCCGACGGTAAAGAACGCCGTGTGCTTAACGCAAAGGAAACGACTCTCGCCCAGCAGAAACAGCAGGCAATTAAAGACGCTTTTCAGGAGTGGATATGGAAAACGCCTGACCGCCGTCATGCTCTGGTGCAGAGATACAACGAGCTGTTCAACAGCACCCGCCCGCGTGAATACAACGGCGAGCATATCACATTCAACGGGATGAATCCCGAAATCTCTCTGCGCGAACATCAGAAAAACGCTGTTGCCCACATTCTCTACGGCGGCAATACGCTTCTTGCACACGAGGTTGGTGCGGGCAAGACGTTCGAGATGGTCGCGGCGGCAATGGAAAGTAAGCGTTTAGGTTTGTGCAATAAGCCTTTGTTTGCAGTTCCAAATCATCTGACGGAACAGTGGGCAAGCGAATTTCTGCGGCTGTATCCCTCTGCGAACATTCTCGTCACAACGAAAAAGGATTTTGAACCGGCGAACCGTAAGAAATTCTGTGCGCGAATTGCCACGGGAAACTATGATGCTATCATCATGGGGCATTCGCAGTTTGAAAAAATCCCGATGTCGAAAGAGCGGCAGGAACAGCTTCTGCAAAGTCAGATTAATGAGATCACGGATGGTATTGCGGAGCTTCAGGCAAGCAACGCTGAAAGATTCACGATCAAACAGTTGGAACGCACACGCAAAAGCCTTGAAGCACGGCTGTCGAAACTGCAGGACGATTCCCGCAAGGATGATGTGATTACCTTTGAGCAGCTCGGCGTGGACAGGCTGTATGTAGACGAGGCGCACAATTACAAAAACCTGTTTCTTTACACAAAAATGCGGAATGTGGCGGGACTATCTACCACCGACGCGCAGAAATCCTCGGATATGTTCATGAAGTGCCGCTATCTCGATGAGATCACCGGCAGCAAGGGTGTAGTGTTCGCAACGGGTACACCAGTCAGCAACAGTATGACGGAGCTGTACACCATGATGCGCTATCTCCAACACGATACTCTGGAGAAAAAGCACCTCAACCACTTCGACGCATGGGCATCCACGTTCGGGGAAACCACCACCGCCATCGAGCTTGCTCCCGAAGGAACCGGCTACCGTGCGCGAACGAGATTTGCGAAATTCTTCAATCTGCCGGAACTGATGAATCTGTTCAAGGAAGCGGCGGACATCAAAACCTCCGATCAGCTTCATCTGCCCGTCCCCGATGCAACCTATCACAATGTTGTGGCAAAGCCGACAGATGTACAGAAAGCATTGGTGCAGGAATTGTCCGAACGTGCATCCAAAGTTCACGCGGGTGTGGTCGATCCCTCGGTCGATAATATGCTGAAGATCACGTCGGACGGACGAAAGCTCGGTCTGGATCAGCGAATCATCAATCCTGATCTGCCGGACGATCCCATGAGCAAGGTGAATCTTTGTGTGGATAACATCTTTCAGATTTGGGAGGATGGCAAAGCGGACAGGCTGACTCAGCTTGTGTTCTCCGATCTTTCCACACCGAAAACGCGCACTGCATCGGACAAAATCGCCGCGAAATCTGCTGTTGATGCGGATGTTCGCAGTATCGTCGAAGCGGTTGATCGTGAGATTCCTGATGAATCGCCGTTTACGGTGTACGAGGACATTCGGGATAAACTCATCTCCCGCGGTGTGCCGAGGGAAGAAATCGCGTTCATCCACGATGCCGACACAGAAGTGAAGAAAAAGGAGCTGTTCGCCAAGGTACGCAGCGGTCATGTGCGTGTGCTGATTGGCAGCACATCGAAGATGGGCGCAGGCACGAATTGTCAGGACAGGCTTGTGGCACTCCATG
>JAFQWY010000218.1 GCA_017407225.1 Clostridia bacterium | reverse complement strand
TTGACTTAATTCTTCCGGAACCGGCGGCAGCTCTGCTCAGTTTTCTTTTTCATCTGTTCCAGCCGGCAATCTGCATTGCTCTGACCATGCATAAACGGAAAAAGGCGCTGGAAATACTGACCGGAACCGGACAGATCCGGATTCAAATATAAAACAAACATAAAACGGGATTTCCTGCCTGCTTAACAAGCGGGAAATCCCGTTTATTCTGTTTACACTTCCGTAATCCCCGGAGCGTCCGCACGCCACGGCTGCATCATGTAGTTCTTCGGATGCCGCTTGATGCGGTACCGGTGGTGGGGCGGGGGCAGGGGATCGTCGGCGCGGAGAATGGCCGCTGTCAGCTCGCGGAGCATATCAGCCTTTATATCGGTAAATTCCGGATCTTCTGCCAGATTGCACAGCTCGTCCGGATCCGATATGAGATTGTAGAGATAACAGTTCCCCAGCATATCGCACTGGATTTTCCAGTCACCTTTCACCGCCATCCGTACCTGACCGCACTGGGTCCATGTGTTCAGACAGTCAAAGGTCTCCCGATTCCTGCAGGCACCTTCGTCACACAGATCCAGACCGTCGTTTTCGTCCCAGTACAGCCCGCCGAATCCGGATTCGGAGTAACCCACATCAAATTCACCGGGGACGGTTCCGCCTTCCAGAAGCGGACGGATGCTGCGTCCCTGCACGCCCAGGGGAATCTCAATATCCAGAAAATCGCACAGCGTGGGCATGATATCGCAGAGGCTGACGGTGCCGCAGGAGGTTCTGCCAAGGGCGGGAAGTCCCGGAATCCGCCAGATCATGGGAACCCGGGTCAGACAGTCGGGCAGATCGGTGCCTTTCCGCATCATGCCGTATTCACCGGCGAAATCCCCATGGTCGGAAACGTAGATCACGATGGTGTTGTCCGCCAGTCCGCGCTGATCCAGACCATCAAGGAGCCGCCCCAGCTGATCGTCGATGAGACGGAGCATACCATGGTAACTGGCGCGCATCCGGTCGATTCTGGCAGGATCGTCCCCGATTACTTCGTCCCACACCCCCTTGATCCAGGGGAATTTGTGACCTTTGTCCCTCAGATCCAAGTCTGCTGACTTCAGCTCCGGCAGGGATTCGGGCGGGAACATGCTGAAGTACGGCTCCGGTACCTGATAGGGATTGTGGGGCTCGGCGAAGGAGACCCATGCGAAGAACGGTTGATCCTGTGCGGATTCCTCCTGCCATTTGTCAAAGAATCGGAGGCAGGAGGACACATTCCGGTAAGGCAGCTGACATTCCACAGGGAAGGGCGTGGGGACAGCCGAGTCGATGAAGTCCGTGTCCCGCAGGAACTGACGGAAATCCGCCTGAAGAGGGGAGTCGGGCTCACTGTCAGCACCCCATTCCTTCCCCAGATGATCGGATTCCGCCTGAAAATCCATCCGGTCCCGTGGATTGAAGTAGGTGTGATTTTTGCCGCAGATGGCAGTCATGTAGCCGGCTTCTTTCAGAACATCGAGAAGATCCCGGTGGTACCGCGCATCGCGGAGGTTGTGGTTGGTTCGTACCTTATGTGCGGAGGGAAAACGGCCGGTGAACAGGCTGGTGCGTGCCGGAGCGCAGGTGGGATTGGGGGTATAGCACCGCTCGAAATCCGTGCCGGACTGCCCCAGTCTGTCCAGATTGGGCATGGTGTCCAGCTCATATCCGGCGGCTTTCCGCAGTTTTGCCTGCTGCTGGTCGGTCATGATGAGCAGAATATTGGGTTTCATGAATACCTCCTTTGGTTTATATAAAATGAGAATGCCGCATGGTCGGACCGCGCGGCATTTTTTGTTATGGTTCAGTGAGTAGCAGGTTTTCCGTCGGAATTCTGTGACCAGAGTTCGCCGATTGTCTCGTAAAACTCACGGGATACAGCGGTGTCCAGCCGATAGGACGCATCATACCAGCGCTGTTCTTCGTTCAGCTCCCGGCGGAATACCATCAGATTTTTCCGCTCCGGGTACAGATTTACACTTCCGCCATCGGCCAGCAGGAAAGTCACGGTGTACCAGCTTCCGCCGTAGATATGCTCCGGTTCGTACCGTTCCACGGTGAGTTCGTGCCCGGTCAGCAGAGCGAGGAGCCGGGATGCATCGCTTTCGGATAAGGTGACGGGTTCGTCGACGGAAACAGCGCTTTCGACAGTCAGAGTCATGGCTGTAACGGTGTTTTCCGGATTTCCGGTCATGAATGCCAGCAGATCCTCAAAATCCCTCACATCCTCCGCAGTTTCCGGAACGGAGGCGCCGCATGAGGTGAGCAGAACCAGCACGGCGATAACAGCAGTCAGCAGCCGCATGGTTTACTCCTTGCTCTTGAACTTGTTCACGCCGAAGATGCCGCAGAGAATCAGGGCAAAGGCGAGGGCGGTAACCCAGGTGAACTTGTCACCCATGATGAACACGCCTGCCAGAACGGATACAACTGTAGAAAGATTGCCGAAGATGGTGGAACGGGCCACGGGAAGCTTGGAGAGGGAGTAGTTGGCGAGGAAATACGCCAGCACGGAAGAACCGATGCCCAGATACGCGATGGCGATCAGGAAGTCGATGTGGGACAGGGCGGAGGTGAGCATGACGACGGTGCCGCCGCGGTAGGTGACGAATGCCAGCACGGCGAAGAACACGAACGCCACGGAGAACATCACATAGGTCAGCTCAAAGGGCGTGAACTTTTCCGAATACCGGCGGATCATCAGAGAGTAGAAGGAGCCGAGGAAGTAGGCGGAAACCAGACAGATGCAGCCGAGGACGGTGTTCTGACCGCCGCTGCCGTCCAGGGATACGATCAGCACACCGGTGATGGACACCAGAATGGAGAGCCACTGCTTGCCGTTGGGACGTTCACGGAGAATAAGCGCACCCAGAAGTGCGGTGAACACCGGGTTGAGGGAGGAGAAAATTCCCGTGAAGGAGGTGGTAGTGTACTGCAGACCGTAGTTTTCCAGCACGAAATATAGGCAGGGCTGAATCAGACCGATGAGGATCGGCATCATCAGCGGCTTTCCTTTGAGGTTGATCTTCACAATTCCTGTGAGTACCAGAATGTTGAGGGTGATGAAAGTCAGGGTAAATCGTGCGCAGAGGAGAATGATGGGACTGGTAATGTCCATCGCCATTTTGGAGAAAAGGTAGCTGAATCCGAAGATGATGTAGGTGACTGTGGCCGCCAGCATACCTTTCTGCTCGTCGTTGAGTTTATGCATGATGTAAGAATCCTTGTGATGAATTTACGGCATGACGACTACGTTGGCGTTTTCCACGTAGCTTGCCTGAAGCCGGGTGTTATTGTTGATGAAGTCGGCAAACTCCTTCAGCGGAACCTGAAGATCATAGTTCTCCATCATCCAGTTGTATTCCTTCCGATAGACAACTTTCTTTTTTCCGAAGTATTCTTCCAGAGCGGACAGGGGAACCATGATTTCACCGTTTTCGTCCTTCGGCAGATTTTCTGCGGGATACAGCTTGCCGCTGAGCAGGAGACCGTCCGTGATGCCGCCGGTGATTCTGAAATCGGGCAGAATGGCGTTGGCAGTGCCGGGAGTCAGTTCGGAGGTGTAGAGGGTAATCAGCTCGCCGCCGTCGGGGTAACGTCCCTGATGCACCGTGCGGTTGACGGTGAACAGATCTGCGGTATCCACAGCAGTACTGCCGTCGGAGAGAGTCAGAACACTTTCGTTGGTCAGCTTGACATCGAGGGGCACTTCCTCACTTCCCAGCAGGAGATATCCGCCGGATTCCACGGTCATGCCGTCCAGATACTGCACGGATTTTTCCGTAGCCAGTGTCCAGTTGTCCAGGGTCACAGCCTTGTCGGAACCGTTGTACAGTTCCACGAATTTGTAATCATACCCCCGGACGGAAACTTCGTTGATCACAACGGTGTCGGCGGTTTCTGCTTCATCGGAAACACCGGTCATGTCAATGGTGAGATGGGCTTCGGTTTTCGTGAACCGTACCGCACCGTCCACGGCTTCTCCCCCCTCCACGGTGACGACTGCACCTGCCGGGATCTCAAGGGGAATGTCGGTGTGGGTGATGTAGGTGCGGGAACATCCGTCGGTGATGGGATACCAGCCCAGTTTTGCCTCGCCTTCACCGGTTACGGTAATGGTAATCCTGCACAGCTTGTTCCGGGCGGCGGTCTGGGTGGCATTCAGCACCACATCATCGCGGGATTTAGCAAAGGACAGGGGCGCTTTCAGATTGTTATTCCATGCTGCCAGACTCTTGCCGCCCACGCGGAGCTTTTCGGTGGTGTATTCCATCTCATCCGTCAGGAAGAGAATGAACTCGTTGAGGACGTTTTCCACCCGTTCGGGGGCAAACGCACCGCTGGCGAGGGTACACATAAAGATATGAACCCGCTCGGAGAAGTCTTCGTTCTTCATCAGCTGATTGAAGATTTCGCGGATTTTCAGCTTACTGCCCCCCCTGATCTGGACATAGGGGTTGGAAGAAACGGAGTGACCGCCTGTACCGAAGGCAATGTCAAGGTCTTTCAGAAGGAAGCGGTACCGTCCGTCTTCAATTCCTTCCGCATCGGGATCAAAGCCGTTGGCCTTGCAGCGGAACACGCGCAGGTTGTTGTCGGGCCAGTCGGAATTGCAGACATACATCTCGACACACATATATTCGAGGAAGTTCTGCAGATCCAGCACCGTGGAAGCGTATTCGTAGTTTTCCGCCTTCCGCATATCCATATTGGAGAGTTTTTCCAGGATCGCGGTGAATTCCATGAAATCCTGCTGGGTACCGGTGTCCAGGGTCCACATACTGCCGCCGTAGTTTTCGTAGCTTCCGGCAGCCAGGAACTGATCTTCCTCAGGCACGCCGAAGTGGGATTCCACAAAGTCGGAGTCATAGTCTTCCACCATGAAGAACATACCACGGTACTGACCGTTGATGAATTCCACCACGGGTCTCATGGCGGGGACGAACTGACCGGTACCTTCACACAGCTTCAGCTGGAGCATGGTGGAGATAACCGTGGAGCCTTCGTTGTTGGAGCCGCCCCGGAGCAGGATGGTGTTGGCAAAGGACAGCGTCCGTCCGGTCTGAGGATCCCGGTAACCGGGGAAGAGATCCACAGCAAAGGTACCGTAATCGGGGGTGTAGGTCTTCCGTGAAAACAGCTTCAGGGACTTCTGGATATTGGCACGGGTCCAGCCGCCGTTGACGCGCATACCGCCGTTGGAGACGTAGGAGAATTCCCCTGCACCGGCTTCGCAGTATTCCATGGACATGGCGCGTTCCCATGCGATACCGCCGTTGTAGTAGTTGGCATGGGTATTGGAGAGAACCCAGCCGGGAGGGTTGCCGTGTTTCAGGGCCTGTTCGCGGTCCTGACCTTCCACGAGAATGCCGTCCTCATGGCCGTACAGACCCACGGGATCGGAGGTCAGACAGATGACGGGCATGGTAAACCGACCTTCCGGAGCCTTCAGATAGGTGAAGGTAACCGGCTGGCCGATCTGTTTTCCTTTGTAGAAAAGAGCGGCGCGGATCAGGGCAAACTCCGTCACACCGTCACCGGATTCCTTGTAGGCAAGGCGGATTTCGCCGGAGGCATCATCGGATTTGATGTCCGGGCTTTTGGCAGTGGATGAGGTGTATTTGATGATGTACTGAGGATTGGGGGATGTCAGGGTAATGTGGGTGGGAGCCTCTTCCGGTGTGTAGATACCGGATGCTGTGGAAGCCGTGATAGCCGCATCGGAGAGAACTACGGTGTTTTTGGATGTATCCGTTACATACCGTGTTTCTTCGGTTTCCGCCGGTTCCGTCTCGGTGATTTCCACGTGGATTCCTTTGTCGTTGCATCCGGCAAGTAAAAATACGGACAGCAGAAGGGCTGACAATAATCTTTTATGCTTCATAATACTCCTGAGAGGGTATGATTTCCGTTGGCGATAATATATATAATTGTTGCATATTTTTTAGTTTTTGTCAAGATTTATTATGTAAATTGAGTGTTTTTTGTAAAAACTTCATTGAAATCAATCAAAAACGGACAAACTGTTTTCGTGGATCTTGCTTTTTCCGGCGCAGTCATATATAATGAAGAAAAAACGGAGGTATTTGAAATGAAACCCTATGACAGAACAGAGGAGAGAACCGGCGTACAGGAAGCGCGGGATTTTGAGGCCATTTTCGATGTACAGTCGGACTTTGTCATGGTTTACGGCTTCCACGACCTGAAAAAACGGGTGAAAAAGTGGAAGAAGGCGGGCTATGTGATCCATCTGATGACTGGGGTATCCTGGGGCGAATATCAGGACTACCTGTTCGGGCGGTACGATGGCGTTGACCACCACGACGAAGGTCAGCGGAACCGGGACGGAAGTGAGCGCGGACATGGCAAGGATGTGCCCTACATGGTTCCGTCCAACTCCTTCGCGCACTATCTGGCGGAAAATCTGAAATATGCCGTGGACTGCGGCGTGGAAGCCATCCATCTGGAGGAACCGGAATTCTGGGTTCACACCGGGTATTCCGATGCCTTCAAGCGGGAATGGAAGATCTACTACAAGGAAGACTGGCAGGATCCCCAGTCCTCACCGGAAGCCCAGTACCGGGCATCCAAGCTGAAGCAGTATCTGTACACCCGCACTCTCGACAGACTGTGCTCCGAACTGAAGGAATACGCCATGGTGAAGTACGGGCGGCTTCTGCGGTTCTACGTTCCCACCCACTCCCTCATAAACTATTCCCAGTGGAAGATCGTGTCCCCGGAATCCGCGCTGATTGACCTGCCCACCGTGGACGGATACATCGCGCAGATCTGGACTGGTACCGCACGGTCGGAGAATTTCTACCGCGGCGTGAGAAAAGAACGCACCTTTGAAACCGCTTTTCTGGAATACGGCGTCATGCAGGAGCTGGTTCGGGGAACGGGCAGACGGATGTGGTTCCTTGCCGATCCCATCGAGGACAATCCCCGTCACACCTGGGTGGACTATCGCGAAAACTACTACCGTACCGTGATCGCATCCCTGTTCCATCCGGATGTTTCCGATTATGAAGTGTCCCCGTGGCCTGCCCGTGTCATGCGCGGCAGACATCTTCTGAACGACGGCGGCGAACCGGTGCAGATTCCTGCAGAATACAAGACCAACCTCCTGCAGGTCATGCATCTCCTTCGTGATATGAAGTCCCAGACCGATGTGGAGTGGCTCAGCGATACGCCCGAGGTGGGTGTGCTGATGGCAGACTACGCGATGTTCCAGCGGATCTGTCCTGCGGAAGGTGGGGATGACAGCAGTGAATTTTCCTCATTCTTTGGTTTGGCACTGCCCCTTCTGAAGGCCGGAATTGCGGCTCGTCCCGTTCAGCTGGACAATGTACGCAGATTCCCCGGCTATCTGGATCCCTACAGGACACTGGTTCTCAGCTACGAATACATGAAGCCGTCCTCACCGGACATCAACGGCATGACGGCAGAATGGGTGAAGAACGGCGGGCGGCTGATCTATGTGGGCGACGGTTCCGATCCCTTCCACGGCGTGCGCGAATGGTGGAATCAGGGGGATGCCGATTACCGTGACCCGGCAGAGCACCTCTTTGAATCCATGGGACTGGGCAGAACGCCCGATGACGGTGTATACGAAGTGGGTGCGGGTTCCGTGACGGTGATCCGCAGAGCCGCAAAGTCGCTGGCACTGGAATCCGATGCAGCAGACAGTTATCTGACTCAGGTGAAGGCGATTGTTGGGGACGGATCCCGTTCCAATCTGATTCTGCGGCGCGGTCCCTACGTGATTGCAGCGGCCATGGATGAAGCGGACGGCACACCGGTGGAACTGGAAGGCACCTATATTGACCTGTTCGACCACGAACTGCGTGTCCTTGACGGCGTGACTCTGGAAAGCGGCGGCGTGGGTCTGTATTACGATGTGACAAAGATGGATCGGAGCGAGTCTTCCGAGCTGATTGCCCTCAGCGGACGTGCGGAAAAGATGAAATTCGGTCAGCGCAGTCTCACCTTCATCTCCCGCAGTCCCTCCGAAATGAACGTTTCCGGCAGAGTCTGGACCAAACGTCCGCCCAAGTCCATCACAGCCGGCGGTACGGAACTTTCCTTTGACTACGAACCGGACACCGAAACCTCTTTCTTCAGCTATCCTTCCGACGGAACCCCTGTCAGTGTGAAGATCACTTTCTGAGGAACGATGCCGTGATTTCCCGCATACACTGTAGAGCGGCGGAAATAAAGCAGTTCTATCAAAGGAGAAATCATGGCAATCTTCACCAATCAGGCGACAATTTCCTACAACAACACCATCCGCAATTCCAACATCACCACCGGACAGATTCTCACCACCGTATCCGCGACGAAGACGGCAGTGGGAGACGACTATACGGCGGGGGACGATGTGACTTATGTAATCAGCATTCTCAATTCCGGTACCACACCCATCACCGATGTGACCGTCACCGATGATCTGGGGGCATATGAATTCGGGGAAACCACGGTGTATCCGCTCCGGTATGTGCCCGGCTCCGTGCGGTATTATCTGAACGGCGTTCTCCAGACCGCACCCTCTGCGGATGACGGCGCAGGCCTTGTGTTCACCGGTCTGACTGTTCCGGCAGGCGGCAATGCCATGCTGGTTTACGAAGCCGAAGTGACTCAGTTCGCTCCCCTCGCGGATGGCGGAACCATCACCAACACCGCTTCCGTCACCGGATCCTGTATCGCGGAGCCCATTACTGTGTCGGCAGTGATTACCACCCAGGACGAAGCGGATCTGACCATCACCAAATCCCTGTGCCCCAATACGGTGACGGGATGCGGTCAGCTCAGCTATACCTTTGTGATCCAGAACACCGGCAATACTCCGGCGGATGCGGAGCTTGGCGCAGTCATCACCGATACCTTCAGCCCCATCCTGCGGGATCTGCTGGTGACCTTCAACGGTGACGCATGGACGGAAGGTACGAACTACACCTACAACGAAGAAACCGGCGAGTTTGCAACCGTTGCCGGACAGATCACCGTACCCGCAGCCGCATTCACGCAGGATGAGAGCGGCGCATGGGTGGTGAATCCTGGCGTCAGTGTGCTGACCGTAACCGGTACCCTGTAATCAGAATAGACCCGCAGATCCGATTCCGCCGTGATCCGCGGGTCTTTTTCCATACAAAAAACCGCACGGACTGAAAATCCATGCGGTCATTTTGTTCTGTGAAGTTATGCCTTTTTGGCGGTTACCTTCTTGATAACGAAGAGAGTACCGACCATGAGAACAGCGGCGATTGCAAGGGAGATGATCCAGTTCTGTACGAATGCGGCGATCAGGTAGCACACGAAGGATACAGCCGCAACGGTAAGAGCATAGGGGATCTGGGTGGATACGTGGTTGATGTGGTCGCATCTCGCACCAGCGGAGGACATGATGGTGGTGTCGGAGATGGGGGAAATGTGGTCACCGCAAACCGCACCTGCCAGACAAGCAGACATACCGATGTAAAGCAGTTCGCTGGAAGCGGGGAATACGTCAACAACGATGGGGATCAGGATACCGAAGGTACCCCAGGAAGTACCGGTGGAGAATGCAATGAAGCATGCAATCAGGAAGATGATTGCGGGCAGGAATGCTGCGAGACTTTCAGCAGAGCCCTTTACAACGCCTTCAACGAATACGTCGGAGCCGAGAGCAGAGGTCATGTTCTTCAGCGCACCTGCGAAGGTGAGGATCAGGATTGCGGGAACCATTGCCTTGAAGCCGTCGGGAATGCATTCCATAGCTTCCTTGAAGGTGATAACACGGCGGCAGATGAGGTAGATGATAACGATTACGAGGGTAATCACGCCGCCCCACGGCAGACCAACGGTAGCGTCGGTGTTTGCGAATGCGTCAACGAAGGAAGCACCGTCAAGGATGCCGCCCACGTAAACCAGACCGAATACGCTGACTGCGATGAGAACAACGATGGGGATGATGAGGTCGAATACGCGGCTCTTTCTGTCAGAAATACCGGAGTCAACCGCTTCATGTTCGGAACCGGAGGTGAACAGGTCGCCCTTTTCGATAGCGTTCTTTTCGTGGATTGCCATCGGGCCGTAGTCAAACTTCATGAGAGTGATGGCAACGATGAACACCAGAGTCAGAAGGGAGTAGAAGTTGTAGGGGATCGCCTTGATGAACAGGAACAGACCGGAGAAGCCGGTGCCTTCCGCGTATTCGGAAACTGCTGCTGCCCAGGAAGAAATGGGGGCGATCATACAAATGGGAGCTGCGGTAGCGTCGATGAGGTAGGACAGCTTCGCACGGGAAACTCTGTGGGAGTCGGTAACGGGCTGCATAACGGAACCGACGGTCAGGCAGTTGAAGTAGTCGTCGATGAAGATCAGCACGCCGAAGAAGAAGGTAGCAAGCTGAGCGCCTACACGGGTCTTGATGTTCTTCTTTGCCCAGTTGCCGAAGGCTGCGGATGCGCCGGTCTTGTTGAGCAGAGCAACCAGAACGCCAAGGAGAACCAGGAAGATGAAGATACCGGCGGAACCGGAAACGGAGGAGATGATACCGTCGTTGAGAACGGTGTCAATGGTGCCGTTGAAGGAGAAGCCGGATGCAAGCAGACCGCCTGCCAGGATACCGATGAACAGGGAGGAATATACCTCCTTGGTGATCAGTGCGAGAACGATTGCGATAACAGGGGGGAGAAGGGAAAGCGCAGTGCCGTAAGCGAAGGAAACTTCTTCTGCAGCTTCCGCGTCACCTTCGGCAAATACCGCGATGCTCATGGAGATTGCCATAATTGCGAACATCATGGCGATGCACAGCAGGGAGCGGCGGTTGAAAAGGGATTTTTTCATGTGAAGTCCTTTCTGAATAAAAAAACAGACGCAGGCACAGCAGCCGGACGTCCGAGTTCCGATTGCAGCGCTCCAATACCGCCGGGCGGCGATGTTGACAGTACGCACCGTATTCCGATGCGTCCCAGATCTCTTGGGAAAGATCTTCGGCGGAGTTGCCTACGTGCCGTCATCGTCCTTCCCAAAGACTGTGGCGGCGGCACTTCATCAAATCCGCACCTCTGCTTTTTATTCTATTAAAATGTTGTTAATATTGTATCACAGCCGGTTGAATTTTGCAATCACAAAAAATCGAATTTTGTACCAAATTTTCATGTGGTTTCCTGTGCAATAGCAACAGAATTTTCCAGTTTCCGTTCCGGTTCCGCACGGATTTCTGGAATCAGGGTGTACAAAATGCAACCGATACTTGACATACGACAACGGGTGTGGTATAATATTTGTACTACAAAAAAAGAGGTGATTGGATGAAACGGAAAATGATGCTTTTTCTGGCACTGCTTCTTCTGACCGGATGCGGAAAGACTGACGGACCGGAGCGCGTGGTGCTGGAGTACGCTTATGACAGCGTGGAAGTTGTTCTGCCGTCGGCGTTCTATCCCGATTATCTGACGGCTGATGCGGTGTTCGGCAGAGGTGCGGACGGCATGACGCGGTACGACGGCGAATCACAGTCATGGGAAGCGGGCAGTGTTTCCGCAGTCTGTGACATTGACGGCGGCATCGCAGCGGCAGTGACCGTATATGCGGACGGAGAACCGGGGACGGAAGTGCGGTTCCTCACAGACAACGCGGATGCATCCGTGCCCATCACCTTCGGCAGCTTCACGACCGACGAGATCGGCGGCACATCCCCTGAGATATTCGGGCTGTACCCCACGGATACCGGCGCGGCGCTGATCACACAGAACGAGGTCATTGCGGTAACTCCCGGCGGCATTCAGCACCGTGAGAGCGTGCGGCAGGTGATTTCGGTAAACTGCTGTCCGGACGGAGTGTGCGTGCTGGCATATGACGATGTAGCCGACCGTCATGTGTATCTCCTGAACGGGGAAGGCGGACTGGACGAAGTAAGTCTGACTCTGCCGGAGAAGGCGATGACGGCGTTTTTCCTCGCGGACGGGAAGGGATTCTATGCCGATGCAGAGGGGATTTTCTCCCTGAACGGCAGCTGTGTCATGAACTTTTCCCAGTCCGGGTGGCTGCCCGAGGGAATCCGTGAGATACGCATGGACAGCGAGGATGCATTCACAATTCTTGGAACCCATGCCGGAACCGGTGAATACGGCGCGTATGAAATGAAAAAATCCGCCGGAACCGAGGAGCGGATTCTGGTGGAAGCGGTGTATGATGAAAATGCGGGACGGAAGCTCCCCGAAGCGGCTGCCATGTTCAACGCATCCAGTGAGGAATATTTTGTACAGTGTACAAAGCTTGCGGAATCGGATGGAAGCCTCAGCGCCGTGGATAAGATTCTCCTTGGGGACGAAATCCCGGATCTGGCGGTGCTGGCTGAAGGAACTCCCCTGGACGACTACATAAATAAGGAAGTATTTCTGGATCTGTCGGCATATCTGGATCCTGCTGTCTTCATGGACTGTGCAGGGGAAGCCCTGCTCACGGACGGGAAACTGTACACCGTCAGCGGCGGTTTTTCGGCAGCCACCTATTCGGGCAGAGCGGAATTCCTGCCGGATACATGGACATACGAGGACTTGTTTGCCCTGCACGGCTCGCTGGGAGAGGAGCAGCGGATGGTGTGGTCGGGCAGCTATACACCCGATTTCCTCTGCGGATCCGGTTCCCTGATTCAGGGTGACACCGTGGACACGGAAACGCTGGCAAAGCTCTACGACCTGCTCAGCTTTCAGCCTGCCGGTCAGGGAACGGCAAACAGACTCAGAGGTACTGAGTTGTATGTGACAGGACAGGTGCTTCTGAAAAGTATGCTGGTGAATTCCGTGGATACCTATGTGATGATGAAGGCATATGCAGGATGGGAAGAACCGCGGATCATCGGATATCCTTCCGCATCGGGCAGCGTTCATCGGATTGCGTTCGACAACCGGATGTCGGTGTTCGCTGACGGTGACTGTCCCGACGGCGCGGCGGAGTTTATTGAATACCTGATACGCATCTATCCTCTGACACCGGCAGGACGGGATTTCTGTTCCATTCCCACCGTAAACGACTGCTGGGACGGATGGATCGGTTTTCTGCAGCAGTCGGGAATCGCCTTTGCCTTTGAGCCGGGATCCGGTGAATGGTGGCCGTGGGACAGTCAGACGGCCGGCGACTGCATTGTTGTAAAGCCGGATGATGAAGTGTGCAGCGAATTCCGTGACTGGCTGAACGGCATCACACCGGCCTCTCCCATACCCGATCAGGTGTACGCCATTCTGACAGAGGAGCTGTCGGCGGTGACGGGCGGATCGGTGTCCCCGGAAGAGGGTGCTGAGCGAGCGGCGGGCAGAATCCGCCTGTACCTCAGCGAAAAAAGCTGAATCAGATGATGATCCCCGACAGGTGATCGATTTCGTGCTGGATGATCTGGGCGGTCCAGCCGGTGTAGGTTTTAATCCTCTTCCGGAACTGTGCGTCCTGATACTCCACCTTGATGGTGCGGTACCTCTCACAGGGACGGGTTCCGTCAAGAGAAAGGCATCCTTCTTCGGTCTTGAATTTCCCGGCGGATTTGATGATGACGGGATTGTACATGAGGCAGAGAGTGCCTTCGTCATCGAACACGATGATTTTCTTGGGAATTCCGATCATGTTGGCGGCCATGCCCACGCATCGCTCCCGGTTGGCGGCAAGGGTATCCAGAAGATCCTGACCGATCTGAGCATCCTCAGGTGCGGCATCGGCGGCTTTCTGGGACAGAAGAATGATATCGCGGCAGATTTGTTTTTCCATATTGACCTCGGATAAGTGAAATTTTCTCCATTATACCCCAATTCCCCTGTAAAGTAAAGCAGAGAAGAGTTTTTTCGGAAATTTTGAGCAGCTGCATAACAGAAAAGACACAGTTTCCTGAACAGGTCCAGTAAAAACGGACAGTGACAAAAAAACTCCAATGTAGTAAAATAACTACAAAGGAGTTTTTTGTTATGTCAGGAAAAAAAGGAATGAAACATTACCCGGAAGAGTTCAAAGAACAGGTGAGGCAGGAATA
>JAFQWY010000034.1 GCA_017407225.1 Clostridia bacterium | reverse complement strand
TACTGCGAGGACTGCGGCCACATCACCGTCTCGCGCACGGACGCCTGCGAGTGCGAGGCCTGCCGCAGCAAAAACATCCGCCGCGAAGAGGACGTGCTGGACACCTGGTTCTCCTCCGCTCTCTGGCCCTTCTCCACCATGGGATGGCCCGATGAAACCGAGGATCTGAAGTACTTCTATCCCACCAACACCCTCGTTACCGGCTACGACATCATCACCTTCTGGGTATCCCGCATGATCTTCTCCGCGCTGGAATACACCGGTGAGGTTCCCTTCGACACCGTTCTCATCCACGGTCTGGTCCGTGACGCACAGGGCAGAAAGATGTCCAAGTCCCTGGGCAACGGTATCGATCCCCTTGAAATCATCGACAAGTACGGTGCTGACGCGCTGAGATTTGCTCTGGCAACCGGCAACAGCCCCGGAAACGACATGCGCTTCTCCGACGAAAAGATCGAAGCTGCCCGCAACTTCGCAAACAAGCTGTGGAATGCGGCAAGATTCGTGATGATGAACCTCACCATCGACGAAATCAAACTTCCCGACGCTGACAAGCTGGCCGCTGAAGACAAGTGGATTCTGACCAAGTTCGAAGAAACCGTTCAGAACGTGACCGCAAACCTTGACAAGTACGAAATCGGCGTGGCTCTGTCCTCCATTTACGACTTCATCTGGGACATCTACTGCGACTGGTACATTGAGCTGTCCAAGCCCTCCGTATCCGCAGGCGGTGAACGGAGCGAATGCGCTCAGAATGTTCTGGCCTATGTCCTCCGCGAAACCCTCAAGCTGCTCCATCCCTTCATGCCCTTCATCACCGAAGAAATCTATCAGGGACTTCCCGGCGAAGAAGGCAGCATCATGATCAAGGATTACCCCGAATACACCGAATCCCTCACCTTTGCGGCTGAATCCGCCGACATGGCAAAGGTTATCGATGCCATCAAGGCAATCCGTGTACGCCGTTCCGAAATGGGCGTGGTTCCCTCCCGCAAGGCTCACGTTTCCATCGAAACCAAGTATCCGGAAGCATTCGCAGGCAGCGCGGCATTCTTTGAAAAGCTGGCATCCGCGTCCGCTGTTTCCATCGTTGACTCCTACGCCGACGACACCGCAGTCCGCATCATCACCGACGCCGCTGTGATCTACATTCCTCTGGCGGACATGGTTGACTTTGAAGCGGAACGGAAGAGACTGGAAGGCGAGCTGAAGACCGTGGAAGCCGAAATCAAGCGTGCGGAAGGCAAGCTCTCCAACGAAGGCTTCATCAGCCGTGCTCCCGCAGCCGTTGTTGATGGTGAACGTGCAAAGCTGGAAAAGTACAAGGAAAAGCTGGAATCCGTCAAGGCTGCTCTGGCGAAGCTGAACTAAGCGGGGACGGGGAAGCCCCCGCGGGCATGGCTCGGCGTCATTGCAGTCGGAATTACAGCAGATCCCACGACCTTCCGCTGCGCTGATTCAGGCTGCCATTTTTCCCGACAATACGATCATTCACCAAAATCCGGCATCGCATTTCCCGCCTTGCCGGATTAACCTTTCTTATACAAAGGAAATACTATGTTATCTCTCCCGAAAATCTTTATCACCGAAAAGGGTGAACGTCACGCTCGATCCGGGCATCCGTGGGTCTTTGAAGGCGAAGTGGTGCGTACAGAAGGCGATCCCACCGACGGGGATATCGCTGTGGTTTACACCGAACCGCGAAACGGCGGCAAGGCCAAATTCATCGGCTCCGGATACTACAACTCCCACTCCAAGATCCGGGTGCGCCTGATTTCCACCAACGCCAACGACAGATTTGACGACGATTTCTACCGCCGCCGGATCCGCTATGCTCTCGACTACCGCAAAACCGTCATGGGCGACGATTTCCGTGCCAGCCGTCTCATCTTCGGAGAAGCCGATCAGTTTCCCGGGCTGACTGTGGATCTGTTCGAGGACGTTCTCGTGGTGCAGACCCTCTCTCTTGGCACGGAAAAGGTGAAGGATCTGCTCCTTGACACCCTGTGCGGAATGCTCCCCGAATACGGCGTGAATGTCCGTGCCGTCTATGAGCGCAACGATGTGAACATCCGCACCCTCGAGGGCATGGAGACCTTCACCGGTTACTGGAAGCCCGAAAACTTCCCGGACAAGCCCGATGGGGATCACGTCATCATCACCGAAAACGGCATCCGCTACGATGTGGACTACGTGAACGGTCAGAAGACCGGCTTCTTCCTTGATCAGAAGTACAACCGTCTGGCTGCCGCAAAGCTGGCAAAAGGACGCCGCGTTCTGGACTGCTTCACCCACACCGGGGCATTTGCCCTCAACTGTGCGGCAGGCGGAGCAGAACACGTCACGGCAGTGGACATCTCCGAAACCGCTATCCGGCAGACGAAAAAGAACGCCGCTCTGAACGGTCTCACCGATAAAATGGACTTTGTCACCGCGGACGTGTTCAGGCTGCTGACCGATATGGTGAACGAAAAGCGGCATGACTACGACTTCATCATTCTGGATCCCCCGGCATTCACCAAGTCCGGCGACACGGTTAAGGATGCGTTCCGGGGATACAAGGACATCAATATGCGCGCCATGCGGTGTCTGCCCAGAGGAGGCTATCTGGCAACCTGCAGCTGCTCCCATTTCATGAAGGACGAGCTGTTCCGGAAAATGCTGGACGAAGCCGCTCACGATGCCGGTGTGACCCTCCGTCAGATCGAAGTCCGCACCCAGTCCCCCGACCATCCCATCCTCCGCACCGTTCCGGAGACGTTCTATCTGAAGTTCTATACTTTTCAGCTCGTGTGAGACTGCGTAATCCATACCGGCAGTATAGCTGTCTCACACGAAGAAAATCCCTTTGCAAATGGGACCCACCATTTGTTATTGCCTTCGGCAACCGGTATTTTCCCAACATTTTATTTTAGATATTGAACCATATGAAAAAATCCTTTGCCAAATCCGCCGTACTGATGGGGATCATCATCCTGCTCTCCAAGGTCATGGGGCTGGTGCGGGACAGCATGATCGCCGCCGCCTACGGCATGACCGAACAGGCCATTGCCTACGAAACGGCATCCAAGCTCCCCATCACCATCTTCGACTTTGTCCTTGGCGGCGTGGTGACGTCCGCGTTCATCCCGGTGTACAATTCCCTCGCCGTGAAAAAGGGCAAACAGGAAGCGCTCTCCTTCGCACAGTCCTATGTGAACCTGATTCTGGTAATCACGCTGACCCTCTCCGTGCTTGGGACGGTCTTTGCTCCGGCGCTTGTCTCCGTCATTGCACCGAGGCTGAGTGATTCTACCGCTGAGATGGCGGCATATCTGACCCGGATCATGTTCCCCATGGTGATTTTCGTGGGGCTTGCCTTCTCCTTCGTGGGATTTCTCCAGTCCGAGGGGGAATACAACATCCCCGCCGTCATCAGTCTGGTTTCCAACCTGATCATGGTGGGCTATCTCCTGTTCCTGAGCGACACCTTCGGCGTGACCGGACTTGCCGTGTCCATGCTCATCGGCTGGTGTGCCCAGGCCATTGTCCAGATCCCCGCCGTCGTGAAGCGGGGCTTCCGGTACCGGCTGAGTGCACCTCTTGCCACCCCGGAGATTGCGAGAGCCGCGAAGAACACCCTCCCCATCCTCATCGCAACATGGACCACCCCGGTCTGCTCCCTCATCAACACCGGCATTGCATCCGGAATCGACGGCGGACGGGCAATCAACGCGCTCGGCTACGCAAACCGCCTGTACATCATCATTGTGGGGCTGTTCTCCTTTGTGGCGACCAACCTCCTCTTCCCCTATTTCGCACGGGCCGCTGCCGAAGGAAACCGTGACGAAAGCGACCGGCTGACCCGCACCTCCATCCGCACCCTTACCTTCATCATTGCTCCCATCGCGGTGGGTGTCATGGTGCTTGCGGAGCCTTTCGTGGCGCTGATCTACGAAAAGGGCGCCTTCACCCCCTCCGAGACCGCCATCACGGCCACTGCCCTCCGGTACTACGCTGTGGGCATGGTGTTCGCCGCCGTCTCGGAAGTTCTGACCAAAGCCTTCTTCGCTGTGGAGAAAACCCGCCGTCCCATGATCTCCTCCGTGATTTCCATGGGATTCAACGTGACCATCATCATCCTCTTCGGTGAGAAGCTTGGCATCGGAGGCATTGCCCTGGTATCCGCCCTTGCCGCAGGCGTGAACATGGCAGTCAACTGGATCTTCGCCGTCCGCATGAAGCTGATCACCCCCGACCGGGATGACAGTCTGGATCTGGCAAAATCCCTTCTCTCCGCCGTTCTCATGGGTGTCGCCGTACACTTTGCATCACAGATCCCTTTCATTGCAGGCACCGGACGTCTGATCGGATTTGCCCTCTCCACCCTCATCGGCGTGACAGTATACGCCCTCTGCACCGCTCTTCTCCGCAGCAGTGAAATGACCGCACTCATCCGCGTACTCACATCCAAACTCAACCGCACCTGACTTCGATCTTGCCGAACGGCAAACGGAGGTTATTAATCAAATGATTAAAGTTCTTCACATTTTATCCGATACAAACGTAGGCGGTGCAGGACGCCTCATGGTCAACTACCTGCACAACTTCGACCGCACAAAATTCGACATCCGCGTGGTTCTCCCGAAGGATTCCCAGCTGATTCCCTTTGTCGCCGCGGAGCATTATCCCGTCATCGAGATCGATCACGGACGGGACAAAAGCTTCGACATGGCGGCGGTGGGCGAGATCAGAAAGATCATCAAGGAATTCAAGCCGGACATTGTCCACACCCATTCCGCCTTTTCCGGCAAGCTGGCGGCGTGGCTGTGCCATGTTCCCTGCCGGTTCTACACCCGCCATTCCGCATTCCCGCCGTCGAAGAAGCTGACCACTTTCCCCGGCAAGCAGATCAACGGCTTTGTGAACAACACTCTCGCCACGGACATTGTTGCGGTAGCGGAAGCGGCAAAGGACAACCTCACCGACACCGGCGTGGATCCGAAGAAGATCACCGTGATCATCAACGGCTCCGAGGAAGTCCGCAGAATCAGCGACAAGTCAAATCTGGCTCTGAAGCAGGAGCTGAAAATCCCGGAATCCGCCTTTATCTGCGGCATTTCCGCCCGTCTTGAGCCTTATAAGGGACACGCCACCCTCCTGGATGCGGCGAAAACCGTTGTCAGTGAACATCCGGATGTGGTATTCCTCATCATCGGGTCCGGGTCCTGCGACACTGCACTGAAGGATCAGGCCGCATCCCTGGGCATCGCCGACAAGGTACGCTTTATCGGATTCGTGGACGACGTCGCCCCCTACTACAACATCATGGATCTGAATCTGAACTGCTCCTGGGGCACGGAGACCTCCTGTCTGGCGCTGTCCGAGGGCATGAGTCTGGGACTTCCCGCCATTGCAACCACCTACGGCGGCAATCCCTACATGATCACGGAGGGCGTGAACGGCATGCTGGTTCCCGAAAAGGATCCTTCAGCGCTGTCCGACGCCATCCTCACCCTGATCCGCGACCGGGATCTGCTGGCGAAATACTCCGCCGGTGCCCGTGCCATGTTTGAGAAAAAGTTCACCGCACGGGGCATGACCGAACAGCTGGAAGTCCTGTACGAAGCTTCCGTGGACCGAAATCGGAAATCATCCCGGTAATCCGCCGCAGAATCGTATAATTTCACAAATCCCCCCGAAATAATCGTACATTTTTCAACACAATACCGGAATCTTATTGACAAACCTTGGAATCCATGGTATAATGATTCCAACCAATATTTTTTCATCAGTGAGGTGCCATTATGAAAGATTGTTTCGAAAGCTTTGTTGCGTTTCTGAATGGTGAAGGCTATTCCTTCAACAGCAAGATCGACTCTGACGGCGACGGCGTGGTTTCCATTCCCTTCGACGGCAAGATGATGAAGTGTTTCTTCAGCGGAACCGACAAGAGCTATCTTTCCATCTATGAAGTATTTGAAAGCATTCCCGAAGATAAGGTTGCTGAGATCATTCTTCTCTGCAATTCCCTGAACTGCCAGTACAAGTGGATCACCTTCTATGTAGACAAGGACAACGACATGATGCTCCATGTTGATGCTCGTCTTTCCTGCGACGAATCCGCAGACGAAGCTATGGAAATGGTAGCTCGTATGGCAAGAATCGGCAAGGAAATCAAGCCCATGGTTATGAAGGCGATCTACGCATAAGCCGTCCGAACATCCGCTCACGGATCCAAACGAAAAAGAACAGACAGAAACACCCGATTTTACGGTTAGCATGCCGTAGAAATCGGGTGTTTTTTCTTGTTTTCCGCTGTCGTCCGCAGGCGGATGTTGATATTTTGCACACGAATCCGGAGGTTTTCAGCGGCTTTTGCTGTTTTCCACCGGAAATCGCAGGTTTTCCCAACGAAAAGGAAAGTTTCCCAAAGGACTTTTCCACTTTTCAACACAGTTTTCCACAGGCTGTGGGAAACTCATGTGGAAAGGCAAAGTCCGCCGGAAGTATGTTGATTTTTTGAACTTTTACAGCTCCAAATCCGCCCAGATGGGACAATGGTCGCTGGCAACCACGTTCACGATCTCAGCCCGAACAGGTGTGACATTTTTTGTGGTATAGATATAGTCAATCTTGATTCTGGGCTTGTCGGAGGGGAACGAAAATTCGCCCTTCAGCAGCTCGTCCGTTCCGCGGAGTAGAGTGTTCAGGGGAGCCAGAACGGGATCATCGGGAGTGACGTTGAAGTCGCCCATGAGCACGGCGGGCAGTCTTTCATCGCGGAGTGTGGTTTCAGCAGTCGACACGGCGTGTTCCTGCTCGATTTTGCTGAGCCCGAAGTGGGAGGCATACACCGCCACAGGTCTGACGCCGTCACCGTCGGGAACTTCCACAACGCACCGGCAGAGGGTTCTGGATTCAGTCTTCCGTCTTGCTTCCGGTTCCACGGGATCGGGGATGCGGATCACGGATGCCTCAACGATGGGGTACCTGGACAGCACGGCATTGCCGTAGGGCTCGGTGCCGCGGACGTAAATGGATCTGCCGAAGTAACAGTGGTATCCCAGATAGGCCGCCATCTGTTCCACCTGTGCGGTATAATCGGCGTACTTCTTTCCCAGTCCCCGGACTTCGTTCAGCCCGATAATCTCCGCCCCGCACTCCCGGATCACATCCGCGGTCTTTGTGAGGTCGATATGGTCGGACAGATGCACGTGTCCATGCTGGATATTATAAGTCATTACACGGAGGGTCATAGTGATTTACTCCTACTTGAATTTTTAGTTTATGGGGAATTACGCGGCTTTTTTGGAAAAAAGCCTGGCAAAAAACTTTCCGATGACGAGGTGTACTGCGCTGACAGCAGATACACTGGTATGATTCAGTCAGCTTCGGGGGGATTCTTTTGACGGCGTGCAGTTGTTGATAATTGACAGCCTTCTACGGATACAATTGCAGATTGTACTTGTGGGTGCGATGCCAATGAATGCATACCAAATTATCAGAAACCCGTTAATACGGCTCACAGGTGACCTCGCGGTTTACAAGTAAACCGGCTGTTCGCCCGCGCCGTTTAGGATACCGGCGATTTCGTTATTAAATCGTTCGTTGGTACTGGCTCACGTGCGCCGTGAAGTGTCACTTCAAATATGTTTTATCCATTACAATGAATAGATTTCCGTAAGGAAATCCACCTTAACTGCCGCAGGCAATTTCACTTTCCGCAGGAAAATTTCACGCCGCGCAGCGGTATTTCACTCTCACGCAGTGAGAATTTCACGTAAATGCTTCATGCATTTACCTCAGCATATTCCCC
>JAFQWY010000217.1 GCA_017407225.1 Clostridia bacterium | reverse complement strand
CAATTCAGAAGGGAAGAGGACTGTCATGAACGAACTTTATCATGTGGAAGGGATCGTGAACCGCGGTTTTGTCGGTCAGATCACGTACATGGTCTGCCTGGAAAAGCCCTGCACGAAACTGGATATTCACTTTACATTCGACAGAAGAAAACGGAAATACTCCCGCAGTGAAGCGACACCCGAACGGATCGCCGAGACCATCGAGGTCGTCCGCCGCGATTACGGGGAGGAGATCACCGAAGAACGGGCGAAAGAGATCATCCTGAACGACATGAAGACCGAGATCCATACGCTCGCCACGCTGAACGACGAGTTCATCGGCTGCATCCACAAGCAGCTGTCCGACCGCCATATGCTGTACGACGGCGATCATGCATCCGACGGCTGCATCCCCTGCGAAATATTTGAAGGGGTTCTGAAGGTCACAGTGCTGGTGTTCAACGTCATCAAGGACAACACGCGCTACAAACTGACCGTCAGCGGCGAATAAGGAGGGAAGATCATGTTTAAGCGATACGAACTTCACAATCATACCGACCAGTCGGACGCGAAGATCACCTGCCGTGAATTGATCGGGATCATGGAAGCCGATGGAGTGGACTGCTTTGCCATCACCGACCACAACACGACCTCCGGTCAGCCGATTATCCGGAAGATCCTCACGGAAGAAGATCATAACGTAAAATGCCTCTACGGCATGGAATACACAACCTACTACGGACACATCGTCTGCCCGGTGCTCGAGCAGTACGTGCCGTGGGATTCCATCAACCGCCACAAGCCCGAACTGCTGTTCGAGGCCTGCAAAAAAGCCGATGCGATCACCGGTGTGGCTCATCCGTTCTCCTACGGCGACCCGTTCGCACGCGGCTGCCGGTTCGAAATGACCATCACTGATTTCACAAACGTGGATTACATCGAGATCATCAACAATCCCGAACCGCTGCACGAAGTCAACGAACCCGGCATTCTCTGGTGGGAAGAACTGGTTCTGAACGGCGAAAAGCTGTCCGCCTGCGCCGGAATGGACCTGCATACCTTCAAGGATAAAATGGCGATGAAATTCGCGACCTATCTCGAAGGAACCGACGGCGGTGACGCTGTTCTGGAACTCCGTACCGCTCTCGCACAGCAGAGAACATGGGTTTCGAAGGGAATGCTGGTCACGTGGGAGATCGCGGACGAAAGCGTCCGTTTCGAACTCTGCAATGTGAACAAGCGCGGCTTTGTTCCGTCCGAACGCTACACCCTTACGCTGAAAAACCGGGATGGCACCCGTGAATTTGATCTGACCGCCGGTTCTTTCACACTCCCTCTGTCCGAGCTTGGTGAGGTTGAAATCCCCAAGCTCTACGGCGGCGAACCGATCCTGGAAAACCTGATCTGCGTCGCGCCGGTCATCCGGAAATAACAACCGAATACCACATATGAAAAACGAGGATTTTCACCGGAAAATCCTCGTTTATTTTTGTTAGAAACAGGTCACATCAGTCCGCGATGAGCTTTGAGAGCAGTTCCTTCGCGTGACGGATGTCCGCGATCTGCTGTTCGCCGCTGATCTCGCGTTCGATGGTAACCGCACCGTTGTAGCCGCGTTG
>JAFQWY010000216.1 GCA_017407225.1 Clostridia bacterium | reverse complement strand
GCGGCGTAAACATAGGAACGGCCGGACAGGGGGTCACGGATCGCGCCGCCGATACAGGTAGCCGCACCGCCGAAGGGTTCGATTTCGGTGGGATGGTTGTGGGTTTCGTTCTTGAAGAGCAGGAGCCACTTTTCGGTTTTTCCGTCAACGTCCACGTCGATCTTTACGGTGCAGGCGTTGATTTCTTCGGATTCGTCGATCTTGGGCAGCTTGCCGTCAGCCTTCAGCGCACGTACAGCAACGGTTGCCAGATCCATCAGGTTCACAGGCTTGTGTTCGCGGCCAAGGGACTTGCGGAGAGCTTTGTAACGGTCGAAAGCGGCGGAGAGAAGTTCGTCTTCAAACTTTACGCTGTCGATGGTGGTCAGGAAGGTGGTGTGACGGCAGTGGTCGGACCAGTAGGTGTCGATCATCTTGATTTCCGTCAGAGTGGGACAGCGGCCTTCGGTTGTGAAGTATTCGCGGGTGAAGCGCAGGTCATCTCTGTCCATTGCCAGACCGTACTTGTCGATGAATGCCTGCAGGTCTTCTTCCTTCATGTCAAGGAAACCGTCCAGAACAGCAACATCGGCGGGAACATCGTAGGGCTGAACCAGAGTGTCCTTTTCATCAAGAGTTGCTTCGCGTGCTTCCACGGGGTTGATAACATACTTCTTGATCTGGGCGATTTCGTCAGCGGTCAGCGCACCTGCAAGGATGTAAACTCTTGCGGTGCGGACGGTGGGACGGCTGCCCTGAGAGATGATCTGAATGCACTGGGAAGCGGAGTCCGCACGCTGGTCGTACTGACCGGGCAGATATTCCACAGCAAAGACAGTGGAGCCTTCCGCATAGGACAGAGTGTCGTAGGTCACGTCAACCTGAGGTTCGGAGAAAACAGTGTCCTTCGCATAGTCGAACAGTTCGGGGGTGATTTCTTCCACGTCATAACGGTTGAGAACGCGGACGCCTTCCAGGGACTTGATGCCGAGGAAGGAGGAAATATCGGATTTCAGCGCATCGGCTTCAACGGTGAGACCGGGACGCTTTTCTACATAAATTCTGTATACCATCTATCTAATCTCCAGTAAAGGTCATTCCTGAACACAGGCAAGAGCGCGTGCGCCGATGTCGTTTCTCTTGTAGGCATTTGCGAACTTCACGTCTTCGGCAGCTTCGTAGGCATTGGCAACCGCTTCCTTCAGGGTGGGAGCAACTGCGGTCACGCCCAGCACACGTCCGCCGCCGGTTACAAGTACGCCGTCCTTGATCTTGGCACCGGCCACGTAGATCTGAGCGCCGTGTCTGGGGCATTCGGGAAGTGTCAGTTCAAATCCGGATTCGTACTTCTTGGGATAGCCGTCGGATGCCATGATGACACAGCAGGCGGAACCGTTCTTCCACTTGACGTCAACGTCAGCCAGAGTGCCCGCCTGAGTTGCCTTCATGATGGTGAACAGGTCGGTATCCAGCAGGGGCAGAACCACCTGAGTTTCCGGGTCACCGAAGCGGCAATTGTATTCGATTACCTTGGGACCGTCTTTGGTAATCATCAGACCGAAGTAGAGGCATCCCTTGAAGGTGCGTCCTTCGGCGTTCATGGCGTTGATGGTGGGAAGGAAAATTTCCTTCATGCACCGTTCAGCCACATCAGCGGTGTAGTAGGGATTGGGAGCTACGGTGCCCATACCGCCGGTGTTCAGACCGGTATCATTGTCGCCGGCGCGCTTGTGGTCCATGGAGGAGATCATGGGAACCACAACCTTGCCGTCAGTAAAGGACAGCACGGAAACTTCGGGACCTTCCAGGAATTCTTCGATGACAACCCGGTTGCCGGAGTCACCGAACATCTTGTCTTCCATGATTTCACGCAGCCCTGCGTCAGCTTCTTCGCGGGTAGCACAGATCAGCACACCCTTGCCCAGCGCCAGACCATCGGCCTTGACAACGATGGGAGTGGGAGCGGTCTTCACATATTCCCGGGCAGCCTCGATGGAGTCGAAAACTTCGTAAGCTGCGGTGGGAATGCCGTACTTTTTCATCAGGTTCTTGGAGAATACCTTGGAGCCTTCGATCTGAGCGGCAGCTGCGGAAGGACCGAAGCAGGGAATGCCGATCTCTTCCAGAGCATCCACGCAGCCCAGAACCAGCGGGTCATCGGGAGCAACCACAGCGAAACCGATGTCATGGGTCTTTGCGAATTCCACGATGGCGGGAATATCCTTGGCACCCACGTTCACGCATTCCGCTTCAGCCATGCCGCCGTTGCCGGGGAGAGCGTAAATCTTGTCAATTTCACGGCTTTCGGCGAGCTTCTTGATGATTGCGTGCTCACGTCCGCCGGAACCGATTACGATAATATTCATGTTTTATAATACCTCAGCACATCAATGGTGGAACAGACGCATGCCGGTGAAGCACATAGCAATGCCGTACTTGTTGCAGCATTCGATTACGTTGTCGTCACGAACGGATCCGCCGGGTTCTGCGATGTAGGAAACACCGGATCTGCGCGCACGTTCGATGTTGTCGCCGAAGGGGAAGAATGCATCGGAAGCCAGAGCCACGCCGGTGATGCCGTCCAGATAAGCCTTCTTTTCAGCCTTGGTCAGTTCTTCGGGACGGGTGGTGAAGTAATCCTGCCATACATCGTCTCCCAGAACGTCTTCGCTCTGATCGGAGATGTAAACGTCGATGACATTGTCGCGGTCGGGTCTGCCGAGAGTGGGCAGGAAGGGAAGAGCAAGTACCTTGGGATGACGGCGGAGATGCCAGATGTCAGCCTTGTTGCCGGCCAGTCTGGTGCAGTGGATTCTGGACTGCTGACCTGCGCCGACACCGATTGCCTGACCGTCAACGGCAAAGCATACGGAGTTGGACTGGGTGTACTTGAGGGTAATGAGAGCAACGATCAGGTCGAGAAGGGACTTTTCAGGGATTTCCTTGTTCTCGGTAACCAGGTTGCGGAGAATTTCCTTGTTGATCTTGTAGTTGTTTCTGCCCTGCTGGAAGGTGATGCCGTAAACATCCTTGGTTTCGATTTCTTCGGGAACGAAGTCGGGATCGATCTTTACGATGTTGTATGCGCCCTTCTTCTTGGACTTGAGGATTTCCAGAGCTTCAGGTTCGTAGCCGGGAGCGATGATACCGTCGGAAACTTCACGCTTGATGATCATTGCGGTAGTAACGTCGCATACGTCGGAAAGCGCGATCCAGTCGCCGAAGGAGGACATACGGTCTGTTCCTCTTGCTCTTGCGTAAGCGCATGCCAGAGGGGATTCGTCCAGACCTTCGATGTCGTCAACGAAGCACATCTTCTTCATGTCGTCGTCCAGCTTGAAGCCGAGAGCCGCGGAGGTGGGGGAAACGTGCTTGAAGGAGGTCGCACAGGTCATGCCGGTAGCTTCCTTCAGTTCCTTGACCAGCTGCCAGGAGTTGAATGCATCCAGGAAGTTGATGTAGCCGGGACGGCCGTTGAGAATCTCGATGGGAAGATCTTCGCCGTTCTTCATGAAAATCTTAGCAGGCTTCTGATTGGGGTTGCAGCCGTATTTCAGTTCAAATTCTTTCATTATATTTATGTACCTTTCGTTTATTCGGTTAGGGGACTCCTGCCGTATCGCCGGGCGATATTTTCGTATCTGCCCCGGTAATGCCAGCTGTTTCCGTTTTTGTTTTCGCCGATGATGCTCAGTCCCAGATGGGCAAGCACCGCCATGGATTTCGTGTTGTTCTTGTGGGCATAGGCTTCGACAAACTCCGTATCCGCCGGAATGATTCCGACAAGATGCCGGTACAGCGTCTCAAACAGCCCGGTGCCCCTGTATTCCTCCCGGAACTGGATTTCCTCCATCATGAACACGCCGCTGTTTACATAATACTGGAAGTATCCGGCGGTTTTTTCACCGTCCGTCAGCAGGAGAATCTGCCGTTGTTCCCGGGCCAGCGCAGGCTTCACGCAGTCCAGCCAGAGAGCAAGTCCGGTTTCAAAGGAATCTCCCGTGGGGGCGATTGGTTCCATGTTGTCGTAGAGAATCCGGAACAGCTCCGGCAGAATCTCGTCCGCTTTCGTTTTATCGAGAAAACGGATTCTCACTGATTCTTGTTGACAATTCTGGTGTCGGTTTCGCCGGTAGCCAGATCAATGTATCTGACGAACAGGGAAACCTTGTTGTCCGCGTTCAGGTTGGTCCAGATCAGGTCGGTGAGGGTGTCGATGTCGGTATCGGGAAGTTCGAGAGTCTTGGGTTCGCCTTCAAAGGAGGGCAGGGGATTGCCGTCGCAGTTGTAGGTGTGGATGAACTTTGCGCGGCCTGCAATGGGATTGGAGTATGCATAGGTGAAGCGTTCGCAGGAGGAGTCGTCGCCTTCCGCGCTCTTGAGGATGGACATTGCGAAGTTCATGTCACCGTTTTCGCGGTGGATGATGCCGGAAATTCTGGGGGTGAAGTTGGGTTTGTCGTCTTCGAATTCACGGGTGCGGAGAGCCTGTACAAAGGTCATCAGCTAGACCATGAGATTGTAGATGGTATCGGTCAGGTCGCCGTAGGTACCAAAGGTCTTGTTGCCCAGAACCCGTACGGGGTAGTAGATAATCAGATGGGGGTCAGTCATCTTGGATTCATCGAAAGCCTTGGTGCGCATTGCATCTCCTTCGGGAACGAATACGCGGTTGCGGCTGTTTTCGCTTCTGCCCATGATGAAGTATGCGGTAACCGCCTTCTTGCTGTCAGCGCTCTTGCCGATGATGATGCCGCGGCCGTGGTAAGCCAGGGAGTTCAGCTCGGCTGCAATGGTGGAAATCTTCATGTATCTTATTCTCCTTTGATATACACTTTGTTGTCCGCAACGGTGATCTTTCCGTCGCAGAACAGTCTTACGGCACGGGGAAGGAGCTTCCATTCCGCTTCTTCCATGATGCGCTTCTGGAGGGTTTCGGGGGTATCGTCTTCCTTGACTTCAACAGCCTTCTGCAGAACGATGGGGCCGGCGTCACATTCGGGAATGACGATATGCACGGTAGCACCGGATACCTTCACGCCCTTTGCCAGAGCCGCTTCGTGAACGTGCAGACCGTAGAATCCCTTGCCGCAGAAGGAAGGGATCAGAGCGGGATGAACATTGAGAATCTTATCGGGGAACGCTTCGTAAACCTGCTCGTCGAAGATTGTCAGGAAACCTGCCAGAACCACCAGATCGATGCCCGCACCGGTCATTGTATCAGCGAGAGCACGGGAGTATGCGGCGATGCTGTCGTATTCCTTGCGGGGCAGCACGATGGATTCGATGCCGTTGTTTGCGGCACGTTCCAGCGCATAGACACCGGGCTTGGAGGCGATGACCAGGGAGATCTTACCGTTTCCAAGCTCGCCGCGCTTTTCCGCATCGATGAGAGCCTGCAGATTGGTGCCGCCGCCGGAGACGAGAACGGCAATTTTTGTTTCAGTCATGCCGTCACCTTATTCCAGAATAACGCCTTCGTCGGAGTTCACAACTTCGCCGAGGAGGTATGCTTCCTCACCGTTTGCACGGAGGGTTTCAATCGCAAGAGCAGCATCTTCCTTCGCAACGATCACGCACATACCGACGCCCATGTTGTAGGTGTTGTACATATCTCTTTCGCAG
>JAFQWY010000033.1 GCA_017407225.1 Clostridia bacterium | reverse complement strand
TCAAGGCAGGCAAGCACGTTCTCTGCGAAAAGCCCGCCGCAAGAACCTACGCGGAAGCTCTCACCATGCAGCAGGCTCAGCATGAAACCGGTCTGACCCTGAACATCGGCGTGGTCAACCGCTTCAACACCGCTGTCAACGAAATCAAGAAGCTCATCGACGCAGGCGAGCTGGGCGAAGTTTACCACGTATACGTTTCCTTCCGCGCTCACCGTTCCATTCCCGGTCTGGGCGGCGCATTCACCACCAAGGAAATCGCAGGCGGCGGCGCACTCATCGACTGGGGCGTACACTTCCTCGACATCGTAATGTACTGCACCGGCGACCCCGCTCCTCTGACCGTATCCGGCAAGGCGTTCTCCAAGCTGGGCGTTGATATGCCCAACTACGTTTACGAATCCATGTGGGCGGAAAACACCAAGGATCTGAACGGTACCTACGACGTTGACGACTCCGTTACCGCCTTTGTCCGCACCGAAGGCCCCACCATTACCCTCAACGGCGCGTGGGCTCAGAACATCGGCGTGGGCGAAATGTTCATCGACTTCCTCGGCACCAAGGGAGGTATCCGTCTCCAGTACGGCGGCGACTTCAAGGTTTACACCACCAAGGACGGCAAGCTCTACGACTACACTCCCGAATACGAATCCACTCCCATGTTCCAGAACGAAATCAACGCATTCGTTGACTGCGTACAGACCGGAAAGAAGCTGGCTTCCCACATCGACCGGAACATCCTCACCTCCAAGCTGATGCAGGGCATTTACGACTCCAGCGACGCGGGGGTTGAGGTTAAGTTTTAAGTGAGGTTTCGTCGCCGGAGTCAGTGAAATTCTCACGTTGTGAGAGTGAAATTCACCTTCGGTGAGTGAAATCGCTTTGCGGTGAAATATGCCTGCGGCATGTGGAGCGGCAAAGATATGCGAAAAATACTGAGAAAGGACTGATACAATGGTAAAGTCCACGAGAACCCACGCTTACGATGTTAACGTGGTATTTGAAAAGCGAACCTATACCGAGGACGGCGCAAGCCTTCCTTACCGGATTTATATTCCCAAGAATTACGACTGCGGCGAGAAGTACCCGATGCTGGTATTCCTCCACGGCGCAGGGGAACGCGGCACCGACAACGAAAAGCAGATGATCCACGGACTGCAGGATATGTTCAACGATCCCGCGTCCCCGATCTATGATTCCATTGTCATCGCGCCCCAGTGCCCTGAGAACAGCCAGTGGGTGCTGACTCCCTGGGCAAACGGCAACTACTCCATTGCGGATACTCCCGAATCCCGTCAGCTGGAGCTGGTATGCCGGATCATGGACGACGTGAAGGACTACTGCAACGTGGATGAAGACCGCGTGTACGTCACCGGACTTTCCATGGGCGGCTTCGGCACGTGGGATCTTCTGTCCCGTCACGGCGCAAGATTCGCGGCTGGGATGCCCGTATGCGGCGGCGGCGACACCTCCTACGCAAGACTCCTGAAGCGGATCCCGATCCGTACTTTCCACGGTTCCGAGGACGACGCGGTTCCGGTCAAGGGCACGAGAATGATGTACGCCTCCATCAAGAACGAGGGCGGCGAGAACATCGACTATACGGAATTTGACGGCTGCGGTCACGGCATCTGGGGCATGGTCTACAGCGACCGTGAAAACATCGACTGGCTGTATTCCCAGAGCCGGGAAGAACGCCGGAAGAAAGCGGAAAAAGCGGCGATGATTCAGAAGGCTGCCGCGGTCGGCGGTGCGGGCAGTGTGCTCGCCATTCTGCTGATCCTCCTCGGCGTGAAGAAGGCAAAGAAAAAGGATAAAGACAAGTAAAACGAAAGAGATACGTGATTCCCGTGGGGATGGCGTATCTCTTTTTTTGTGTTATTCTTCAGCGGATGCGACAAGGACAGCATCGGTGATTTCTTTTTTGTAAGCTGATGCTCCGATTTCTCCGGCTTCCGCGCTATCACGTGAAAGTACCTTGAGCATCATGATCTGAGTGGACAGCTCTGTGATGTATTCGAGATTGTTGAAATCGACTATGTAGGAGGTGAGACTGTTGTCCTTTACGCCGAAAGTGCGGATGATGTTTTTTTCGGGTATCTCCGCGGCAGGCATATCCGGTTCAGCCGCAGTACAGGAGCACAGCATCACGGCGGCGAGAACCAGTGTCAGCAGTTGTTTCATCGGCGTACCCTCCTGTGTCGTAAGTCGAATGTCCGTCAGCTTTATTATACCCGATAAACGTCATTTTGTCAAGTGTATATCCCGTGCAGTTATCCATTATCTGTTCTCTCTTATCTCTTCTCTCAGGAATTTCCCGCGACGTTCCCCGTCATGTGCCGCCATACTCCGAGCGGGAAATTCCGCCATGCCCCATCACCCGTGCAGAGGGGCGTTTTCCGGCCAATTCCGGGGAGATTTCCGCAGCCTCCGCACAGCAAATTTTTCAGCCCCGGCGGTGTATAATGCAGGCAAGCCGATGGGACACGGTTTCCCCCGACCGTGCGGTTCGATGAACCGGTTTTCCCGGAGAGCTGAACTTGACTCACTACATACTCAGGAGGTTCAAAATGAAGGAATCCTTGAAATCATGCGGCATGAAAACGGAACGCGGCAGGATAAGATCCCGGCAGATTGCGGGCTTCTTCGGCACCGTGAAGGCAAAACGCATCCTCGCACTGATCCTGACCGCGGTGCTTGCGCTGGTGACGGCGGGATGCGCGGTCTTTCCGGGCACATTCCCTTTCGGGATCGCCATGGTGTCGGCGGTGTCGGGGGTGGGCATGACCCTCTCGGCCTTTATCGGAGCCATCGTCGGGTGCATCCGGATCCCGGC
This sequence comes from Clostridia bacterium, assembly GCA_017407225.1. Classification (GTDB taxonomy): domain Bacteria; phylum Bacillota; class Clostridia; order Oscillospirales; family CAG-272; genus UMGS1696. The sequence goes on along the minus strand of JAFQWY010000033.1, from coordinate 12,559 downwards.
GGTTGGGCATTCATACGCGGCAGTCCTTCTGGCGCTGACCCTGTCCCGGATGCTCATATCGGCGTGGCTTCTGTCGGGAACGGATGATGTGCCAAAACCGGGAAACGTGCGGAAGCGTGCCGGGATTCTGTCCGTGATCGGAACACAGCTTGGACTCTGCCGGGATGATTCCGGAGGGAACGGCTCCCAGGCTCTGATTCCGGCGCCCAGCAATGGAGAGGGGATCATGCTCCGGGAAAACGTGAGAGTCCGCATGGTACTCTCAGCCTGTGCAGCACTGTTCGCCGGAGCATGGTCGGTGATTGCGGGCGGGTACGTGTACTATGACCTGTTCGGTGCTGTGTTTTCGCTTCTGACCACACCTTTGTTTACATACCTGTTCTATGCCCTCACCGAGAGGAAAATGCGGAATTTCCCCGTCAGAGAGGCTGCGGTCTACTTTGTCTGCGCGGCTGTGACGCTGGCGCTGAACGGATTCGGGAGGGGAGGGATTCCGGGAATGCCGGTGTTCTCCTTCGGGTGCCTCTTTGCCTGCGGAGCTGTCATGATGCTCACGGAGAAATACGGCATCCACCGGGGAGCACTTGCCGGACTTGCCTGCGGAATTACCATGGATCCGGTGCTGGCTCCCGGATATGCCGCTGCCGCCGCCGTGTACGGTTCTCTGGGAAAGTCTCCGCTGGGATCCGTGTTTGCCGCGGTGGGATCCGCTGTCACCGTCGTTGCCTGGGCCATCTTCCGGCAGGGGCTTGACGGATTTGCGGCGGTGACTCCTGCGGCGGCGGCTGCCTGTGCGCTGGTGATTCCGCTGGGGAAATACAATCTTATGCCGGACGGCCTGTTCGGCACCATACGGTCGGGCGGATGCTGCTCTTCTGCGGCGGGAGATGCGGCTCATGCCATGGATGCGGCGTCTGCATCGGGACTGCGGAAGCGGATGGAAGGTCTGTCAGAGGGGCTTTCCTCCATGGGAACGGTGCTTGGCGGACTGTCGGAGAAGCTGGTGAAGCCCGGCCGGGACGAAATGCTTGACGTGACCGAAACCGCCTTCGATTTCTACTGCAGAACCTGCAGACTGCGGGAGAAATGCGGAAAGAACGGCGGTGCGGCACGTGCGGAAACCATACGGAATATGACGGACGGACTGGCGCGGGACGGTTATGCCTCGGCATCCGCGGTGCCCCATGCCGTTGCGTCCGTGTGCTTCAATATCGGGCGGATTCTGGACGAAGTGAATCTGCGCGCCGCCGAGCTGATCCGGCAGAGGAAGGCATCGGATCACCTTGCCACACAGTCGGCGGATTACCTGCTGGCCGGGGAACTTCTCTCCCAGGCGGCACTCAGCGAAAGGAGTAAAACGGATCTTGACGAGCGGCTCAGTGCCAGATGCGCCAGGCTGCTGAGCTATAATGATTTTACGGCGGGGGGCGTTGCGGTCTACGGGGATCGGATGAAGCGGATTTTCGTCTCCGACATCGACCTCACCGCCACCAGACTGGGAGGTGAAGACATCCGCAGGCTGTTTGAGCAGATCTGCGGAACGAAACTGACAACACCGGAGTTTCAGCTGAACGGTGCGTCTCTGTCCATGCGGATGGAGTCGGGGAGGGTATTCAAATGCGTGTCCGGGGACTTTACCTGCGCGGCATCGGGTGTACACAGGTACTATGCCGGAGAACGGAACCGCGGTGCAGACTGCGCGGAAGGCAGGGATACGCCAACGGATACCGCCCATGAAGCCGGAGCGGAAGATGCCGGTGAGAGTGTACCGGAGATCACCGTCACCGATACACTGGAATACGAACCGTCCGGGATGCCGGAACAGTCCCGGGGAGGGGTTTCGGGGGATGCAGCCGTGTCCTTTGAAGCGGACGGACGGTTCTACACGGTCATCTCCGACGGAATGGGCAGCGGAAAGGAAGCCGCTCTCACGTCGGGGGTATGCGTGACACTTCTGGAAAAGCTGATCAGAAGCGGTGCGGAGCTGGAAACGGCCCTGAAGATGCTCAACCGCGTCATCCGTGCAACGGGGAGGGAAACCTCCACGACGGTGGATATCGCCGAGATTGATCTGGTAACGGGGGAAGCCAGATTTGTCAAGAGCGGTGCGGCTCCGTCGTTCGTGCTCCGTGACGGGGGAATCTTCCGGCTGCAGTCAAAGACGGTCCCCATCGGGATCATCCGCGCACTGGATGCGGAAATGATAAAGTTTGACATTGCAGAGGGGGATACCATTGTCATGGTGTCGGACGGTGCGGCGCGCTCCTATGAGGAAGTGCCGTGGCTTCTGGATATGATGACGGCGGACGAGACGGTGCTTCACGGAAACGAAAAGGAAGCGGCCGCGAAAATCGTGAAGGAAGCCGCACGGAGAGGCTCCATGGACGATATCACCTGCGCCGTGATGCGGATCCGATCGGCATGAAAATCCCGGTACTGCACAATTCGGGGGATGTGCGGTACCGGATTTTTCTATATGATTGACACGGGAGGAAATTTGCATTATAATGGAAGGGAAGCAGCCTTGGAGATCAGATGCCTGATTTCCACTGACCTGCACGGGATTCCAGTTTTTCACGGATTGCGGCAAACCTCGGGTTGCTCCGGATATCGTTGAAGACAGAGCCGTCCATGTCTTTCAGACACTTCGCACAGGTGTTGGCGGAATCGGAGACAGAGAAGCCGGAACTGATGGTCTCTCCACGGAACAGGAGGGAGGTGTGGCTGACTGCCCCGCCGCTTTCCGCAAACTTTACGAATTCAATCGCATGAGCGGCAGATTTCTCCAGCCATGCGAGGGCATCTTCGTTTCTGCCGTGCTTTGCATACAGCTCCGCGATGTTTTCGCTGATACAGGAGAGACCGATATGGTAGAAACCGTAGTCCCTGTTTTCAAAGAAGAGCTCGTGCAGGGCAATATGCTTTTTATATACCGCGATCCATTCCTCATCCGTGAACTGATGTACCCCTTCGTCACTGCGGAAGTTGAGTACCATTTCATTCCCCAGCATATCCAGTAGTGTGGTGAGGAATACCTGATGGTACAGAATTTTCTTTGAACCGGTGTACAGGGAAGGGCGGATGGATTCTTCGGACACATACATGGACGGCAGACGGGAGACAAGCTCCTCGGCGCGCTCAAGCCGTCCTGTTTCGGCATAGATGTGGCACAGAATCTGTACGGCACTCCATCGGATTTCGTCATCGTTGCAGGATTCAAGTATTTTTTCTCCTATGGAGACCGCTGTATCCGCGATGCTTTTCCGGTTGACAGCATCGGACTCGCCGTAGTACGCGCTGTGAAGAAGGCTCATTTTCGCTTTCATGAGATGCCAGCTGTCGGGATGCTTTGCAAGAGCGGCATCGATGATTTCCCCGGCTTCGGTTTCGTACCCACGGGAGGAAAGACGGCGGTATTCTTCGATGGAGGCGGAAATTTCTTCGGATTTCTTCTCCGTGTCAATGCCCAGCAGAGTATCGTAGGTGGTTCTGAGCACACTGCACAGAATGGGAAGAAGGGAAATGTCGGGGGCGGTTCTACCTGATTCCCACTAGGAGACAGCGGATACGGTTACGCCCAGATAGTCTGCGAGAGTTTCCTGGGTCATGTTCTTCCCGCGGCGGATTTTTCGGATGTTTTCACCGATTTTCATGATGATATGCTCCTGAATGAAAAGATTCAAAAGGCCTTTTGTTGATTCTATTATAGCAGGCGTGTTTCCGCTTTGCAAGGGAGCGTTTTTTAAGTGCAATTACAGCACCGCTTCAGTTTTCTCAGCATCCCTTGATACCGTACAGCATGATCCCGATATTATCATACTATTCCGGAAGGAGAAATAAAATGAAACTAAGACAACGCATGGCAGCGGCAGTGCTGCTTCTTTGCACGGCTCTGTCGGGCATTCCCGTTTCCGCGGCGGATCCGGACGAACTTGACGTTCCGATGATTCCGGCAGAAGCGGAGGAGGAGACTCTTCCCATCGAGGAGCTGTTCCCGGAATTCGCGTGCATTGGCGGATGCGAGGAACCGGAGCTTATCACCATTGCCGACGACGCTTATGTGCCGGAGGCCGATATATACACAGAGTTCAGCCAGTCCGCTTCTTCCTCGGGCTGGGCAACGGAGCTGGAGGCATACAACGGCGACTACGCCTACCGATGCTTCGCTTCCGAAAGCAAAGGTTCGGCAAAACAGCAGCTCTATAATCTGATTGACGCCGTGTCGGTGCGGTTCCACAATGACTACTCGCAGAATGCGGATTCGAAGTATGCCGAGCAATACGGGCTGTATTACGCAGGCATTGTGGAATTCGGTTCTCTGGGACTGACGAAGGAAGAGGCGAATATTGTACTGCGCATGTACCGCAGCGACCATCCGCTGTATTACTGGATGAGCAATGCCATGCTCGGCAACAGTACACATCTTTGGGTAACAACCACGGAAGAGTACGACCAGGCCTCGGAGCGGAGATACTACAACGATCTGATCAAAAAGAAAATCGCGGAATACCTGAAGATGGTGGAAGACGAAACCTCTGGCTATCAGATTGCCCTCACCTTCCACGATGCCATCGTTGAGGCCGTTGATTACGCCTACGAAGCGGACGGCAAAACTCCGTCAAAAGCCAGAGCGGCCCACAATATTCTGGGCGTGCTTGCCGAAGAGGGACCTGTCTGTGAAAGTTTTGCCCGTACGTTCCAGCTTCTGCTGAATGCATCGGGGTTGGAATGCCTCTATGTAACGGGCAAGAGCGCAGAGGACTCGGCAACCCGCCATGCATGGAATCTGGTGAAGCTGGATGACGGTCAGTGGTACTGGTACGATATCACCTGGGGGGATGCCCCCGACTGGCTGTGGGGGATCCAGCACAACTATTTCTGCGTGAACGATGAGCAGAATACAAACTGGTACGACAACAGCGGATACAAGACTGCGAGATCCTTCCTGGAAAACCATATCCCGGAAACCCCGGACGGATCCCTGTATCAGTATCCCCTGCCGGCACGCTCTCCGCAGCCCTATGCCGCCCGGGGGAATGAGCTGCGGCTCCGCGATACGTTCCTTGCGGGAAATCTTTACTATTCGGTTGTGGGAAACAATCGGGTCCAGTGCGTGGCATTTCAGAATATCGACGGGGATCTGGTGATTCCGGATACGGTGGAATACAAAACAATCCGGTATGATGTCATCTCCGTCGGCGGTCTGCGTTCGGACGGTCTGTTCGGCACGGGCGCCATGGGATACAGCGGATCGGCTCCGGAGACGGTCACCATCGGTAAAAATGTCCGCTATATCTGGGGCTATGCCTTCCGGTACAATACGGTAGAATCCTTCACGGCGGATCCCGGAAACCTGTACTACAGCTCAAAGGACGGCGTGCTGTACACCAAAAAAGGATATACCCTCGTGGATTACCCCGATGCTTCCTCTGCTGTGTCGTTTACGGTGCCCGATGAAACCTCACGGATTTTCTACAATGCTTTCTATCAGTGTTCCTCCCTCGCAGATCTGACCATCGGTAAAAATGTATCCGTGGTCGGTGTGTACAGCAGCGGAAGACCCTACCATGATGCTATCCCGGATGCAAAGATTTACCGTACGTCGTCCGGCGCATGGTATTCCATCCATTCCGAAATGGCGGGCATGGGAAATATCGTGATTGCCCCCGGAAACGAAACCTTCTTCAAGCATGAAAACGGCTACTACGAAAACATTGAGGGCGGTACGAAATTCCTGCTCTTCCCCTATAAGCTGCGGAGCAGTCAGCCGGTGAGCCTTCTGGGAAGCACCATTGCCATTGACTACGCTGCGTTCACCAACTGCAGCAGACTGAAAAAAATTATCATTCCTGCCGGGGTCAGCGCACTGCCGGGCTATACCTTCGGGTACTGCAGAGGACTGACGGAAGTGTATTTCATGGGGAACTGCCCGACCGGTCCCGAAAAATCCGGATCAACGGTTTTCAAAGGCATTTCCTCAGACACGCTGACGATTTATTACAATCCCTCAGCGTCCGGCTGGACGGGCTGCACATGGCTCGCGGACGACGGAACTCCCTTCAAGATCAAGCCCTTTGGGGATACACATCTGAGCGGCGGATGGAATTTTACGGATAAAGAACACTGGAAGAGCTGCTCCTGCGGCAAAAAGCACGATGCCGCGCCCCATTTCGATACCGACAAAGACGGATTCTGTGATGCCTGCGAATACAGAACGGGACGCACCGTCGGAGGAAAGATAACCTCTTTCGGCACCCCGGCGGATTCCATCATCATCGAGCTGATTCCCGCGGGCGGAACGGAAGCAATCGTCACCCTGACCCTTCCCGGGGATGCATCGGAATATGCACTGGAAAACGTCGTTCCCGGAGAGTACATCCTCCGGATCGGTCAGAAGAACCATATTTCCAGAGAATACCGGTTCACCCTGAACTGAGAGGGGAAAAGTTTACCGTCCCGGAGCAGATTTGTTAACAGAACCGGGGTATACTAAGACAAACAACTTACCCAAAGGAAACCTATGGCAAATATCAACGATTACCTTGCGTGGAGAGGGGATCTGACCTTTTCGGCCGCCCCTTTCTGCGAGGTGGATAACCTGATTTTCTCCATGCTGGCCTTCATGGACTTCGGCGGAATCGTGTCCGATGATCCCCTGGATATTCCCGTGAAGCTCAGCGGCTGCCTGACCGCCCACCGGAAAAAGCACCCCGGCGGGGAAGAATTCGGGCAGATCATTCCCGAGATCAACAACGATCTCTTTGAAGCGGCCGCAAAGTCCGAGCGTTTTTCCGATGTGTACGTCACCGGATACCGCTCCCTGCTCAGAGAGGAGGAACACCTGCAGTTTGCCGCAGTGTCCTTCATTCTGCCGGACAACTCCGTGTTTGTCGCCTTCCGGGGCACCGACGATACCCTTGTGGGATGGCAGGAGGACTTCAACCTCAGCTTTACCTGCCCCGTCATGTCCCAGCGCCTTGCCGTGGAGTATCTCACCGAGATCGCTGCCGTCCATCGCGGGAAAATCCGTACCGGCGGTCACTCCAAGGGCGGAAATCTGGCTGTGTTTGCGGCAGTGTTCGCAAAACCGGAGATCCGGGAGCGGATTGTCTGCGCCTACAGCAACGACGGACCGGGATTTCTCCCCGAAGTCATCGATTCGGCGGAATTTCGGGAAATGAAGCCGAAAATCCGCACCATTGTGCCCCAGTCCTCCGTGATCGGGATGCTCCTGGAGCACAACGAAGAGTTCAGCGTGGTGGAGTCCACACTACCCGACAGCGTGGGACTGTTCCAGCACGACCCGTTCTCATGGTCGGTGAAAGGACCGTCGTTCGTGCATCTGGATCACCTGTCGAAGCAGGGAAAACGCACCGATGAGGTTCTCAGCCGTTGGCTCAGCGGCATTTCCAAGGAGGAGAGACGGAAGTTCACGGAAACCCTGTTCGGACTGCTGGAGTCCACGGGCGCGAAAACCCTCACCGATCTGACCACCGATCAGCATATCAAGCTCACCGCAGCCCTGAAAACCTTCAAGGAACTGGATAAGGACACCCGTGAAATGCTCTACGGCTTCATCAAAAGCCTGATCGGGAGCGCGCTGAAGTAACGGATAACGGGACATCCCGATCCCAACGAAAAGTTTAGTACAAAAGAGAAAGCGAACACCATCGTGACGGAACTCGAACTCAATTCCAGAATCAAAGCCGGCGCCGCGGAGGGTTTTTACTTCTTCTACGGCGACGAGGATTATACCAAAAACCACGCCGTGCAGACCATGCGGAAAATCGTCTGCCCCGACGAATCCTTCGCGGCGTTCAATTCCATCTCCCTCTCCTTCGGGGACGGTGAACTGGATACCGGCGCAATCGCCGATGCCCTCATGGCGCCGCCGCTGATGTCGAGCGCAAAAATCGTCGATGTCAGCCTGCCGTCCGTTGACGGACTGAAGGAGAAGGAACGCACCGCACTGCTGGAGTGCATCCGGTCTGCTGCGGAAGCCGGGGATGACGGCGTCAATGTCACTTTCATTCTCCGGGTCACCGGCGGCGGATTCGATCCCGGTCAGGGAAAACGCCCGTCGTCCTTTCTGGCGGCGGCTCAGAAGTTCATGATCTGCGTGGATTTCGCCTACCAGACCGAGTCGAAGCTGATCCGGTGGATGGAACGCCACTTCGCGCAGTACGGACTCATGATCGCACAGCAGACCGCGGGCATGATTATCCGCCGGTGCGGCAGAAGTATGTACCGCCTGTCCGGGGAAATCGCCAAAACAGCCGCCTATACCGCGCAGTCCGGACGACGGGAAGTTACTCCCGACGACGTGGATGCCTGCGTGACAAGAACCGATGAGGACGACGCTTTTGCTATGGCAAACCATATCCTGGACGGAAATACCCCCGCCGCTCTGGAATGCCTGGGCGTGAAAATCCGGAAAAAGGAAGACCCCATCTTCCTCCTGTCCCAGATCACGAGGGTGTTCACCGATCTGGCCGCCGCCGCCGCATTCACCGAGGACGGACGGGAAAAATCCGACTTCGCCAAAACCATGAAGATCCACGAATATAAGGCGGGACTGTACATGAAGGCCGTGAAAAACGCTCCCGACGGATTCATCCCCGAAATGATCCGCCGGTGCGCCGACGCCGACCTGCTCATCAAATCCACCCCGCTGGGGTACGAGGTCATCGAACGTCTCATCTGCGGCGCGGCGGAAGCGAGAAGAACAGATAAAAGAGAATAGACATATTCGATAACCTTGGATGAACGGAATTTTGTCGTATACCTGTAGGGGCGATTCACGAATCGCCCGCCTGATAATTCGGGCAAAACCATATTCTATAGTACCAAAACGAACGGTTTATTGACAAAATTCTGTTCATTCAAATCGTTAATCGGGCGATTCATGAATCGCCCCTACAAACTTCAAATCAAATTGTGTTTGCTTGTATTGCTTATCGAACAGGTCTAATAGAGAATAGATAATATCCAAACGTGAAGTTCGCACCAAACCGCACCAAAAGAAGAAAGAATAAAGAAGAAATAATAAAGAATAAAGATGATTTACAGACTCACCATCCCGGTCATTGTCGAAGGACGGTACGACAAAGCCCGCCTCGCCGGGATCGTGGACTGCCCCATTATCCCCACCCACGGGTTCGGGGTATTCCGCGACAAAGAAAAACGCGCCCTCATCCGCAGACTGGGTCAGAACGGACTCGTCCTCCTGTGCGACAGCGACGGCGGCGGCAAAACCATCCGCTCCCACCTGAAAGGGATGCTGGGCGGCGTGCCCGTGTATGATCTGTACATACCGAAAATCAAGGGCAAGGAAGCACGGAAAGCCGCTCCCTCAAAGGAAGGTACCCTGGGCGTGGAAGGAATCCCAAACGAAATTCTCGGAAGAATTTTCGGGGATTTTCTCGCCGCCCATCCCGAATTTGACGGAAACCGCACGGAACAGACCGCCGCATCCCCGAAAACTCCCCTCACCAAGGCGAAAATGTACGAGCTGCGCCTGACCGGAACCCCCGATGCATCGGAGAACCGGAAGAAGCTGTGCGCCGCTCTGGGACTCCCCGATGACATGACCCCGAACGCTCTGTGCGAAGCGGTCAATATGCTGTCCTCCCTTGAGGAAGCGGAACGGATCATGGGGGAGTAAGCGAATCAACCCAATGAAATCCCGTCCGGCGGCTGCCGGATAGGGATTTTTGCTTTTTTTGTGAATATTGTTTTTATTTAATAGGAAACTTCCCGAAAGCTTGCGGAAAGCCCTTGCCAAAAATGCCCCATCTGTGCTATAATGATATCTGTATATCTATCCCCAAAGAAAAGGAATCAATTCAATGAGCAATAAAACCCCGGATCCCCGCAGATGCGGTATCGTGGGCGGTCAGGCTGTGCTGGAAGGCGTTATGATGAAGTCCGGCAAGCGCTGCTCCCTGGCGGTACGGATGCCCGACGGATCCATCAAACTGGATAACTCCTCCTTCGTGTCCCTGAGACAGAAGAACAAACTCTGCAATCTCCCCATCATCCGCGGATGCGTCTCCTTCGTGGAACAGCTGATCCTGTCCATGAATATGCTGACCAAGTCCGCCGATATGCAGGGCATTGATACAGACGAGCCGGAAACCAAATTTGAAAAATGGCTGCTGGAAAAGTTCGGCGACAAGCTCATGAACGTGGTGGCAGGCATCGGAATGGTGCTGGGTCTTGCCATGGGCGTGGGTCTGTTCCTGGTTCTCCCCACGGCTGTCGGTTCCCTCGCGGACTGGCTCTCCGGCGGCGTGATCGGGGACATTCCCGTGCTCCGCTCCCTCATCGAAGGCATCATCCGCATCGGGATTTTCGTGGCATACGTGGCACTGACCGCGCTGATGCCCGATATCAAACGCACCTACGAATACCACGGCGCCGAGCATAAGTCCGTGGCCTGCTTTGAAGCCGGCATGGAGCTGACTCCCGAAAACGCACGGAAATGCAGCCGCCTCCACCCCAGATGCGGCACCAGCTTCATCTTCGTGATGCTCATCCTCTCCATTATCATCAATTCCGTCATCACCCTTGACGATGTGCTTCTGAGATCCGCCACCAAGCTCCTGACCCTGCCCCTCATCGTGGGTCTGGGATTTGAATTCATCCGGTACGCAGGCGGTCACGACAACGTGCTGACGAAGATCCTGTCCGCGCCCGGTCTGTGGATGCAGAGAATCACCACACGGGAACCCGACGACGCGGAACTGGAAGTGGCTCTGGCGGCACTGAGAAATGCAATCCCCACCGAATGCGGCGGCATCGTACAGCGTTCCGGTGTCCTGAAGGCTGACGGTACCACGGAATTCAATCCCGATGAGCCCGCAAAGGACGGAGAGCTGGTATCGTCCGAACTGCCGCCCCTGAAACCCTCCAAAAAGGACAAGAAAGCAAAATGACTCTGCCGGAGATTGCGAAAATTCTCGCCGGCGCCGGAATCGAAGACGGGAAGTTTGAAGCGGGACTGCTGATTTCACACTTCACCGGGGTTTCCCGTGCCGCAATGCTGGCGGATCCGAACCGGGAGTATGACGCGCCCGGACTGGCAGAAGCTGTGGAAAAACGCGCACGGAGATACCCCCTCCAGTATATTCTGGGAACGTGGGAGTTCATGGGGCTGCCCTTCACGGTCAATGAAAACTGCCTGATTCCGCGCCCCGATACCGAATGCGTCACCGAAGCCGCCATTTCCGCACTCCCCGACGGCGGACGGGTGCTGGATCTGTGTACGGGATCGGGATGCATCATTGCGTCGGTTCTGCACTATACGAAAAATACAGCCGGATGCGCCGTGGAGCTGTACCCCGGTACCGCCGATCTGGCACGGAAAAACATCGAAGCACTGGGACTTTCCCGCCGATGCACCGTGATTACGGGGGATGCGGCGGAGGATCTGTTCCCGGAGACGGAAAAATTCCACGTCATCGTGTCCAATCCCCCCTATATCGCAAAGGACGAGATGGAAACCCTCGCGCCGGAGCTGGACCACGAACCGAGAGCCGCTCTCACCGATGAAAAGGACGGTCTGACCCTCATCGAACCCATCATCCGGATCTACCGGAATCACCTGACCGAGGACGGCGCGCTTATTCTCGAACACGGCTGGCAGCAGTCCGATGCCGTCCGCGCAATCGCTGAGAAATACGGAATGTCCTTCGAGATCATCAGAGACCTTGGCGGCAACATACGGGGAGCAATTATGCGCCGCAAGCGGCTAAAAGAATAAAGAAGAAAGAATAGATAATAGATAATAGGTGCAGGGCGGACGTTGGCTGGCAACATTCGTAAGTGAGCTGAAATTGATGTGTCAGCCGGAATCCTGTAAATTTCAGCTGATAACCCGCCCCGCGCGCAGTGGAGAAAAAATTGAAAATGCGTATGCATTTTCTGCCATAAAATCAATTGAACTGAAAGTTCAGACAAAAACTACACAAAAGAGGTACCTATGAAAACAGTCGCAGTCATCTTCGGGGGACGGTCATCCGAATACGATGTATCCCTGTCCTCCGCATCCGGTGTGCTCGCCAATATCAATACCGAAAAATACAACGTCATCCGCGTGGGAATTACCAGAGAAGGCGCGTTCTACCTGTTCGAGGACGACAATGCCCTCATCGCAAAGAACGAGTGGATGAACGGCAAAATCTGCCCCCTGTCCCTGGATCTCACCAACGGATGCTTCAGCGCGGAGAGAGAAACCGGCATCGAAAAAATCAAAGTGGATGTGGTTCTCCCCGTTATCCACGGCAAATACTGCGAGGACGGTACCCTGCAGGGTCTGTTCGCCGTTGCGGGAAGTCCCGTGGTGGGATGCGACTGCGAATCCTCCGCGGTGTGCATGGATAAGGCCGTTACCAAGGCAATCGTTGCGGCCGAAACCGGAATCCGTCAGGCGAAAGCTGTGGTCATCAAGCAGACCGACGTGAAGAATGCCGCGGATCTCGCCCCCTACCGTGACAGATGCGAAAAGGAGCTGGGATACCCCATGTTCGTCAAGCCCTGCCGCGCCGGTTCTTCCGTG
>JAFQWY010000215.1 GCA_017407225.1 Clostridia bacterium | reverse complement strand
GACCGTCATGCAGTTTGCTACGGCATCGGCAGAGACACGTTCAATCAGGGCCAAAACGCTCTGTATATGCCCACCATTGACAAAGATGTGCAGCCGACAATTGTTGCCAAAGGACCGGGAGCAATTGCCGCACCAACCTACAGTGCAAGCAAGGCATCCTTCTTCACAATGGCCGAAGAGGAACTGGCGAATACTCTGGTGGCATCCGATTACAAAGACCCTCCGCTCATCAACGATAACGAAATCGTGTATTCTGTTCGCCGCCTGACTCCCACCGAGTGTGCAAGACTGCAGGGATTCCCGGACTGGTGGTGCGATGACCTTGGTACGGAGAATCCAACTGATGCTGATATTGCCTACTGGACGGATGTATGGGAAACACATCGCAGGATCGTTGATCCCGATGTAAAGCCGAAAACGCAGAAACAGATCGTGAAATGGCTGAAATCACCGCACTCCGATGCCGCCGAATATAAGATGTGGGGAAACGGAGTGGCTCTGCCGAACGTGGTGTTTGTTCTTTCCGGTATCGTATGGGTAATGAAAAACGAGGAAACAGCTTAACCGTCCCCTCGTTTCTATTCAGTTCTTCCGTGTCGGTTTCACATTCACGTCCGGCTTGATGTCGCCTTCAATCTTGCCGTGTTCTTCCTCGAATTTCCTGATATTCTCACGGATCAGCACCAGAATGTGGCTGTTCACCGAACGTCCTTCATAATCCGAAACGAATCCCAGTTTCTCCAGCATTTCTTCTTCGATCCGGATGGATACACTCTTTATAGCCATATAAACCTCACATAACAGATATATTATGTGTTTATTTTATATCTGTTATGTGTTATAATGTTGCGTATGGATATACCGTATATCTACATTATTTTTGCAACTGGAGGACGTTATGAAAGTGGCTGTGATCGGTTCGAGAGGGATCGTTATCGACAATCTGCAGGATTATCTGCCGGAAGGAACAACGGAAATTGTATCGGGCGGTGCAAAAGGCGTGGACACCTGCGCGAGAGAATTCGCACTTGCCAACGGCATCACGCTGACAAAATTCAAGCCGGAGTACAACCGCTACGGCAGAGGTGCGCCGCTGAAGCGGAACATCACCATCATCGAATATGCCGATATGGTTCTGGCGTTCTGGGACGGCAAGTCCAAGGGTACGAAGTTTGTGATCGATGCCTGTGGGGAGCGGGGGATTCCGGTGACGGTTCATCTCACCGAAGGATGATTATCATAAAATAGAGAAAAGCGAAGGTTTTGTTTCCTCCGCTTAAACTATGTCACTTTGCTGCAAAGCTTTGCTTTACGATCGTTTCAATTACATCTTCGGGCAGTACTCTATCATACGGCAGATAGACCGCATTTTTCTTTATTACAAACTCACTCAGCTGCGGCCGGACAATTTCCAGAACATCTTCATCAATATAAAGGCTGATGTGTTTCTTACAGGCCGAAAAGGAAATCGACCGGTTGCCCTTTTTGTACACCGGCATACTCCACGCAATCCGTTCCGTCACATCCGGAATACAGCGGAGAAGGATCTCCCTCAATCCCGCGATGTACGCCTGCGCTTCCGGACTCTGCGATTCCATGTATTCCTCCACGGTTTCGGGAGCCTTGCCGCAGTAATGTCCCTGATTGGTTCGCTTGAACTCCCTTCCGCATTTCGGGCATGTCCACATAAATGTTCCTCCGTCTGTCTGAATTCAGCGTTCTTCCTTATACCGTTCCCTCAGTTCCAGAATCTTTTCTTCGATCTTTTTGATGACCGCTTTGAATTCCTCATCGGATTTACCGGTCGGGTCGTCGAGCTGCCAGTTGTCGTCAAAGTCTCTGTCGATGAAGGGACAGCCTACATTGCACCCCATCGAAATCGCAACGTCCGGTTCGGGAATGTCGGTGATCCGTTTGGAATACTGCGTTTCCTCCATGTCGATACCGTACAGTTCCTTCATGATCCGCACGGCATCCGGATTGATGTTCGGCTTGGTTTCCGTTCCGGCGGAGTAGGATTCAAAAACATCTGCCGCCAGATGTTTTCCGAGTGCCTCTGCAATCTGACTGCGGCACGAATTGTGGACACAGATGAACGCTACCTTTTTCTTCGGCTTTGCGAAAAACGGGCAGTCTTCATTCAGACACTGATTATTCAGGTGCGAACGGGAACATAAAATCCTGCCGGTTTCCATTTTGATCCCCAG
>JAFQWY010000214.1 GCA_017407225.1 Clostridia bacterium | reverse complement strand
TTTCCGACCAGTTTTCATCCACCGCACTGCAGCACCGCATGGATGCCACGGCATGCTCCACAGCTTCAAACATCACCGCCGTTCCCATGGGAGACTGCTTATAGTTGGCCGCCCGTTCTCTGCGGATGCCGATATGCTCAGCCGTTTCCACCGCATCAATGTTGGCAGCAACAAACAGGAATTCCCAGCCGTATTTTTCTTCCTGCCGGCGGATCATTTCCTTCACTTTTCTACTGCTGTACTGATGGCTTGCGTTTTCCATACCGTCTGTGGTGATGACGAACATGGTATGTTCCGGGACATCCTCCGGTCTGGCGTATTTGTGGATGTTTCCGATATGGTGGATCGCACCGCCGATGGCATCCAGCAGAGCCGTACCGCCGCCCACCTGATAGTCGTCTTCGGTCATGGGGCGGATTTCGGTAATGTCGTGTCTGTCGTGGAGCACTTCGCTCTGATTGGAGAACAGTACGGTGGAGACGTACATCTTGCCGTCCAGTTTCTTCTGCTTTTCGATCATAGCATTGAATCCGCCGATGGTGTCGGTCTCAAAACCTGCCATGGATCCGCTTTTGTCAAGGATGAATACGAGTTCTGTGATGTTGTTTTTCATAGTAAAAACCTCTCTTTCTGTTGTGGTTACAGTATATCACATCGAAAGAGAGGTTTGGTCGCTTGGCGGGAGACAAATTACCGCCATTCCATCAGCCAGCAGTCTACTTTTCTGCCTTCAAAAAATTCATGTTCCGGGAGTTCGGTGATGATGCGGAATCCGGCTTTTTCGTAAGCGCGAATTGCTCTTGCATTGTCTTTATGAGGATCCAGTACCACGGCATCGGCTTCCATTTCTGCTTTCAGCCATTCACAGAGTATGAGGACATAAGCGGTTCCGATTCCGCGGTTCCATAAATCCGGTTCACCGATGAACTGATCTATTCCATAAACCACATCATCCGATTCCTGTAGTCCGAATTCCATATAATCAACCGGATAAAACTGCCCGTAACCGATTGCAGTACCGCAGTATTCGATAATCATACGGGTGGTTTGCTCATCTGCGGGATCAGCATAGTGGTCACGCAATGTTTCCATCGTATAAGCAAGATCCCGCCCGCCGTAAAATTCAAGTACACGTTCATCTGTCAGCCACTTCAGCATCAAAGGAAAGTCAGCGTCATTCATCAAACGAACGCGGATACTACCATTCTTTATATCCACAATTACACCCCCAATAACACCTGATCGAACGCAAACAGCGTCTCGTTGATCTCGAAAATATTGTACTTCACATTCTCGATAAAGTACGACACGATCACATCAAACTTACTGCTGCGGGACAGCGTCATCCCGACAGTACCGAGAAGATGGTTTGTCTCCTCTAACGACAGATGAAGGGCTATCGCAAAGGACAGAACCGTCTGTTTGCTGGGCTTGTAGTTCTTATTGCACTTGATTTTTGAGAAAGTTTTGCGGTCGATATTGGCGTTTTTATAGCATTCAACATCGTCCATCCCTTTGGCGTCTATGTAGTCAAAGAGTGTTTCGGCGAACCCTTTGTCCATATCACGAAGCATTTCATCCAGTGTGACTTTCTTTGCTGGCACATGTGAGAAATCAGGTTCAGCTTCATCCGGAGGGAGGCATGCTTCATTCATGTCAGGCAGAAGCGGTGCGCTCTCACACGCTGCCGCACGTCCAAGAAAATTCCGT
>JAFQWY010000213.1 GCA_017407225.1 Clostridia bacterium | reverse complement strand
TGACGATTTATGTGGGTGACCGGATCGGTGCGGGCCGGCAGGAAGAAGCCGGCGGAATCATCGGAAGCGGCATCACGCTGTTTGCGATTGCGTCCGTTCTTCTGTCCGTTGTCATTATCGCCGCATCCTCTCTGCTTGCGGGCATCATGCACGCACCGGAAGCCGCGTTCAAAGATACTGTGCTTTATATCATACTCTGTTCGGCGGGACCGATCTTCATCGTGGCGTACAACCTTGTAGGCAGTATTTTCCGCGGCATCGGGGACTCCAAAGTCCCGCTCCTGACGGTTGCGATCGCCTGCGTACTCAATATTTTCGGGGATCTTCTTCTGGTTGCCGTCTTCCGTATGGGTGCGGCGGGAGCTGCCATCGCCACCGTGTTTGCCCAGGCGATGAGCGTTGTGATTTCGCTTCTTATCATCCGCCGGCGCACGCTGCCGTTTAAGTTCACCCGGAAATCTCTGCGCCCGAACTGCACCTACATCAAATGGATTCTGAAACTGGGGACGCCCATCGCTCTGCAGGATCTGCTGGTCAGCATTTCCTTCCTCGCAATTCTCGCCATCGTCAACGGTCTCGGACTGAACGAATCCGCCGGGATCGGCATAGCGGAAAAGGTCTGCGCCTTCATCATGCTGCTGCCGTCCGCGTACATGCAGTCCATGTCCGCGTTTGTGGCACAGAACATCGGCGCAAAAAAGCCGGACCGCGCAAAAAAAGCGCTGTTCTGCGGGATTGTATCCTCGTTTGCCGCCGGTGTGGTCATGGGATATATCACCTTCTTCCACGGCGATCTGCTGGCGGGAATCTTTGCAAAGGAAGCGGCGATCATCGCTCCCGCGGCGGAATATCTGAAAGCGTATGCCATCGACTGCCTGCTGACGGCGTTCCTGTTCTGCTTCATCGGCTATTTCAACGGCTGCGGAAACACCACGTTCGTCATGATTCAGGGAATCGTCGGCGGTATCTGTGTCCGTCTGCCCCTCTCGTGGATTTTCAGCAGGATCGAACCCGTGTCGCTGTTCCGCATCGGACTGGCAACCCCGCTGTCCACGGTCGTACAGATTATCCTTTGCGTGATTGTGCTGGTTTATTTCGGAAAAAAACGGGATGACGCGAAAATATAAGACAGGAAATGAATAGAGAAAACACCTCACCGCCATGAACGGCAGTGGGGTGTTCTTACGAAAATGTGCAGTATGGACAGTACGAATGGATATCAACAAACCCTGTCCCAATCGATGGTTCGGCATCGTTGTGGAACAGGGTTCTGTTGTTATTCATGTTAAACGTATCAGGGTCACGCCTTCTTCTTCACGTTTCTGCCGAGCAGGATCAGTCCGATCACCAGCACCACCGGGAAAACTGCCGCCACAAGCAGACCGTTTTTCAGGTTCCCGCCGGACAGTTCCGCAAGGCTTCCGACAAGTGCGGGACTTACCGTAGCTCCAAGGTCACCGGCAAGTGCCAGAAATGCGAACATTGCCGTGCCGCCTCTCGGGCATTTCTGGGAAGACAGACTGATCGTCCCAGGCCACATGATGCCGACAGCCAGACCGCAGAGCGCACATCCTGCCAGACCCAGAATCGGCACGGGCGCCAGGGATGCCACAAGATAACAGCAGGCGCACATCACGCCGCACATCAGCATGGTCTTTGTCAGGTCCAGCTTTTCGCTC
>JAFQWY010000212.1 GCA_017407225.1 Clostridia bacterium | reverse complement strand
GGGTGACGAAATCCACCCCATCTTCCGCATGGAGACGGACGACATCTATAAAATCCTTCGCTGTGAGCGTTGCAAGATCCCGCTGGTAATGAATCACACTGTCGTACACCGGAACCGTGCCGATCATGGCGGGACATTCGGCAGTCAGTCTGCGGCGGAAGGGCTGTGTATTGCCGTGGGAGGAAAGATCCATAATGGCCTCCGCCCCCATATGTACCGCCACCATGACCTTCTGCATCTCGATGTCGTAGTCCCTGCAGTCCCGGGAAACGCCGAGATTGACGTTGATCTTGGTGCGGAGCATGGAACCCACACCATGGGGATCGATGCAGGTGTGCAGCCGGTTGGCGCAGATGACCACCTGTCCTTCTGCAACAAGTTCACGGATTTCTTCCGCAGTACGGTATTCCTTTGCGGCCACTGCCTGCATTTCGGGGGTGATGATACCGTGTCTTGCGGCATCCATTTGTGTTGTGTAGCTTCTCATTGATTTGGTTCCTTTCAGGCATTTTATTTGGCAAACCGGCTGTTCAGATCGAAGTTGTGCATCATCGGCCCGGAACCGTGACCCAGATCCAGCTGGGCGGCAAGGGCACCGGAGATATAATCCTTGGCACGCTGTACGGACTCATCAAGAGCAAACCCCTTGGCCAGATTGGCGGCAATGGCGGAAGACAGCGTGCATCCGGTACCGTGGGTGTTGGGATTGTCGATGCGCTTTCCTGTAAACCAGCGGTATGTACCGTTCGCATACAGCAGATCGTTGGCATCGTTTACACTGTGTCCGCCTTTGAGCAGAACCGCACAGCTGTAATTGTCCCCGATCATTTTTGCTGCCGTCAGCATATCCTCACGATTTTCGATCCCCATTCCGGCCAGCACTTCCGCTTCGGGAATATTGGGCGTGACAAGGCTTGCTATGGAAAGCAGTTCTTCTGTCAGTACCTTCACCGCTTCGGACTTCATCAATGCGGAGCCGCTGGATGCCACCATCACGGGATCGACAACGATATTCTTTGCCGCATGGGTTTTCAGTTTTTCAGAGATCACACGGATCAGCTCCCCGGAGGATACCATACCGATTTTCACCGCATCGGGAAAAATATCCTCGAATACCGCATCCAGCTGCTGTGCCAGAAAATCCGGTGAGGATTCTTCGATTGCTCTTACGCCGGTGGTGTTCTGCGCCGTCAGTGCGGTAATCACACTCATGGCATAAACACCGTTCATGGTCATGGTTTTGATATCTGCCTGAATACCGGCGCCTCCGCTGCAGTCACTTCCTGCAATGGTCAATGCTGTTTTTATTTTCATATGTGTACTCCTTTTGTTTTTCAGCATCGTTTTCTATAGCGGCATAAGGTGGTGCCCCCGATCGGCCGCTTTTTTGATTAAATCAGAGCTAGTTCGTGTGCTCTTGCTTTCAGCTCCTGTACCGCCGTTTTCGGATCATCCGCTTTCATGATGGCGGAAACCGCACAGATTCCGGCAATCGGAATTCCTGCAAGAACATCAATGTTACTCTTGTTCAGACCGCCGATGGCGTTGACAGGAATCGGTACAGCCGAGCAGATGTCCCGCAGGGTATCGACAGAGGTAAGCACAGTTTTTACCTTGGTTGTTGTGGGATAAATCGCGCCCACCCCGAGGTAATCCGCACCTTGTCCGTATACATCCAGCGCCCACGGTACGGTTTTGGCCGTTGCGCCGATGATTTTGTCCTCACCGAGTATCTTCCGTGCCTGCGCGATTGTCATGTCCTCCGCACCCAGATGCACGCCTTCCGCATCCACGGCAAGTGCAACGTCCACGCGGTCGTCGATAATCAGCGGTACATCATATTTTTTTGCAAGTTCATGTACTTTTTCCGCCAGCGAAATATACTCTCTTGTGGTTTTGTTTTTCTCACGGAGCTGCAGAATGGTCACACCACCCATGAGCGCACGTTCCGCGCGGTACAGAAATTCTTCCTCCGTGAACCCCGTGCTGTCGGTGATAAAATACAGACTCGTATCAAATTTCTTCATATTCCACCTCATACATACAGATAATCATTGAGCACCGGCTGCAGACCTTCTTCGGCAATGTCCCTGTACATCTTCTCAAGACTGCGGTTGTCGTCGATCTCAAACTGCTCGTCCCCCTGTACCGCATCGGATTCCTTGCCGGTGTACTTGCTTTCATGGTCGCCGATGCCGGTGGAAACCCCTGCGGAAACCTTGGTGGCGGCAATCTTCACGATGCCGTTGCGGAATTCGGCGCTTTCCCGGGAAGATACCGTAATTCCCACAAACGGCAGGAAGATACGATAAGCACACAGTACCTGACAGAGCTGTTTTTCCCCGACATCGAGAGGCTTGATCCTGTCGTTGTTGATGATCGGACGAAGTCTCGGACAGGACAGCGACATTTCCGCATGGGGATACTTTCTCTGTAAGTAGTAAACGTGCAGTGCGCTTGCCAGGGCATCCTTCCGAAAATCGGACAAACCGAGAAGTGCGGAGAACGCCACACCTCTCATGCCGCCGCGGAGTGCCCGTTCCTGTGCGTCGAAACGGTACGGCCACACACGCTTGTGACCGAACAGGTGGAGCTGTTCGTATTTGTCGGTGTCGTAAGTCTCCTGAAATACCGTCACATAATCCGCGCCGCATTCGTGGAGATACCGGTATTCCTCCGTATTGACCGGATAAATCTCAAGCCCGACCATGCGGAAATACTTCCGTGCAAGTTTACAGGCTTCGCCGATGTATTCCACATTGCTCTGACTTCTGCTCTCACCGGTCAGAATCAGGATTTCCTCCATACCGCTGTCGGCAATGACTTTCATCTCATGCTCGATCTGTTCCATGTTCAGTTTCATGCGGCTGATGTGGTTGTAGCAGTTGAATCCGCAGTAGACACAGTAATTCTCGCAGTAATTGGCAATGTACAGCGGTGTGAAGAGATAGACGGTGTTGCCGAAGTGCTTGCTGGTTTCCAGCCGTGCTTTCTGTGCCATCCGCTCAAGGAACGGTTCCGCGGCAGGGGAGAGAAGTGCCTTGAAATCCTCAATGGTGCAGGTGTCATGCTCCAGTGCCGCCTTCACATCAGCAGCGGTATACTTTGCCGGATCGTAGTCATTCATCTGCGCCATCACGTTTGCACATACATCCGATTCGATCACTTCCATTCCCGGCAGGTATTCCATGTGGTTCTTACGGGAAGACGGATCATTTTCCAGTCTGTGCTTTTTCGCCAGAGCTTCCGTTGACAGGTACTCCGAATCCACGAAAAATTGATTTTCCATTATCGTTCTCCTTTAATCACGCAGGAATCCTGTCAGCGGATCGGACGCGGATGCCCCGCGGGTCAGCACACGCCCCAGACCGGACAGATATGCCTTCCGTCCCGCTTCAATGGCATTTTTGAAAGCAGAAGCCATCAGCGGCAGATCTCCGGCAGTTGCAAGTGCCGTATTCGCCATGATCGCCGCCGCTCCCATTTCCATCGCCTCACAGGCCTGTGACGGTCTGCCGATTCCTGCGTCAACGATGATGGGCAGATCAATTTCGTCAATGAGAATCTGGATGAATTCTTTGGTTGCCAGCCCCTTGTTGGAACCGATGGGGGAAGCCAGCGGCATCACGGAAGCTGCTCCCGCATTCACAAGATCCCGTGCGGTGTTGAGATCGGGATACATATACGGCATGACCACAAAACCTTCGTTTGCAAGGATTTCGGTAGCCTTGATCGTTTCTGCATTGTCGGGGAGCAGATATTTTGTGTCACGCATGATCTCGATCTTTACGAAATCACCGCAGCCAAGCTCTCTTGCAAGTCTTGCGATACGGACAGCTTCTTCCGCATTTCTCGCACCGCTTGTGTTGGGAAGCAGCGTGATGCCTTCAGGGATGTAGTCAAGGATGCTTTCCTGTTCCTTTGTGTTCGCGCGGCGGACCGCAAGCGTGATAATCTCCGCTCCGGCATCCTTTACAGCCGCTTCAATCAGCTTCATGGAGTATTTGCCGGAACCGAGGATAAAGCGGGATGTGAATTCATGTCCGCCGATGATGAGTTTGTCACCTGTCATTTTGATTTCCTTCTTTCGTTAAGTTTCAAATTGTCCTGCCAGAATCCGCAGAACGGTGTGTGCCTGATGTGCGGCGCAGAGCATGACACGGCTGGATACAAGACCGATTCCGTCGGATACATCGCTGATTTCATCGCCGCAGAGGTAAAAGCGGCTTGTGATTCTGCGCGTCCGGATCGCATTTGCACTGCCGAGTCCCGCCATACCGGATGCAGCAACAAGATATTTATCCGGCATCTCCGTGAGAACCACTTCGGTGAGCATGGCTTTCGCTTCCGCATCGTCAAATGCCTCGCAGATGATGTCCGCACTCCGCAGAAGCCCCACCGCATTGTCTTCCGTAATCCGGACAGTGTACGTCTCGATCTCCAGATACGGTGCGATTTCACGGAGGTTTTCCGCGAGCGCCTCCGTTTTGCAGATTCCGATCTGATCCGTCTTGTACTGCTGACGGTGGAGATTGGTGATGTCCACCCGGTCAAAGTCGATCAGCAGCAGCTTCCCGATTCCCGCCCGTGCAAGGGCAATGGCGATCCCCGATCCCAGTCCGCCCAGTCCGCAGACTGCGACAACGGCAGAAGAGAATCTGCCGTGCAGTTCCGTGCCGTGCCGCGTTTCCAGTGCCCGTGTCCATTCTTCATAGGTCGGTATCACTCAGCCACCTCCCACAAAACTGACGATTTCAACGCAGTCGCCGTCTTCGAGAACCGTCTCGCCATACATTGCCTTCGGAACGATTTCACCGTTGCGCTCTACAGCGATCCGTTTCGGATCATAGTCTGTTGATGCAAGATATTCCGCAAGCGTTTTTCCGGCGATCTCCAGTTCACATCCATTGACCTTTACCACATTCTTCACATCCTTTCTGACATAATAAAAACGGAAGCCGCCCGATCTGGGGTACTTCCGTTACAAGACACATGTCTGTGGTATCCCTACGTTGGCATTATCCAAATCAGGTCAAGTTCATGAAAATCATGAACTTCGGCGGGTCGAAGGTCATACCTTCCTCTCAGCCTGTCCGTGTCGGATGGACACATCAAGCTCCCCGTTATTCACTTCATATCAAAACAAAAACAGGAGACATCATCGGATGCCTCCTGTAAAAAATCTCTGCGTATGACTTCCTACGGCGGCATTATCCGCATCAGGTTAAGGGTCGAAGTTGGATTACTTCCTCTCAGCCTGCCGAAACAAGCTCCCCTGTATTTATTCTGTTGGTAGTATTATACACCCGATTCCGCAAAAATGCAAGGGGATGAAGATAATGTTCATAAAATGTTCTTATTTCCGCACTGTTCCATTCAGTCACAGACCCCATTGGTTCCGGTTGTTGTTTTTTTGACTGTATTTATTCATCTTTATATAGTTCAACCGTATTTTTCAGATTCTCATAACACTCCTCAAACGAACGTTCCCCCAGGACATACGGCATCATCTCCGCCTGAAAATACCGAAGCAGAATCGGCGGTGCAAGAACCGCATTGTCAATCTGTTCTGCCAGTGAGCAGAATTCTTCGATTGTCTCTTCCGGCAGTTCATATGTTCCGTAGAATGTCCGTTCCATCTGCATGGTCAGATAATTCCGGAATCCGTCTTTCAGAACAGGACTTCCGATGGTAAGATTGCCGAGAACACCACCGGAGCCGCATTGGACTTCCTCTGACAGAAGGATTTTTATCAGTCTCCAGGCATTCAGAGTATTTGGGGTATTGTTCGGAATCGCAGTAAACGTCATGATTTTTGCGGTAGACGTTCCCTTGCTGTCGGGATAGGTATAGACCAAATGATTCTCGCCGTTTCCGCTTGTGTTGTAGAATTCCAGCAGAAAGGTCATCCCCATAGAGGTGTTTTCCCCGTTGAATAATGCCTCATGTTTCGGAATATCCAAATGGGTGATACGACCTTGTTTGTTTTGTTCTCCAGGAGTATAGTGGAGCTTTGCGATATCCGCAATGGCTTTCAGACTGTTGTAATCCATGGAAAGCGTATTGTTGCGATAGTCAAGCAGCTGAATCCCGCATTTTTCATACAGCATCTTCAGCAGATTGTATCCCGTGATATAACCGTTATCCGCAAATACCGTCCGGTCGGGATGATTTGCTTTATAAGTCTCACAGGCAGAGAGCAGTCCTCCAAGGGAAGAGAGGGAATCCGGATCAATCCCTTCCTCCTCCAGAATTTCAGCGGAAGTCGTCAGCAGAGGCAGACAGCAGGAAACGGGAACAAGAAACCGTTCACTGCCGTACAGTCCGCTGTCAAGCATTCCGGTGAAATAGTCTTCCGGATGAAATTCCTCATCATACAGAAAATAGGGGTTCAGATCAAGAAATACTCTGCCCGACATGGTTTTATATACATCCGGCAGATCGTCCCCGTGGGAAAACAGCAGATCCGGTCCCCGTCCGGCAGGAATTTCCGTATGGATCAGGGTTTCGTATTCGTCATCGCTGAGAACTTTGGATGTGACCTCCACTTCGGGATACATTTTACGGAAGATTTCCAATGCAGGCTTCAACGTTACATTCAGCATTTCGGTAGCATAAACCGTCAGTGTGTCCGTCGCTTCCGGCATGACAAAGTCCGGATAATCCTCTTTGGTCAGCGGTCTGGGTTCGGTTTCCGGAGCAGCTTTTTCAGAAACAACAGTCTGTTCGGATGAATTCGCATCATCGGATACAGCATCCGATGACGTTGTACCTGTCCCGCAGGCAGTCAGCAAGGAAGCCAGAAGTATAACTGAAATAATTTTCTTCATCATTGAAATATTCTCCTTGTATATTTTGTTTTTTTCTAAAATTTTCTTCAATCTGTTCCGGATTCCGTAACCCGTACCGGACACCCGTCCATCATCCTCTCCACCGGCCGCACAATCACCTCATCGTGCCGCGACAGCCGCATCGAACCGACCGCCACCGTCTCCCCGTTCCGTTCGTATACCTCCACTTCCACCATCTCCGCATGGTATACGTACCCGAACAGCCCGATTCCGCTTCGCACAACGTACACAACCCCAGCCTCCGCCAGCGCACCGGCAGGAAGATGCAACAGATACATCCCGCCGTCCTCCGTCTCAACGTATTCCTCCGCCGGCTTCACGGTTTCCACCACCGGCTGGGTCTGATTCCGGATGATGACCGACAGAACCGTACACAAAATCAGCAGTCCCGCAATCACAGCCGTCGCAATACTCAGAACTTTTTTCGATGTTGTCATTTCCGTTCACCTCATTTCAGCGCGGAATTCTCGATCCCCGTCATCAGTGCGTCCTTGAAATGCAGGAACAGCAGAAGCACCGGAAGCATGGCGAGAATCCCGCAGACAAACGCATGTGCCGGATCGGCATTGTTGATCTGCGACAGAAAAATCGACAGCGGATATTTCGCCCGTTCCTTGAGGAACACCAGCGGCTGTTCCACCATATTCCACGTATCAATAAAGTTCAGAATCACCAGCGACGCAATCCCCGCTTTCGCCTGCGGAACAACGACATAAAACAGCGTTTTCAGCTGTCCCGCACCGTCGAGTCTGGCCGCTTCCAGAATGGAGTCCGGAATCGACCGGAACGTCTGCGTCAGCAGGAACACGCCGAACACGGAACAGATGCCCGGCAGAATCAATGCCGCATACGATCCGATCCACCCGAGTTTATCCAATACAATATAGTTCGGCACCAGCGTGACCTGCAGGGGAAGCATCATCAGCAGAACCATCAGCACAAACAGTAGGTTTTTCCCCGGGAACCGGAATTTCGCAAATCCGTACCCGCCGAGACATGCCAAAACCGTCTGACCTCCCGTGATGGCGGCGGTCAGGAACATCGACAGCCAGAACTTGCCGAGATAATCCGGCGTCGCCAGAAAGACGTCCCAATATCCCTTCAGCGACGGTTCACGCGGGATCAGATGCGGATCCATCGCAATCGGTTCGTCTTCACTTTCGTCAGCGGATGCGGCGGCGGTGAGGATGTCCCCGTACGCGGCGTTCAGCTCGCGGCTGCTCATGAACGAGTGCGTTGTGATAAAGACGACCGGCAGGAGAACCGTCACCGACAGAATGAGCAGGATCACAAGCGCGGCAATATCCGCGATTTTCTTTTTCTTCCGTTTCATGCTTCATCGCCTCCTTTCCCGCGAAGTCCGAAACCAAGAAGCAGTCCGACCATGATGAAAATCACGAGGAACACCAGAACCGCGCCGACGGACAGGCGGATGTAATTCAGATTGATGAAATTGTTGTTGATGAAATGCTGGATCATGTAAATGCTCCGGTCGGGGTGATCGCCGAACAGGATGTACGCCTCGCGGAACGATTTGAACAGATTGACAATGGAGATCACCAGAATAAACCGCGTGTGCGGCGCAATCAGCGGGAGCGTGAGACGGGTGACTTTCGTGAAGCCGCCCGCACCGTCGATGTCCGCCGCCTCATAGTATTCCTTCGGGATGGAATTCAGCGCGGCGAGGAACAGAACGACATTGTAGCCGGTGTTCTTCCAGAGATACAGAATCAGCAGAACGACAAAGGCGTGTTCTCCCATCCAGTCCTGTGCCGGTGTGCCGGCACTTTCGAGAAACCGGTTGAGGATGCCGAGGTCGCCGAAGACGATCTGGAAAAAGAGGACGACCGACGACACCGGAAGCACCAGCGGAAAGACAAACACGGTGCGGAAGAGATCGAACTTTTTCAGATTCCGGAACAGAAGGAGCGCGATACCGAGGGACAGAAAGAAGATGCAGGGCAGGGCGGCACCAAAAAATCGGAAGGTGTTCTCCGCGGCGAGCCGGAACGCGGAACTGGCGAACACATCCGTGTAGTTTTTCAGTCCGACGAACGCGGAGGAGCCCATATTTTCGGAAACGGACATCCGCAGGGTAATGCAGAACGGGATCACGAAGAAGACCGCCATACCGGCGATCGCCGGGAGACAGAACAGAAACCCGGCGATCGAATCCTTCGTCCGCATCCGCAGCCGGAAGGAGTGTTGTTTTTTCATGAGTTATTCATCCTTGTAGAGTTCAAGTGTGTTTTTGAGATTATCGAAACAGTCGTCAAAGGAGCGTTTTCCGGCAAGATACGGAGACATTTCCAGTTTCAGATAACGGCGGATAATGGAGGGGCTGACAAATGCGCGTGTGATATTCTGAAATTTCTCAATCAGCGGTTCGTAATCTTCTTCGTTTACATCAAGCTCCAGTTCGCGGTTCCGTTCTACGCTTGATGCAAAATTTTTCCGGATGGATTCCAGATGAATGGGCATACCGAGGAAGGCATTTGAGCCGTACTGAACATCTTCGGAAAGAAGAATTTTCAGAAGACGGTAAGCGTTGAGCTTATTGGGGGATCCTTCGGGAATTGCCGCCGAAGTCATGAGGTTTGCGGTCGTTCCGCCGTACGGATCGGGAACCAAGGTCAGATACGGTGTTTCGTTTCCGAAATTTTTTATTGCGGCAGAGTCATTTACCATGAGAAAACTGTTTGTGGGATAAGACCGGAACATATATTTACGGTTGATAAAAGAACTCAGTGCCCCATCCACTGCCGGTTCGCCTGCATTCGGATTATAGTAGAGCCTGCTGACATCTGCGAGCTTATTCAATTTCTCTTTATCCATCACGATTGTGTTGGCGGCATAATCAATGAAATTCAGACCGCAGAGATCATACAGGTCAATCAGAAATCCCTCTCCCGCGTTAAAGTCGAAAAGATCAGAATCCGGATTGTTGTTTTTGAATGCAGCACAGGCATCAAGAAATCCTTCATAGGTATCGAGCTGTTCTGGTTTGATTCCGCTTTCTTCAAGGATTTCCACCGTTGTCAGTACAACAGGCATCTTAACCTGTACGGGAGCCATATATTGTCTGCCCTCAATCTGACTGCCGGTGAATACCCCCTGAATATACTCATCAAAGCGGAATTCTTCATCCTTATGCAGATAGGGATTGAGGTCACAGAAAACGCCTGTCGCCATTGTTTTGTAGATGTCGGGCAGCTCAATACCATATGAAAAAACAAGGTCGGGACCGGTACCTGCGGGAATTTCGGTACGGAGAAGATTTTCATGTTCGGTTTCGCTGAGTACACGATAATCCACATTAATGTGCGGATACATTTCCTCGAAAATCTTGATAGCCGGATTCATCGTCTGATTGAGCATACCGGATGAATAAACAACGAGCGTATCCGTTTCTTCCGGAAATACAAAATCGGAGTAATCCGGTTCCGGTTCGGTTTCGGCTGCTTCATCACCGGATGCAGAAACATCCGCTGTGGCCGTATCACCGGATACCGCTTCCGGTGCAGTAGTGGCTGTCCCGCAGGCAGTCAGCATTGCTGTGAGCAGAAGAACAGAAAGAATTCGTTTCATGATTTATTCATCCTTGTAGAGTTCGATGGTGGTGTAGAGATTGTCGAAACAGTCGTCAAAGGAACGTTTGCCCTGAAGGTACGGAGTCAGTTCAAGTTTCAGATAACGGCGCATAATGGACGGGCTTGCGAAGGTGCGGGTCACGTTGAAGCATT
>JAFQWY010000211.1 GCA_017407225.1 Clostridia bacterium | reverse complement strand
CAGCTTCACTCGTTACCTTTGAACTCTGCTCTGCGGTTGGGGCAGTTGAGCTTATCGCAGAACATACAGGATTCAAAGTTATGTTCGCTTTCGTAGTACACGCCGGAGCCGGATTTGAAGGGGATCATGAGCATGGAATCGGTCAGTTCCACGCCGCATTTGTCCGCGCCTTCGCCCAGCAGACCGAACAGGGGCTTCTGGTTGGTGATATCCCATGTGTTCAGAGAACCGGGATTCATGGCGGAGAAGTGCTTTCCGTGGAAGTAGTTGTCGCTGACAAATTCCCGGAGAGCCGCGGATGCCATGTACAGGTACCGTACGGAGATATCTTCCGCCACGCCCTGCAGCAGGACATCGTCCTGACTCTGGCTCCACCGGTGCAGTTCCTGACCGCAGGTGATGGTATAGGCGTACACGGTGGGGGTTTCGCGGTTCATGAGGGGGGAGAGCTGTTTGCTGAGGAGGGTGCTTTCGAACCGCACGCCGGAGAGAACGGCATAATCCTCTTTCAGCTCATCCACGGAGAGGGGAAGAACATAGGCACAGGGGCGTGCGATGGCTTCGGCTTCTGCGATGAGGTCATCCACTTCGCCGTCGTCGTTGGCCATATCCCATTTTTCAAGAATTGCGTTTTTGGCGTCGTCGGTCAGGGGGAGGGGAAATCCGAGGGAGATGTAGGTGCCGCCGCCGATTTTTTCCGTAATCATAATAACCTCCGCAGGATTGAATTTTTATTATATTGTAGCAGATAAGCCGTCCCCTGTCAAGTGAGAGAAGATTTTACTCCGGGAGAACGGTGTTTTTTCTTTTTGTCCGGGCATACTATGGGAAAGACGGGAGGTGACGGAATGCGGTGGCAGTGGATTGCGCTGGGATGCGGAATCGGGTTTCTGTTTGCGGAATCGGCGGGGGAAATTGCGGCGGCGGTGATTCCCTTTGCGCTGGCGTATCTGTGTGCCCGGCTGGTCAGACCTCTCGGCGTACGGCTGGCGAAACGTGCTCGGATGAAGGAGATCCCATTCTGTGCGGTGTATGCCGTGGTGGTGCTGTTTGCCGCCGGATACGCGGTCACGACCCTGTCTGCACGGCTTCTGACGGAATTGTGGGTATTGATCGGCAGACTCCCGGAAGCTGCAGAGGATGCCGCACGGCTGCTCACGGGGCTGTTCGATCTTCTGCCCTTCACGGAATCCGAATACCGGACGGGGAGGTTTTACGGCGTGGTGTCCCATGTCCTGGAGGAAGGTGCCGCATGGCTCGGGAGCAGGGGTGCGGAGTTTCTGGGGGATGCGGTGCAGGGAATCGGCGGAGGCGTGCTGTCCCTGTTCATGGGAAGCGTGGCGTTTGTGTACCTGACCGCGGATCTGCCGGGTGCCGGTGCCTGCATCCGATCCCTTCTGCCGGAAAAATGGAAGGGGAGGGCATCACGGTGGTTCGGGGATGCATCGTCCGTGGTGTTCTCCTATCTCCGGGCGTATCTTGTGCTGTGTCTGGTGACCACGGTGATCCTCTCGCTGGGGCTGACCTTTATCGGTGCGGAGAATCCATTGGCGGCGGCTGTGATCATTGCCGGCATTGACGCTTTGCCGTTGTTCGGATGCAGTGCGGTTATGATTCCGTGGGCGGCGTGGCGGTTTCTGAGAAGGGATGCGGCCACGGGGGTGGGACTGCTGATCCTTCTTGCTGTCGTATACGCGGTGCGGCAGTTTCTGGAGCCGAGGCTTGTGGGAAAGGTTACGGGAGTCCATCCTGCTGTGGCTCTCCTTGCCGTGTACGTGGGCTGGAAGACTGCAGGCATTGCCGGGATGATTGCCGCGCCGGTAATACTGGCAGGTATCGGAAACAAACGCAGGAAGAGCGGGGACGCACAGTGCGTCACGCCCCATGACAAAAATCCCCCTGCGGCATCATACAGATCATGAAAACCGCAGAGGGATGGTTTCAGTCATTCATGGTTTCAGTCAAGATAGCCCTGACGGTAGAGAAGTTCGGCAATCAGAACAGCACCGCCTGCCGCACCGCGGAGGGTGTTGTGGGAGAGACCGACGAACTTGTAGTCGAAGATGGTGTCGGGACGGAGACGGCCGATGGAGACGCCCATACCGCCGTAGAGATCGCGGTCAAGCTTTGCCTGAGGACGGTTGTCTTCGTCGTGGTAGGTCACGAACTGTGCGGGCGCGGAGGGAAGCTCCAGCATCTGGGGCAGTCCGCGGAAGTTCTTCCACTCTTCCAGGATGGTTTCGCGGGGAGGAGTGTTCTCGAAGGATACGAATACAGCCGCGGTGTGACCGTCGGAAACGGGAACACGGATGCACTGGGTGGAGATCAGGGGAGCCTTGGCTTCGATGATGGTGCCGCCGCGTACATCACCCCAGATCTTCAGAGGTTCCTTTTCGCTCTTTTCTTCTTCGCCGCCGATGTAGGGGATCACGTTGTCCACCATTTCCGGCCAGGTGTCAAAGGTCTTGCCGGCACCGGAGATTGCCTGATAGGTGGTAACCAGTACCTGCTTGATGCCGTACTTGCGGAGAGGAGTCAGTGCGGGAACATAGCTCTGAATGGAGCAGTTGGGCTTGACCGCAATGAAGCCGCGGGTGGTGCCCAGTCTTTCGCGCTGGCTCTTGATTACTTCCAGATGGTGGTCGTTGATTTCCGGAATCACCATGGGAACGTCGCTGGTCCAGCGGTGTGCGGAGTTGTTGGAGATTACGGGAATCTCGGCCTTCGCGTATCTTTCTTCCAGGGCACGGGTTTCGTCCTTGGGGAGATCCACTGCACAGAACACGAAATCCGCAATGGCCTTTACTTCGTCAATGTTTTCGGAGTTGATGATGACCATCTTCCGGACTTCTTCCGGGATGGGGGTCTTCATCTTCCAGCGGCCTTCCACGGCTTCTTCATAGGTCTTGCCTGCGGTGCGGGGGCTTGCTACCACACCGGTTACCTGGAAATAGGGGTGATTTTCAAGCAGGGTCAGGAATCTCTGACCAACCATACCGGTCGCACCGATCACGGCACATTTCATTTTATCTCTCATTTTTTCCTCCGACGCAGCGTTCTGCCGCTCTTTTCTGAAAAATTGATCTGTAAATTATTATACATAGGATTGACAAAAGGATGCCGGATTATGCCTTTTGAACCCAATCGGAAATTCCGGTCACCCACTATCATTATAGCATGAAAAGAAAAATGTGTCAAACAGTTTTTGCACAAATCGACAACATTTTGAATGATAAAATTTCGTGTATTCACACAAATATCCGCAGTCCGGCATATGGTTAGAAAATCGGAAGCAAATTCGTACAATTTTGGACGGGATTGATCCAGGGGGGAGAGGTAAAATCGTTCATATATTGTTGAATTGTGCAGCAATATAGTGCAATATCATGGAAAACAGGACAAAAAAACACGATTGACTGTAAAAATTCACAATATATATGTTTTTTCCGGAGCCGGAATATGGTATAATACAGGTGCCGGGGAGGGAAGGGAAAGACGAATTCCCTCACCGACCGCGGCAAATACTCAAAAAGGTGGTACGAACATGAACATCTCTATTATCGGAAGACAGATCAATGTGTACGAAGATCTGAAGGAATTCACCACGAAGAAACTCGCAAAGTTCGACCGGTACTTCCCCAAGGGTGCCGACGCCGCAGTGACGTTCCGCAAGATCCGCGATAACGAGTGCGTGGAGATTACCATCTCAGTTGGAGGAACTCTCTTCCGTGCGGAGGAGAGCACAGCAGATTTCAAAACTTCCGTGGTGCGCTGCATCGACATCATCGAAGGTCAGATCCGCAAGAACAAGACCCGTCTGGAAAAGCGGATGAAGTCCTCCTTCGCAGCAGCGGAAGCGGCAATGGAACAGGCTCCCGTAGAAGAAGAAGGCACGTTCGATATCCGGACCAAGTCCTTCCCCCTCAAGCCCATGACTCCCGAAGAAGCAATCCTCCAGATGAATCTCCTCGGTCACAGCTTCTATGCTTTTGAAGACGCGGACACCGGTGCAACCTGCATTGTCTACAAGAGAAACGCAGGCTCCTACGGTCTCATGGTTCCCGAAAAGAAGGCCGACTGAGCAAAAGCTCCGTATAAACCGATATAAATAATTTCGGCTGCTGCAATCCCCTGTGCGGACTGCGGCAGCCGTTTTTGTTTTGATTCAGGATTGCCTTAAGGTTTCCGGATGCTGAAATTCAGGGCAAGGGCACCCACAGCCAGAGCGAGCAGGAGGAGGAAGGGGGCAGTGTAGCTTCCGGTTCCGGTGTACAGACCGGCAGATGCCGTTGCGATGAAGGAGGCGAAAATCAGGTTGAAATTTACGATGCTGAAATTGGTGGCGAAATGCTTCTGCCCGTAAAAGGAGGAAACAAACGCGGAACAGAGCGTGGGACAGGATCCGTAGGACAGTCCGGTGAGACAAAGCCCGACGATGCAAAGGGGAACGGAGCTTGTCAGTACGGCGATGAGGGTAACGGCTGCCGCTGTGATGGTGAGAAGATTGGCAGCGGTCATGGTGATCCGTCGTCCCGCGGCGTCAAACAGTGCGCCCGTGAGAACACGTCCAAGACCGTTGCAGACGGACAGCACGCCGACCATTGTTGTGGCCATGGCTGCGGATGCACCGACGGACAGCACCAGATCCCGTGCAAAGCTGATGACGGAATTTCCCACAGCGGTCAGGCATACCAGGAGAATGAAGGCGCGCCAGAAGGTGAATCGGCGGATCATCTGGGAGGGAGTCATGTCCTTTCCTTCGAAATCCTCGCTGAGGCTGCCGCGGTTCTTTTTCGGGGCGGGGAGACGGACAGTTTCGCCGGGGCGGCTGACGATCAGTGCGGAGACGATCAGAACGGCAGCGAGAACCAGCCCGAGAAGCATCAGGGTTTTCCGCCATCCGAGACTATCCGGTTCATAAAGGGCACTGATGAGGCTTCCCAGAAGAAGGGTGCTGGCGCCGAATCCCATCATGAGGCATCCGGAGCAGAGCCCTTTTTTGTCGGGGAACCATGCGCTGACGGAGGAGATCAGAACATTGTAGGCGATGCCGATGCCGCTGCCTGCCAGAATGCCGTAGGTCAGGTACAGGAGGGCGATGCTGCTGCCGGTGAGGAATCCGGTGAGGAGAAAACCGCTGCCCGCAAGGAGTCCGGCGAGGATGAGGACGGGCGCAGTTCCGGCTTTTTTTGTGAGATGACTGCCGGCAAATGCACCGAGACAGAAGGTGCACATGGTCAGGGTGAAGTTGAAGGCGAGTGCGCTGTCCTGCCAGCCGAATTCTGTCAGGAACGGTATTTTCAGAATGGACCAGGCGTACAGGATTCCTGCAAACAGCATGGCGATGACGGCTGTAATCAGACAGACCCATCGGTAATTGAATTGACTGCGGTTCATGAATATTTCTCCTATGCTTTATTCTGCGGGACACAATGAATAGTACCTCAGTATATCATAATCCGGCGCATCTGTCAACAAACACAGGGGAATACAGAGGACGAAAGAATAAAAATGCAGGAAGAGGGCATAAATCCTGCATTTTTCTGTTGACTTCGGCGCGAGGAACGGGTATAATTAACAAAAGATAATCATCGTCACAGCGAATATGACGACAACAACGATAAAGGTAGGTAATTCCGTGGAGAACCAGACATACGACCTGATTGCCCATATCGAAGAAGCTCTGCCGGGACTTTCCAAAGGACAGCGGCTCATCGCGCGGTTCATTGTGAACAACTACGACAAAGCGGCCTATATGACTGCATCCGCCCTGGGCAGTGAGGTGGGCGTATCCGAGTCCACTGTGGTGCGCTTTGCCAATGAAATGGGTTATGACGGTTATCCCCAGCTCCAGCAGCAGATCCGGGAAACCGTGCGTGTGCGGATGACATCCGTGCAGCGGGTTCAGGCCGTCAATCACCGCATGGAAGAGAACGAAATCCTGGACTACAGTCTGACAGCGGACATGGAGAAAATCAAATCCACCCTGGAGACCGTTGATCGGGAGGCCTTCAGGAAAGCGGTGGACATGATTCTCGGTGCCGGGAATATCTACATTCTCGGAATGCGCTCCTCTGCGATTCTGGCGGAATTCATGAACTACTATTTCGGGCTGCTGTTCGACAATGTGCGGCTGATCCGTCCGGCGGGGGGGAGCGAAATCTTCGAGCACCTGATGAAGGTTCACGAGGACGACGTATTTGTGGCAATCAGCTTTCCCAGATATACCACGGGGATTGTCAACGCCACCGAGTACGCCTCCAAAACCGGTGCGAAAGTCATCGCCATCACCGACAGTATGTCCTCTCCTCTGGTGCCCCACGCGGATGTGGCGCTGATTGCCAAGAGTGAGATGGTTTCCTTCGTGGACTCCCTGGTAGCACCCATGAGCCTTATCAACGCCATGATAGCCTACATCGGCAAGAAGAAGCATGAAGAAGTGACCCAGACTCTCGGACGCCTGGAACAGGTCTGGAAGGAATACAACGTCTATACCAGCCCGGCTGCCGGAGGGGATGAAGAATGAATACGGAACGGAACGAATACGGAAAGCGTGTCGCCGTCATCGGGTGCGGAGCGGCAGGTATGATGGCCGCTGTGACTGCCGGAGAAGCCGGGGCAAAGGTGACCGTGTACGAGCGGAATCCCTTTGCCGGGAAGAAGCTTCGGATCACGGGCAAGGGACGATGCAACGTTACCAACAACTGTACCCCTCAGGAAGTCATGGAAGCGGTGTCGGGCAATCCCAAATTCCTCTACGGCGTGCTCAGCCGGTTCACTCCGGCGGATACCATGGCGTGGTTCGAGAACGCAGGGGTGCCTCTGAAAACCGAGAGGGGACGGCGTGTGTTCCCGGTGTCCGACAAGGCGGCGGATGTGCAGGCTGCCATGGTGAAGCGGATGCGGGAGTGCGGCGTGAATGTGAAATACAATGCGCGGGTATCCTCCGTGGAAGAATGTGACGAAGGCATCCGCGTGAATCTGGAAAACACCTCCGGGCTGTACGATGCCGTCATTATCGCCACCGGCGGCGTATCCTATCCCGGAACCGGATCCACCGGCGACGGACATAAAATGCTGGCATCCCTGGGCGTGAAGATCACGGAGCTGAAGCCTTCGCTGGTTCCCGTGGTGACAAAGGAGAATCTTTACGATCTGTCCGGGCTGACACTGAAAAACGTGCGGCTGACGGTTACCCACAACGGTGATACCGTGTATACGGAGCAGGGAGAGATGCTGCTGACCCATTTCGGCGTGTCCGGCCCCCTGGTGCTGACCGCATCGGCCAATATGCAGAAATATCCCGTTGACAGCTACCGGATGGCAATCGACTTCAAGCCGGCGCTGAGCGAGGAAGAGCTGGACAAACGTCTGCTTGCGGATTTCGCCAGGTACAGCGCACGGGATTTCATCAACTCCCTCGGCGATCTTCTGCCGGTGAAGCTGATTCCCTATGTGGTGAAGCAGACCGGAATCGAGCCCCACAAAAAGACCGGGGAAATCACAAAGGAAGAACGACACAGGCTGCTGGAAACCCTCAAGGGATATCCCCTGACTCCGAAAGCCTTCCGACCCATTGACGAGGCGATCATCACCTCCGGCGGCGTGGAGATCAAGGAAATCAACCCGAAAACCATGGAACTGAAAAATCACCCGGGCATTTTCGTCTGCGGCGAGATCATTGACATTGACGCATACACCGGCGGATACAATCTGCAGCTGGCATTCTCAACGGCTGTGGCTGCCGGAAAAAGTGCGGCGGAATGGTGATTAAGACCGGACAAACGGGCAAATGATAGAGAAATACAAGTACGAGGAGAAATCTATGACATACGAGAAGATCCGCGTTGCACTGGACGGACCCAGCGGCGCGGGCAAATCCACCATCGCAAAGGCAGTAGCCGCAAAGACCGGGCTGGTCTATGTGGATACCGGCGCACTGTACCGTACCGTTGGTCTGTACATGGCGGAAAACGGCATTGCCATGGAAGACGAAGCCGGAATCATCGCCGCTCTGCCGGAGGTTGACGTTGATCTGACCTACGAGGACGGAAAGCAGCAGGTGAAGCTGAATGATGTTCCCGTGGGTGAGAGAATCCGCACCGAAACCGCATCGGCCTATGCATCCGCGGTATCGAAGATTCCCGAAGTACGGGCGTTCCTCCTGGATATGCAGAAGAAGATCGCAGCCCGGGGCGGTGTCATCATGGACGGCCGCGACATCGGCACCGTGATCATCCCCGATGCGGAGGTGAAGATTTTCATGACCGCAACCGCTGAAGAACGGGCGCGCAGACGGTATAAGGAACAGATCGAAAAGGGACTGAATGTTACCTTCGAGGAAGTTCTGGACAACATCATCGCACGGGACAGACAGGACAGCGAGAGGGAAGCCGCGCCCCTGAAGAAAGCAGACGACGCCATCGAGTTTGTCAACGACGGCTACGACATCGACCAGTCCGCGGACTATATTATTGATATTATGAAGAAAACCGCCGAAACCATGGCGGACGGTAACTGACATGACATTCTATCAATGGATTTATAAAACCTTCAAGCCCATCGTGGCTGCATTGTACCGGATCGAATCCGAAGGCGTGGAGAACATCCCTGAGGGCGGCTGCATTCTGGCATCCAATCACACCGGATTTGCGGATGTGCTGGTGATTTCCGCGGCATCCAACCGTCAGGTGCGGTATATGGCGAAGAAGGAACTGTTCAGAATTCCCCTGCTGGCTCCCCTGATCAGGGCATTGGGGGCCTATCCTGTTGACAGAGGCGGCGGAGATGTGGGAAGCATCAAGAAGACCATCGCGCTGGTGGAGGAAGGGGAACTGGTGGGCATTTTCCCCCAGGGTCACCGCCACTCCGGCGTGGATCCCAGAGGAACGGAAATCAAGCACGGCGTGGGCATGGTTGCCTATCATACCAAAGCCTGTGTGCTGCCGGTCTTCATCGACAACAAAAAGATGCACACCGCCATGTTCCGGAAAAATCACGTCACCTTCGGCAAGCCCATCCCTTTCGAGGATCTGGCTTTCGTCTCCGGCGGCAGAACCGAGTACATGAACGCGTCGAGAATCATTTTCGACAGAGTCTGCGCCATCAAGTACGGGGAATCCGCTCTTCCGGCACCCGAACATGAGGGAGAAACCGCATGAGCATCCGGATTGCCGAGCACGCCGGCTTCTGCTTCGGTGTGAAGCGGGCTACGGGAGAACTGGAGCGGGAGCTTGACCGGGTTGCCGCCGATCCTGCGGAACAGGGAAGACGGATCTGCACCCTCGGCAGAATCATCCACAACGACGTCTACGTGGCCGGAATCAGGGCGCGGGGCGTGGAGGAGATCACGAGGGATGACATTCCGGGAATTGTGGATGCCGCCGACCGGGGGGAGAAAATCACGGTGGTGATCCGTGCCCACGGCGAGCTGAAATCCGTAGTGGAGACTCTCACGGCCTGTGCGGAGCGGAATCCCGGATTCCGGCTTCTTGACGGTACCTGTCCCTATGTCACCCGCGTGAGAAAGATCGCGGAGGAGAATTCGGGGGACGACACCCTCTTCATCCTCTCCGGGAACGCGGAACACCCCGAAGTGGAGGGCATTCTGAGCTGTGTAAAGGGCGAAAGTATGACCTTTGCGGACTCCGGCGAAGTAAAAAAATGGCTGGATTCGTACAGTTTGACTGAAAAGTGTGCAAAATCAATAGTTGTAGCCGCCCAAACTACACAAAATTTGACAGAATGGAAAAAAAGTATAAATTTTATCAAAAAGGACTATA
Organism: Clostridia bacterium; assembly: GCA_017407225.1. Classification (GTDB taxonomy): domain Bacteria; phylum Bacillota; class Clostridia; order Oscillospirales; family CAG-272; genus UMGS1696. The sequence continues at coordinate 7,305 of JAFQWY010000211.1, read as the reverse complement.
CAAACGCCCGGATTTTTGATACAATATGTAATGTGACTCAATTGCGACAGGAAGAAGCTGCGTCCCTTGCCGGTCAGTCCGATGTGATGATCGTCATCGGAAGCCCGGACAGTTCAAATTCACGGAAGCTCTGCGATATCTCGCGTGCGCACTGTCCGAATGTGTATTTCATCGGGGATGCCAAGGACTGCCCGCATATTGATGCCCACAAATTTAATGTTGCAATAACTGCCGGTGCATCGACACCGTTCAGTTTAATACAGGAGGTATTTCAAACCATGAACGAGCAGACTTTTGCTGAACTTCTCGAGACATCTTTCAAAACTTTAAATACAGGAGACATCGTCGAAGGCGTTATTACGTCCATTTCCCAGAACGAAATTCACCTTGACCTCGGTGCAAAGACCACCGGCGTTATCGTACACGACAAGGCTACCGATGATCCGTCCGCTAAGCTGGATGTTCTCTACAAGGTAGGCGACACTATCCGCGCTAAGGTTATCAAGGTAAGCGACGTAGACGGCATCGCTACTCTTGACAAGACCAGAGTTGACTCCGAAGCTAACTGGGACAAGATCGTTGCTGCATGCGAATCCGGCGAAACCCTGGAAGGCAAGATCGTTGAAGCAGTTAAGGGCGGCGTTATCATCACCCTCTTCTCCGTTCGCGTATTCATTCCCGCATCCCTGACCGGCGTTCCGAAGGATGGCGATCTCCTCTCCATCGTTGGCACTACCCAGAAGGTAAAGGTTATCGAAATCAAGCCCGAACGCAAGAGAGCATACGCTTCCATCCGCGCCGTACTCCGCGAAGAACGCAAGGCTAAGGAAGAAGCATTCTGGGCAGAAATCGAAGAAGGCAAGGAATTCGACGGCGAAATCAAGTCCCTCACCGATTTCGGTGCATTCGTTGATCTGGGCGGCGTAGACGGTATGGTACATACCTCCGAACTGTCCTGGAAGAGACTCCGTCATCCCTCCGAAGTTGTATCCGTTGGTGACAAGATCCACGTATACGTTAAGTCCTTCGACCGTGAAAAGGGCAGAATCTCCCTCGGCTACAAGACCGATGCTATGAATCCCTGGAACATCTTCACCTCTCAGTACGCTGAAGGCGATACCGCTGAAGTTAAGGTTGTAAGCCTGATGCCCTTCGGCGCATTCGCTGAAATCGTTCCCGGCTGCGACGGTCTGATCCACATCAGCCAGATCGCTGATCACAAGATCGCTAAGCCCGACGAAGTTCTGGAAGTTGGTCAGGTTGTTACCGTTAAGGTTACTTCCATCGATACCGAAAAGCACCAGGTTGGTCTTTCCATCCGTGCTCTTCTCGAAGAAGCTGCAGAAGAAACCGCTGAAGAAACCGACGCTGAATAATTCCGGCTCAGTTTTGTCAGAAATTTAATTTAACAAACGAAAGGCGGGAAGATATCAGACGATGTTTTCCCGCCTGTTTCATACTCGGGGGAACCTATGAAGCGAATTTCCGCATTGCTCCTGTCCCTGCTTCTTCTGACTTCCTGCGGCGCCCGGTACCCGGAATACACCGATCCCGATGAGGCCGCGTACATCCGTGACGGAATGAAGTACGTCATCCACGCGGGCGGCACCCTTGACGGCATCGACGAGAGTTATGTGGCGCGTACCTACGACGGATCCAACTCCGCGGAAGGACTGGCGCAGTGCATTGATGCCGGATGCGAAGTGGTGGAGCTGGACTTCAGCTTTACCGCGGACGGTGAGCTTGCCTGCATCCACAACTGGCATAAGGAGTATTCTTCCGATATCGAGAACGATGTTCCCATGACGCTGGAGGATTTTCTGGCAACGGAAATCTACGCCAACTTCACGCCCATGTGGCTGGGAACACTGGCGGAGACTCTCCGGGAGCACGAAGGGCTGTACATTGTGGCGGATATCAAGGACGATTTCCTGCCGGCGCTGGAAAAGATCGGAGAAACCTGTCCCGATCTGAAGAACCGGTTTGTTGTGCAGATCTATGAGGAAGACCAGTACGACGCTGTCCGTGAGATGGGCTTTGAGTACGTGGTCTACACCCTCTATCGTCTGGACTGGGCGGGGAAGACCGACTGGAGCGCTCTCGGCAGATTCGCACGGAAGCATCCTCTCATCGGCTTCACGTTCTCCTATGAGCTGTGTGATGTGGAAGGTTATGTGGACGGCATGAAGAAGTCCGGAGTGCCTCTGTACATCCACACCGTCAACGGAGACGAAGAACAGCAGAAGTATTTTGACATGGGAATCGACGGCATCTACACGGATGACGTGAAATAGGAGGATATCATGAACTCTTATCTTGACGAAACCAGATTTCCAGGACTTCCCGGCTTTGAATACGGGGAAGCACAGGACACCTATACCGGCATGAATGATACCGCAGTGTACGGCTTTACCGGAGTCACAGCGGAGCAGGCGGCACAGTACCGTGAACTGCTTCTCGCCGAAGGCTTTGAGAAGGCGGACGAGAACACCATGGGTGAGTGCACCTTCATGACCCTGACGAAGGGTGAGCTGATTGTGCGGGTATCCCATTTCCCGGCAAAGGAACTGGTGAAGATCATTGCGACCACCGGAGAAAAGCATCCCACCCTGAACGTGGAAGGCGACTTCTTCTGGACTCCCGCCATCACCCAGATCGGGCGGAAGGGCGTTCAGCAGTTTGCACCCGGAAACTCCTACATCCTGCGGAATCACGACGGCACCTACGTCATCATCGACGGCGGCCCCAGAGATGCGGAGGACACCGATCATCTCATGACCTATCTCCGTTCCCATCAGCCTGCCGCAGGAAAGCCCGTGATCCGTCTGTGGCTGTTCTCCCATCCCCACGGCGACCACTGCAATCTTGCCATGGATTTCTGGGACAAGTACCACGATGAATTTGTTCTGGAAGCCGTCGGCTACAATTTCCCCAATCTGGAAAGCGCTCCCGTCAAGCACGGCAAGCCGGAGGACATCGAATACCACCGGACGCGCATCTCCGGAAAGGCGGCGGAATATTTCCCGGAAGCGAAGATCTATACTCCCCACGGCGGCGACAGATACCGGATGCCCGGCTATGTGATCGACACCATGATTTCCTACGAGGATTTCTTCCCCGGACTGATGAACGACACCAACTATTTCTCCCTGGTCTGGATGATCCGCAGCGAGCATAAGAAGGTTCTCATCCCCGGCGACTGCGGAATCCCGATCAGCGATATGCTGGCCGATGTGTACGGCAGTGAGCTGAAGTGCGACATCATGCAGATCTGCCACCACGGCAACTTCGGTGCCACCATGGGACTGTATCAGAATGCCGACCCGGACATCGTGCTGTGGCCGGAAAAGGAAAGTCTCATCAATTCCTGGGAGCGTCTGCAGGGCACGGAGCCGGGGTATGAACACAACCACTGGATCCGTCACTCCAGACCCAGACTCCATCTGGAAAATTCCGTTACCACCAGCTTTATGCTGGATTAACCCGACACAAAAATTTTTTACATACAGGAGGTATACTATGTATATTCCGAGACCTGAGTATCCCCGTCCGACGCTGGTGCGCGGGGAAGAATCCTGGGTAAACCTGAACGGTACCTGGGAATTCCAGTTCGACTTCGGCAAGTCCGGCCGTGAACGCGGTATGTGGGCTGCCCCCAAGTATGAAAAGGAAATTCTCGTTCCGTTCGTACCCGAATCCAAGCTGTCCGGCATCGAATACGTGGACTTCATTCCCGCCTGCTGGTACAGAAGAACCATCACCATCCCCGAAGGATGGGACAAGACTGCCGGCCGTGTTCTCCTCAACTTCGGCGCGGTTGACTACAGCTGCGTTGTTTACGTGAACGGCAAGGAAACCGGCACCCTTCTCCCCGAAGGCAAGGAATACACCCGTGATTTCACTCACAAGGGCGGCTATGCTCCCTTCACTGTGGACATCACCGACAAGCTGGCTGAAGGCGAAAACACCCTCGTTGTATACGTGGAAGACGACGGCAAGAGCTCCCTCCAGCCCACCGGCAAGCAGACCTATCACAGCTTCTACAACAGAGGCTGCCACTACACCCGCTGCACCGGTATCTGGCAGACCGTATGGATGGAATACGTACCGAACAACTACGTAAAGACCATCAAGATCACTCCCGACATTGACGCCGGCAAGATCGACGTTGTTGTATCCCTGGAAGGCGCAAACTCCGGCGTGAAGACCGTTACCGCGGAAGCATCCTTCGCAGGTGAAGCTGTATCCGCTGTTACCGCTCCCGTTCTCGGCAAGTACGCGCAGTTCTCCATGCCCATTCCGGACGCTAAGCTGTGGTCCCTGGACGAACCCAACCTGTACGATCTGACCGTTTGTGCAGGGGAAGACAAGGTTGCGTCCTACTTCGGTATGAGATCCGTTGCCATCAACGGCTACGCAATCGAAATCAACCACAAGCCCGTATACCAGAGACTGGTTCTCGACCAGGGCTACTTCATGGACGGTATCTACGCTCCTCTGAACGATGCTGATCTGGCACGCGACATCGAGCTGTCCAAGGCAGTGGGCTTCAACGGCGCAAGAATGCACATGAAGGTATTTGAGCCCAGATTCCTGTACTACGCAGACAAGATGGGCTACCTCCTCTGGGACGAATTCCCGAACTGGGGTCTTGACGAATCCAATCCCGCATCCCTGCTGTCCATCCTTCCCGAATGGCTCACCGAAATGGAACGTGACTACAACCATCCTTCCGTAATCGGCTGGTGCCCCTTCAACGAAACCGGCGCAAGACGCAACAAGGAAGTCTTCAAGTGCGTATATCAGGCAACCCGCGCTATTGACCCCATGCGTCCCATCATTGATACTTCCGGTTACGTTCACGTAAAGACCGATATCTACGACGTACACAACTACGACCAGAATCCCGAAACCTTCAAGAAGGCATTCGAAGCTCTGGAAACCGGTATCGGCCAGCCCTTCCTGAACAACAGAAACGAAGAACTGTACGAAGGTCAGCCTTACTTCGTATCCGAATTCGGCGGTGCAAAGTGGGTAATCGACGAAGAACCCGCACCGCTCAAGGAAAACGAACTGAAGAACGACTGGGGCTACGGTCAGAATCCCGAAGATATCGAAGCGTTCTACACCAGATTCAAGGGTCTTGTTGACGTACTTCTCGACAATCCCAAGATGTGCGCATTCTGCTATACTCAGCTCACCGACGTATATCAGGAACAGAACGGTATCTACGCGTTCGACCGCCGTGCAAAGTTCGATGCAGCCCGTCTCCATGCCATCATGTCCAGACCCGCTGCAATTGAAGTGCAGGAATAATTCAATCCTGACAATAGAAAAGAGCTCTCATGTGAGGGCTCTTTTTTGCGGTTGGTTCTGAATTCAACCTATACTATAAATCTCAGATAAAAACTCAACCAAAATCCTATTGCAAGTTGAAACCGGCCGTGCTACAATGATGTCAGATCGATCGAATTCATGGATATACCCGGGATCAAAGGAGAACACAATGCTGGATACGAAAACCTTCGGTGAAAAACTGCGGAATCACCGGAAGAATCTGGGACTTTCCCAGGAAAATGTGGCGGAGAGAATCGGCGTGACGGCGCAGGCTGTGTCCAAGTGGGAGAACGGCGAATGTCTCCCGGACTGCTTCAATCTGAAATCTCTGGGAGAAACCTACGGGGTATCGCTGGATATCCTGCTGGAAACGGAAACCACAAGGGATGCGGATGCCGTTGCCGCGAAAATTGAACAGCTCGCCGATGAGTTCATCTGGGCGACGGAATCCGAACGTGATGCAGGGCACAAGGATCTGGGGGAAAACCTCCTGAAGCTGTGGAAGGGTATCTACTTCATCGAAGCCGGAAACCGGGAAATGGCACAGCGGGACAAGGCGATGGGGAATCTCCGGATCATGAGCGACTACGGGCTGAAAATCTGGGATGATGACGGCGTGGTGGCTGTGGTACAGGCGGATCTGAGGGATAAGCTGCAGGATCCGGGCGAGAGGGAACTGACGCTTCTCGGTACTCTGGCAAGCCCGGAGGCCATCCGCCTGATCGCGGCACTGGAGCCGTGCAGAACCACGCCGAAGGAGGAAATCCTTGAGAAAACCGGACTGGAGCTGCCCGTGCTCAACGAGCTTCTGCTGACTCTGTTGGAAAACAAGGTGATCGAGCACGTTTTCGGTGCGCGGTGGGGAAGGGACGGCTATAAGATCTGCGGTCATTTCGGCATGGCGGCGTACCTGATTCTTGCGGCGGCGTTTGTGCTCGGCAAGCCCGTGTGCTGCATGAGCGAGTATGTGCACAATACGGTGAATACGGAGAGGACGCTGTAAAACGCAAAAAAAGAAGCCTGATCCGAAAATCAGGCTTTCTTTTATGTGCTTGCGTGCAGTTAACTTAGATGAGTTCCTTAACCTTGGATGCCTTACCGACTCTGTCACGGAGGTAGTACAGCTTAGCACGGCGAACCTTACCCTGACGGATAACGTCTACCTTAGCTACGTGAGGAGAGTGGAGGGGGAAGGTCTTTTCAACGCCGCAGCCGTATGCAACACGGCGAACGGTGAAGGTTTCGGAGATGCCGCCGCCATGCTTAGCGATTACGGTACCTTCGAAAAGCTGGATTCTTTCACGGTTACCTTCTTTAATCAGGTTGTGAACGCGGATGGTGTCACCCACATTGAAGGAAGGAACGGTTTCCTTCAGCTGCTCAGATGCAAAAGCCTCGAGTTTGGTCATTTCAACAGACTCCATTTCAAGTATTTTTCAGACATTCGTACGGAGCTTCGCAGAGGACTGTCTGTTTCGTGTGCGTGAATTTTGTCCGGCACACGCAGAACTCATTATACCACAGCTTTTTCTGTTTGGCAATAGTTTTTCAGAAAATATTTTCCGCAATTTTCCGGAAAACCGGTGAATTTACAGAATGTTTACAATTAAAATTATTGTAAACTTATTCGCCTGAATTTGTAAATCTCGCTGAAACCTCTTGACAATTTGAAAAAACACTTGACTTTTCGCCCTTTCTGTGATAAAATCGTATACTGATATAACTTCGCCCTCATGCGGATTTCTGCGGCCGAAAGCCTGTTTTTGCCGGTTTTTCCACGCTTTTTCGCTGAGTGGCGACTTACAGGAGTGTGATAGCTCGATGGTAAAACCTCAGAGAGTTGGAAAAAACATACGAATGAGCTTCTCCAAGATCGAAGAGCCCCTGGAAATGCCCAGCCTCATCGAAGTGCAGAAGGAATCGTTCAACTGGTTCCTCGAAAAAGGACTTATGGAAGTTCTCGAGGAT
>JAFQWY010000210.1 GCA_017407225.1 Clostridia bacterium | reverse complement strand
GTGCGGCATCATGATGTCCAGCACCACAAGGTCAATGTGCTCACTGTCCATCAGATCGAGTGCTTTTTCGCCGTCTGCGGCGGTGGATACGGTGTAATGTTCGTTCTCCAGAATGGCGCGGAGAAGCTGTCGGGTGTGTTTGTCGTCATCGACTACAAGAATATGGAACATGGGCGTACCTCGTCGGAATGATTGTTGAGTATATTATATCATAGAAAAATAAACTGAAACTAAACTGTGGATAAGGATTTCTCTATTATTATATCATAGGACTGTTACATACGGGCATCCACGATGATGCAGTCAGATTCCGTATCCATAAGATTTTTCGCGTTTTCCGCACTGTCCATCTCCTTTTTGCCCATGAATTTTGTTCAATCGAGGACACTCTTTCTGTATTCGGACGGTGACATTCCGAATTTCTGCTTGAATACCCGGGATAACGTAAATACATCCCGGAAACCGGTTTGTTCCGCGATCTCCGATACGGAAACCGTACTGTTCAGAAGACGTTCCTTCACATGGGAAAGCCGGAACATCGTGAGATATTCATGCGGAGACATCCCGTAGGTTTTGGAAAACAGTTCGGACATATAGGAACGTGAGAGGTACGCCGCCTCGGCAATCTCCTGTGTGGTGATGTTCCGGCTGTAATTTTCGGCGATGTACGCTGCCGCCTGCTGGATAGCCGCTGCCGATTTCTGTGCGGAACCAACCGCGTTTTCCGGTGACAGAAACGATGTGAGAATCGAATAAATCACAGCGGATACGGCGGCATAATCCGGACCCCCTTCTCCCTCTGTTGCGTGATACACGGCATCCAGCCGTTCCTCGGTTTCCAGATAATTTTTCCGATGCAGAGGGAATACCGGACCGAAGCGGTTTTCGGTATACGACTGGTACGCTTCACTCATCGCGCCGCGGAAGTGCAGATACTTGAACGTCCAGCCGTCATCAAGTGCCTGATATTCATGCGGATTCCGCGTATTGATGAGTATAACACTTCCCGGCGTCAGCCGGTAATCCTTTGTCTGATACCGCAGTTTTCCTTCGCCGTCTACAGTCAGCAGAAGAAGGATCGAGTCCATGTTCTTTCTGTGGATGGAAAATGTCTTCCGGCAGACATAACGGCCGGCGTACATCATGTTGAAATACAGATCACGGAGAGAACCGCCGAGGATATCTTCGGTTCGTTCCCAGTGAATCAGATGATCTGCTTCCGTTGGAGGAAGAGCAGTACTTTTCATAAAAACCTCCGGACAAAATGCCAAATTTACCACACATATAGCTATGGTATGCAGAAAGAAACCTTGTTATAATATCCACAAAGAGGGGATATCTCTGTCTTTTATTCCGCAAAATCACCAATTCTGTCTTCATTATACGATAAACTATTATGAAAAGCAAGAGAAAGTTTCTTGACTGAAAGGAAAACAATTCACCATGACCGTAACGTTTCCGAAGTTCCTCTCCTCCGATGAGGAACTGAACATTACCTACAATTACCGCTGCGAACTGTACGGACGGCACGTCAAAGAAACGCCTGCGGGATATGTCATCACGGAATTTCTTCCGGATGTCCCGTGGGCAGGCATTTACAATACCATCAGCTGTGCCGCGAGCCATCATTTCCGTGACGGACGATGGATGCACAATCCGTCCGTGCTGGAGGATTACGCCAATTTCTGGTGTACGGAAGGAAATCCCAGACTGTACAGTTTTCCCGCT
>JAFQWY010000209.1 GCA_017407225.1 Clostridia bacterium | reverse complement strand
TCTTTTGCGGAAACCTTCAGAATACCGTTTGCGTCAATGTCAAAGGTAACTTCGATCTGCGGAACGCCTGCAGGTGCTTTCTTGATGCCGCTCAGCTTGAATTTTCCGATGGTTTTGTTGTCCTTCGCCATGGGACGTTCGCCCTGCAGGACATGAATATCCACGCTGGACTGGTACGGTGCCGCCGTGGAGAACACCTGTGAATAGTGGATGGGCAGCGTAGAGTTCCGTTCCACCAGTCGGGTAGCAACGCCGCCGACCGTTTCGATGGACAGACTCAGCGGGGTTACGTCCAGAAGCAGAATACTGTTTCCGGCCCCGGCTTCGGTTACGGCAGTTCCGCCGAGGGTGAGTGATCCGCCGGAAAGGGTATCTCCCTGCACCGCAGCCCCCTGTGCCACACATTCGTCGGGATTGATGTTTTTCGATGGTGTGATGCCGGTCAGCGCACGGACTTTTTCCTGTACGGCAGGAATTCGGGTAGAACCGCCCACCAGCAGTACACGCCCAAGCTCTGATGGAGCAATACCGGCATCGTTCAGCGCATTCTGCACGGGAATTGCCGTGCGGTCAACCAGATCGCGGGTCATTTCATTGAATTTTGTTCTGGTCAGCGTATGTTCAAAGTGAATCAGTTCCCCGTGAGATTGCGTCAGATACGGCAGGCTGATGGAAGCGGTTTCGGTACTGGACAGTTCTTTTTTCGCCTGTTCCGCCGCTTCACGGATTCTCTGCATGGCGGCGAAATCCTTCTTCACGTCCGCTTTGTGATTCTTATGGATTTCGTCTACCAGATAGTCCACAATGCGGTTATCAAAATCATCGCCGCCCAGATGGTTGTCACCGCTCGTTGCCAGAACCTCGATCACACCGTCACCGATTTCAATGATGGAAACGTCAAAGGTTCCGCCGCCGAGGTCATACACCATGATTTTCTGTGCCGTGCCGTTGTCAAGCCCGTAAGCAAGAGCGGCACTGGTAGGTTCGTTGATGATTCTTCTGACGTTCAGACCCGCAATCCGTCCTGCATCCTTGGTAGCCTGACGTTGAATATCATTGAAATATGCCGGAACTGTAATGACCGCTTCGGTAACAGGTTCACCGAGATAGGCTTCCGCATCCTCCCGGAGCTTGCGGAGGATCATGGCGCTGATCTCCTGTGGAATATACTTTTTACCGTCGATGTCAATGTTCCAGTCAGTCCCCATGTGCCGCTTGACTGAGCTGATCGTCCGTGCGCTGTTGGTGGCAGCCTGACGTTGTGCGGTCGCACCAACCAGACGTTCACCCGCCTGCGTAAATGCGACAACACTTGGGGTGGTTCTGCCGCCGTTTTCATTGGGAATGATAACCGGTTTGCCGCCCTCCACGACGGAAACACAGCTGTTGGTTGTGCCGAGGTCAATACCGATAACTTTACTCATGGTTTAAATTCCTTTCCGTTATATACATCTGAGTCCGCAGTAGGGACAACAGAACTGAATGGCAAGACATCCGCAGATGATTTTCTGAATCTGTGTGACCTGCATATTGAAACCCTGTGCGCTCTGTTCATAGGTTCGTCCGGCTTCTCTGTAATCGTTCAGAAGCTGGTGATAAGTGCGATTGTTCGGATCAAGCTGTACCGCTTTCTGTATATGATCCAGTGCCTGTACAGTGTTTCCCATTTTCTGATGACAGAGTGCAGACAGATAGTACCATCGTCCATTCCGTCCGGTGCTGGGAATATGAGTCAGAATGTTGACTGCTTCCTCATACCGTCCGGCACCAAATTCTGAAATCACCTGTCGTATCTGCGGACTGTCACCGCTTTCTGTCTGCGGTCGTTCTGCATTCAGATCACGGGAAGTTCCGTATCCGAAAATATCCTCAAAGCCGAATCCGCCGAATGGTCCCCAATCTCCCTGCGTACTCCATCCGCCCGGACCGCTGTTGTTGTAGGTTGATCTTTGCTGGCTCTGCTGACTGCTGCCGGAGCTGCTCTGCTGACGATTCTGCTGTGCGCGACGGGCAGCATATTTTTCCGGATTCATCAGCATATCGTATGCTTCATTGACCTCATTCATTTTTTTGTCTGCGTTCGGATCGTCCGGATGGAGGTCAGGGTGAAACTCCTTCGCCTTTTTGCGGTATGCTTTTTTAATTTCTTCTTCTCCGGCACCCTGCGGAATACCTAAAACCTTGTACGGATCGTCGATCATGTCTTTTCTCCTTTCGGGTGTCGTTTTTCCATTGCCTGATTGTACTTAATCCAAAGCCCGGAATACAAGATGTTGCGGAGCAGATTCACATCCTGTACAAGCGGAAGATGTTCAAACGCGGAAGATGCCTCTCCAAGCACATTCATGAGTACAGGACGCATTTCGTTCGGTGTGGTTGTCAATGTTGCCAGAGGATTATATCGGTGTTTTTTCTGATCGGCGTCATAATCTACCGCTGCATCTACCAGATAGATATACCGCCCCATGTGATAACTGATCTGTCTGAGATACGGTTCCCAGTGATCTTTTTCGGGAACAAATACGGCTTCCAGCAGCTTGCCGAAGCAGTTTGCGGCAGAGTCCGGTATTTTTACTTCACCGGCTTCCAGCTCCGATAATGTGGATATGCAGGATTCGATACTGCTGCATTGCACCTTTACTTTCTCATAGGCATCTGACAGCATAGCGGCATATATCCGTCTTGCGGCTTTCTTTTCATCCTTCCAGTCGTCCATACATTTGAAATAGGACAGTGCCACCGTCATATCCGCCGCATATTCGGTATAGCGGTTGGTCATGTAGCTGTGCTGTTTTGCGGGATGAACAACACAGCGACTTTTTCCGGTAGTTTCTGCAGGTTCATACAGAGAAGTCAGAAGTAAGGTCAGGAATGTCAGATCATAGGTTAGACTGAGCCGTGAGGAAATCCCGTGTCGCTCCCCAAGCGTTCTGCAAAGTCCGCAATAGGCTGCATGGTAGCGTTCGTTTTCTTCTTCCGTCAAATCGGTTGTATTTGCCTGTATGTATCCAAACATAAACTCTCCTGTATCATACAGCTGATAACTTACTCACCTAGTAATATCAGCAAGTTGTGTTTCCTTTATCTGCTGCTTCGGGGCAATATTTGTCACTACCTCATATCTGATGACTTCCGGTATTGTTTCACCGTCAATCTGCAGCGGTGTCGGACGGTCGAATTCCACCCGGATGTCATGCCCTTCTAAAATGGTCACGTTTTTCCGGTGACGGATATGCTCGCCCTTGAAAATGGATGGGAATATCATAAGCGTCCGGAGTTTTCCGGTGCCGTGGAAGATCATCAGCGATACTTTACCGTCATCCCGCAGCCTGTCCTGATCTGGTGTTGGCATCATTCCGCCGCCGTAATACCGACCGTTCATCGTGGGAGCCAGCCAGACTTTTCTGTATGTAGTTTGTTTTCCGTCCACGGTCACAACCGCATTCCGCGGCTTGAAATAAAGCAGCAGTCCTTTTATGGCGATTGCGGTGTAGTTGATCGGTTTCGGTTTTTCACACTCTTTGCTCTTTTCACGGAGTGCGTCCCCGACCTCGCAGCAGTACCCGTCAATCCCGAAGCCCACATTGTTGAGAAACAGCGTGGACTTCCCATTGACGGTTACACGCGGGAGATTTGTCACATAACGGTTGATCGGGAATTTGGGATCATCATAGGAATTGTGTCCGAGATCCCTTGCAAAATCATTGCCGGTGCCACAGGCGAAATAATAGAGTTCGTTTCGGATTTCGATTCCGTTTGTGTCGTTCACAAAGCGGTTCAGCGTCCCGTCTCCGCCGCAGATAATAACAGCATCGTCCTTTTCCATCCCCTCAAAGAAAACCGGATACCGGGTGATACGCATCATGTCAATCATAACGGCATCCGGATAACATACCTGAAGATCTTCTGCGTCCTCTTTGCCTCTGCCATTGTTTGCGTTCGGATTATACAGGATATAAACGTCTCTCATTTTTTAAGTCCTCTGCTTGGATATCACGCATTCAGAATCCGCATAAACTCATCCCCGGTGATGGTCTCATGCTCATACAGATACTGCGCCAATTGATCCAGCTTCGTGCGGTTGTCAAGCAGAATCTGCACCGCCTTTTCATGCTGCTTCTTCACCAGCTCCACCACCTGACGGTCGATTTCCGTCTGGGTTTCCGCGGAGCAGGCAAGTGAAGCATCGCCGCCGAGATACTGATTCGTGACGGTTTCCATGGCCACCATATCGAAATTATCGCTCATGCCGAAGCGGGTTATCATCGCACGGGCCAGCTTGGTTGCCTGCTCAATATCATTGGATGCGCCTGTTGTAATCGAACCGACCGCCACTTCCTCCGCCGCACGGCCGCCGGTGTAGGTGCAGATTTTGTTCTCGATTTCATTCTTGGTCATGAGATAGTGGTTGCC
>JAFQWY010000208.1 GCA_017407225.1 Clostridia bacterium | reverse complement strand
CACGGTGCTTACAAGTTCAAGCCCGAGCAGTGCACAAGAAACGAAGAGGGCGTTCTCGTTCCCCCTCCGCTGAGATTCGATATTCTTGAAGAAATCATGAAGAGAATTCCCGGATTCCCGATAGTTCTCCACGGCGCTTCCTCCGTATCTCAGGCACACGTTAAGGAAATCAACGAAATCGGCGGCAAGCTGCCCGATGCAGTTGGTATTCCCGAAGAACAGCTCCGCCGTGCTGCTACCCTCGCAGTATGCAAGATCAACATCGACTCCGACATCCGTCTTGCTATGACCGCAGGTATCCGCCGCGTTATGTACAACCAGCCCGACGTATTCGACCCCAGAACCTACCTGACTGTTGCCCGTGCAGAAGTTAAGGCTATGGTTGCTCACAAGATCAAGGACGTCCTCGGCTCCGCTAACACTCTGTAATTCACGACATTCATTCAGTATTCTTGAGAAGAGGAAAGACAGATCCCACGGGGAGAGGCTTTTCTCTTCTCTTTCTTTGATAGCAAAAGGAAACAACACTATGAAATGGACAGGCGAATACCGTGTCAATGCAAACGACACGGATTTCAACAACATTGTGTCCGCGTCCAATCTGCTGCGGTATATGCAGGACGCGGCGAACAGCTCCATGGAAGATGACGGACTTTCCTACAATGCGCTGTTTGAGAAGGGGTATTCCTTCATTCTCAGCCGGATCCGGCTCAGCTCCTACGCGCCCCTGTACAGCCACGATAAGCTGGAAGTCCAGTCCTGGGCCTGCGAATCCCGCGGGGTTCAGTTCAACCGCTGCTACCGGATTCTCCGTGACGGCGCCATTGTTGCGGAAGCGGTATCCGTGTGGGCCATGGTTGGCGTGAACGACCGGAAGCTGCACCGCGTCACCGAAATGGATCTTCCCTACCGCATCGACGATATGCTGGAGCTGGATATGCCCGCACGGTTCAGAATCCCCGAAGATGTGGATATGCATCTGGTGGGCGAGAGAACCGTGGAATACGCCGACATCGACCTGAACGGTCACATGAACAACACCCGTTACCCCGATATTCTCTGCGGCTATATTGATGCCGATATGAAGAACCAGCGGGTTATCTCCATGGGCATCTCCTTTGTCTCCGAAGCACCTCTCGGCGAGACTGTCAAGATTTACGCTGGACAGAGTGACGGCATTTACTACATCCGGACTGTCCGCGGAAACGGCAGCGTGAACGTGGAAGCGGAAATCATGCTGGAAAACATCGACTGAGGTAATCCATGAAATTTATGAGACGACATCTTCCTCTGCTTCTTGCCGTCCTGATGCTGGCGACGGTACTGCCGCTGTCCCTGACATCCTGTCTGCACACGGCAAACACTATCGCGGATGCGGCGCTGGAAGCACTGGAGAACTACGAAAACAGTGATATCCAGTCTCTTGAAACCGGCGAAATCCCCGAAACAGGATCCATCGGCAAACCTACGGGGGAAACGATCCCGCCTGAGACTGAACCGGAAACCCAAAAAGAAACCGAACCCGAGACGAAGGCTCCCGAGACTGCGAAGGAAACGGAACCTGAGACCAAAGCGCCCGAAACGGTAAAGGAAACAAAAGCTCCGGAAACCAAGGCTCCCGAGACCGAAGCGGAAACCGAATCTGCTCCTACCATCGACGAGGACGGCTGGTATGACGACAAGGACAACGTGGCGCTGTACATCCACACCTACGGCAAGCTGCCGCCCAACTACGTTTCCAAGAACGATGCCGAAGATCTCTACGGATGGACCGGCGGTGCACTGGATAAGTACGAGAAGGGAATGGCAATCGGCGGCTCCAAGTTCGGCAACTACGAAGGCATCCTTCCCAAAAAATCCGGCAGACAGTATTACGAATGCGACATCGGTACTGTCGGCACCTCCTCACGCGGGGCGAAGCGGATTGTATACTCCAACGACGGTCTGATCTACTACACCGACGACCACTACGAATCCTTTGAATTACTGTACGGAGAAGAATAATATGCGCTGTGTAATCATTGACTGTGCTGACATCGACACCAGGGAAGCTCTCTACGATGCCATCTCAAAGCATCTGAAGACTCCCGCCTGGTTCGGACGGAACCTGGACGCTCTTCACGATATCCTTGACGACATGACGGCGGCCGAAGATGTGACCATTGAATGGCGCAGCTTCGCCAATCTGAAAATCAAGCTGGGCGGATATGCGGATGCGCTGGCGGATATGCTGGCGGATACCCGTGCCGCGGTGATCTATAACTGAACAGAAAAATCCCGATATCGGAAAAACGGTACCGGGATTTTGTTATCTGATGGGGCAGGGAAGTCCTGCGGAAAAAGAAAAATGCCGTACGCTTAATCATACGGCAGGAAGGTGATTGATGGGGGTCGAACCCACGACCTCCAGGGCCACAACCTGGCGCTCTAACCAACTGAGCTACAACCACCATGAGTCGCTGCTTCACCGGACTGTTGCCCGATATGCAGCGTATATAAACGCCACTCAAAAGAGAGGACGGAGGAACCAAAGAACCCATTGTGGCGGATCCTTCGGTTTCGGCTTAAAGAGCCGATGGCGTGCCTTGGGGGATTCGAACCCTCGACCTACTGCTTAGAAGGCAGTTGCTCTATCCTGCTGAGCTAAAGGCACATATCTTTGTTGCCGTCGGTACGGTTCCAAAGTCAAGCGGGTGATGGGAATCGAACCCACATAACCAGCTTGGAAGGCTGGAATTCTACCACTGAACTACACCCGCGTCCATGTTTGCGGACGTTTATCGAACGCTCTAATATAATACCACATAGGGTTTGTTTTGTCAAGAGGTTTTTGAAAGTTTTTTGAAAAATATCAATTTTTCTGCTGCAGATCACCGGAACGGGAAAACGGGCTGAGCAGGAACCCGGAATATTCTTGAATTTACAAAAGAAGATCATCGGTCATGATTAGTTTAATATTATATTTACAAAAAATCCATTGTAAAAAAACAGCGTTTGCGATACCATATATTATGATGTGTCATGCGAATTCGATTTCCGGGAGGGTATATGTTCGGATATGTCAGACCCCTCACCGGGGAACTGAAGGTGGCGGAATATGAGCGGTACCGCGGCGTATACTGCGGTGTGTGCCGCGCCATGGGAAAGGTAACCGGACAGCTTTCCCGGCTGACTCTGTCCTATGATATGGTTCTGCTGGCGTGCGTGCGGATGATCCTCACCGGAATCCAGCCGGAGTTCTGTCCCATGCGCTGTGCGGCTCATCCCATGAACCGGCGTGCGGTGCTGTGCGGCAATGATGCCCTGCAGTATACGGCGGCTGTGTCCGGGATGCTGACGGCGGCAAAGAACCGGGATGACCGGGCGGACGAACGGGGCATGAACCGGATTATACCGACGCTGCTGTCCCCTGCCTCGGAATCTTTTTCCCGACGTGGATCGAAGTATCTTCCGGACAATGCCGGAGAAACGATGAAAACTCTGCTTTCCGAGCTGACAGCACTTGAGAGAGAAAACTGCGATTCGGCTGACCGTGCCGCTTCGGTATTCGGAGAACTGCTGGGATATGCGTTTTCCGCAGGACTGGAGGAAGAAGCGAGGGACACCGCTTACCGGATGGGATACAGTACGGGACGGTTTGTTTATCTCTGTGATGCGGCGGAAGATCTGCCGGAAGATGCGGCAAAGGGAAGATACAATCCCCTTCTGACCGGATGGGGAGATCTGGCGCTGCAGGACGGAATGATTTCACCTATTGCGGCGCAGAGCGTAAAAACAGCTGCCAATATTGACCTGGAACCGCTTGGCGAGGCTGCGGAAGAACTTGACGGAAAGCATCCGCTGACCCCCATCGTGAAAAATATCGTTTATCTGGGACTGCCTGCCGCAATGGAACGGGTGTGTTCCGGGAAAGCTGTGAACAGTAAAAAATACAACCCAATGAAACAAGGATTGGAAACAGATACATGAGAGACCCTTATCAGATACTGGGAATTCCCCGAACCGCCACGGACGACGAACTCAAGAAAGCGTACCGGACACTGGCGCGGAAGTATCATCCTGACAATTTTGCCGGTTCTGCCGCACAGGCTGCAGGGGCGGAAGAAAAAATGAAAGAGATCAATGCCGCCTATGAGGAAATCCAGAAGGAGAGGAGCGGCGGAGGCTCAGCGGGGTCTTCGGGTAACCGGCAGACCTACACTTCTTCGGGAACGACATCCTATTATCAGGTGCGCCGTCTGATCGCGGAAGGACGGTATTCCGATGCGGAGCTGATCATTGACTCCACTCCGGCAGGCGACCGGGGTGCGGAATGGAACTACCTGAAGGGATGCCTGCTGACCCAGCGCGGCTATTACTACGATGCCATGCGGTATATTGAGGTGGCGTGCTACCTGGATCCGGGCAATCTGGAATACCGGGAAGCGAGAAACCGGATGCGGACACGTTCCTCCGGCTTCGGTCAGACCTACCGGACCAATACATCCGCCAACGACATAGACTGCTGCAGCCTCTGTTCCACGCTGATCTGCTGCGACGGATGCTGTGAATGCTGCGGCGGTGATCTGATTTCGTGCTGCTGATGGAATGCCGTGACTGCGGAACCGAAACAACAGTGGGAGACTTGACTGAGTTATGAAAAATAAGAATTTTACCAGACAGATCAGCCTTTGCGGAATATTTGCGGCACTGTCTGTCGTGTTTCTGCTGATCGGCGGAATGACGGTGCTGGATCTGTCCGTTCTGGCGGTATGTGCGCTTATGACGATGCTGCTGGTGGTGGAAGCCGGCGTGAAAATGACCTGGATTTATGCGGCAGTGACCGGAGTGCTGGCTCTGATATTCCTGCCGAACAAACTGTATGCCATCGAATATATTGTGTTTTCCGCAGTCTATCCTCTTGCGAAACTGGCGTTTGAGCGTCAGCGGCAGATCATTGCGTGGCCTCTGAAGCTGTCCTTTCTGGACTCCATGCTGATGCTTGTTATTATTCTGGGACAGAAGGTTTTTCTGCTGGGAGACGAGTTTTATTCCCTGAATATGATCACGATGATTCTGGGAACTCTGTTCTTCATTGTATTTGATATGGCTCTGACTGCGTGCATTACGGTATACCTCGTCAAACTGCGTAAAAAGCTGGGGCTGAAATAAGATATTATAGTAGGCTCCTCTAAAAATGGCTCCATTTCGTTGACAATGGAGCTTTTTTTTACTATAATATATAGGTAGGATTAAAATACCGGAATTGTGCGCGGTCGGCAGATCAGAGAAAACGTCCGTGCAAAGTTTTCCTAATAATATAAATCAACGGAGAATTGCCAATGCGGAAAAGTATGACTGCATTCGGTCGGGCAAGAAGATTGTCCCCGGATGAAACGATGGATATTACAGCGGAAATCAAGAGCGTGAATTCCCGCTATCTGGACTGCACGGTGAAGATTTCCCGGATGTACGGCTATCTGGAAGAAAAGGTCAAGGCGTACCTGTCCGAAGCCGGCATCACAAGAGGTAAGGTGGAAGTTTATATCGGAGTGGATGTGGTTAAGCAGAAGGGCGTGGAAGTCATGCTGGATACCGAAGCTGCCAGATCCTATCTCGCTGCACTGGAGGCACTCCGTGATACCTTCGGTCTGAAAGACGACATTTCCGTCATGACCGTTGCCCGCAACTCCGACCTGTTCACTACCCGCAAGCCCGAAGATGATATGGATCACGACTGGGAACAGATCAGGGCTGTTCTTGCGGAGGCTGTTGAAGGATACAATAAAATGCGGGAACGGGAAGGCGAAAATCTTTGCCGTGATATCCTGAAGAAGGCGGACGGCATCAAGGCTTCCGCGGCGAGGGTCAAGGAACTGTCCGAGAGCGATATCGCCGGCTATCCCGAAAAGCTGGAAAAGAGAATCAAGCAGCTCCTGAAGGATTTCGATGTGGAAACTACCGAACAGCGGATTCTCACCGAAGCGGCGATTTTTGCGGATAAAGCGGCAATCGACGAAGAACTGGTTCGTCTGGATTCCCATTTCGGTGCACTGAACGAAATTGTCAACTCCAATGAAGCGGCAGGGCGGAAGCTTGACTTCCTGGTTCAGGAAATCAACCGCGAAATCAATACCATCGGCTCCAAGGCAGGCAACGCACAGATCGCACACCTGGTTGTGGACATGAAAACCGAACTGGAAAAGATCCGCGAACAGACACAGAATCTGGAATAAAGAGCACCTGTTTCTACCTTTTATACAAAAAACTACAGAAAGACTGAAACCCGATGAAATTCGTAAACGTAGGCTTCAATAATATGATCAACGCCGAGCGGGTGGTGGCTGTGATTGCCTCCGAATCCGCACCGGCCAAAAGACTGGTACAGGATGCCAGAGACAGCGGACGCGCCATCGACTGCACCTGCGGCCGGAAGACACGATGCATTGTCATCATGGACTCCGACCATGTGATTCTTTCGGCGATCCAGAACGAAACCATTTCCCAGCGTCTTGCAGGAGGCGCGGGCGATACGGAGGAAGAGAATGAACAGTGACAACAGAGGCGTGGTACTGGTAATTTCCGGGCCTTCCGGAAGCGGCAAGGGAACCGTTGTGGAGCTTCTCCGCGGGCTGTATCCCAATGCAGGCGTGTCCGTATCCGCAACTTCACGCCAGCCCAGAGAAGGCGAACAGGAAGGCGTCAACTATTACTACAAGACCCGTGAAGAGTTTGAAAAACTCATCGAAGAAGGCGAAGTGCTGGAATACACCCAGTACAACGGCAACTACTACGGCACGCTCAAGTCCGAAGCAAGACGGATCACCGGAGAAGGCAAGGACCTGATTCTGGAGATCGAAGTGGACGGCGGCAGCCAGATCAAGCGCATTATGGGAGAGGAAGCCGCAACCGTCATGCTCATCGCTCCTTCCGCGGAAGAACAGGAAAGACGACTGAGAGGCCGGGGAACCGAAACCGAAGAAGTCATTCAGGGACGTCTTCAGCGCGCCAGAGCCGAAATCAAAGAGGCGGTCAACTACGACTATATTGTCGTCAACGAAACCGGCAAGGCTCAGGAATGTGCCGAAGAGATTCTGGCAATCATAATGGCGGAACACCGGAACAATCACCGCATGATGAAGTATATCCGGGAATATTTCGGCGAATAAGTGCATATAAATTAGTTTACATAAATACAGATTGAAAGAGAAAGGGACATTATCATGATTTATCCTTCCATCAGCGAACTTACCAATAACAATCAGATCAACCGCTATACCCTCGTTGTTGCAACCGCAAAGGCTGCAAGAATCATTACCGAGGAATATGTGAAGCAGAGAGAATATGCGGAAAAGCTGGCACTCAGCAAGGATTCCGACAAGAAGACCAATATCGCAAGCCTCATCAAGAAGGAATACCGCGACGACAAGGCTGTAAAGACCGCTATCTCCGGCCTCCACAACGCTGAATTCAAGCTCATCGACCTGGAAGGCGAAGAAACCGTTCTCGGCGAAAAGAGAGAAGAAGGCGAAGCTGATGCGGAAGCCGCTGCGGCTGCAAGAGATAAGATCGACAATTACAGCCTCGACGCCAATACCGTCACCAAGAAGGCTGAATAATCACGGGAAAATCCGGAAAGGAGGTCGGAACATGGCGTCTGCCGCACAGATTCATATCATCGATATCCCCTATCCTGCGGATCGGGCGTACAGTTATCTCATTCCGGCCCCGCTGGAGAATTCCGTGGAACCCGGCGTCATTGTGGAAGTACCCTTCGGGAAATCCAACCGGCGCATGACGGGTGTTGTCACGGCATATCCCACAGAACTGCCCGATCAGGACTGCAAACCGATCACGCAGGTGTTCGGCGACGGTCCCATGCTGTCGCAGGATCTGCTGGAGCTGTGCCGGTTTCTGAAAGAATATACTCTCTGCACATTCGGCGAGGCGGTCCGCGCTGTCCTTCCGTCCGCCACCATGTCAAAGATCATCACATACTACCGCGTCCTGTCTGAGGAGGAGCGTACATCCGGGATTTCTGTCCGGACGGCGCTGGCTTCCATCGGCGAACGCGGTCAGCGTGTTTATATGCTGGCGGAGAAAAAAGATAAATTCTCCCGTCAGTCCCTGCAGAATGAGGTGGATTTCAACCTGAATTCCGTTTTTTCGGATCTGGTGAAGTACAATCTCATTGAACGGTGCGAGGAAGTGAAGAATGCCTCCGCTGTGAAATACCGCAGAATTATCGCTCCCAGTGAGTCCCTGATGCTGGAGTCCCGGCTGGATGAAGGGTATTTTGACTCGGTTCTCGCGAAACTGACCGGCACCAATCAGAAGAAGATTCTGGAAGCGGTATACCGGGAAGGTGCTTCGGTGGAATCCGTTCTCTACGAAAAGCTGGGAATTCCTCTGCAGAGCGGAAAAACCTCCGCGGCAACTCTGGAAAAGCGTGGTCTGATTACCCTGGAGAGGGAAGAGGAGTACCGCAATCACTTTACAAGAGAATCCTTCAATACTGCCGCCGTTACGTCCGGGAAGACGGTAATCCCTACTCTGTCCGATGAACAGCAGAGGGCGCGGGATGCCATTGTTTCTCTGTACGAAAGCGGAAAGCCTGCCGGAGCACTGCTGCACGGCGTCACCGGATCGGGAAAAACCAATGTTATCATGGCAGCCATCGACCGGGTTCTGGAAGACGGTCGGGGCGTGATCATGCTGGTGCCCGAGATTGCGCTCACTCCGCAGACCGTGGGCGTGTTCATGAACCGGTACGGCGACAGCATTGCGGTGATCCATTCCGCACTGTCGGCCGGTGAGAAATTTGATGCATGGCGCAGAGTGCGGGACGGTCATGTGAAGGTGGTTATCGGAACCAGATCGGCGATTTTCGCTCCGTTCGGGAATATCGGTATGATTATTATCGACGAAGAGCACGAATATACCTACAAATCGGATACCGATCCTAAATACCATACCCACGACATTGCGCGGAAGCGTTGTGCGGATCATAACGCCGTTATGGTGCTGTCTTCCGCAACGCCCTCGGTGACCAGCTATTACAAGGCGAAAACAGGGGGGTATACCCTCATCGAACTGAAGGAACGCTACGGAAACGCCGTGCTTCCCGAAGTGAAAATCTACGATATGCGCGGTGAGACGTCAATGGGCAATCTGTCTCCCGTGGGAGGTTTGCTGGCAATGCGGCTTCATGAGGACCGGGATGCCGGAAACCAGTCCATTCTGTTCCTCAACCGCCGGGGATACAACAATTATGTGTCCTGCCGGAAATGCGGGAAAAGCCTGAAATGCCCCAACTGCTCCGTGACCCTCACCTACCATTCCACGGGACGGGTTGCGGCGTCAAAGGATGACGAAACCTACGAGGCACAGCGGCGGGAGAAGGGATACCTCGCCTGCCATATGTGCGGATACCGGACGAAGGTACCGGAAAAATGCCCCCAGCCCGACTGCGGAAGCGAGCATTTCCTGTTCATGGGATGCGGCACCCAGAAGGCGGAGGACGACATTGCCGATCAGTTCCCGGATCTCCGCGTTCTGCGGATGGATCTGGATACCACGCAGGCGAAGTTTTCCCATGAAGAAATTCTGTCGAAATTCCGTGCGGGAGAAGCCGATGTACTCCTCGGCACCCAGATGGTAACCAAGGGGCACGATTTCCCGAGGGTTGCCACAGTCGGGGTGCTCAATGCGGACGGTTCCCTGATGCTGGACGACTACCGTGCATCGGAGCGGACGTTCGCCATGCTGACTCAGGTGATCGGGCGTGCCGGTCGGGGAGACATCCCGGGATGCGCGATCATCCAGACCTACAATCCCGATAACGAAGTGCTGATGATGGCGGCAAAGCAGGATTATTCCAGATTCTACGAAGGGGAGATCCGGCTGCGGAAAAGCTTCTGTTTTCCTCCCTTCTGCGATATCGCGGTGATTACACTGTCCTGCGCCGATGAACAGTATCTGAATATGGCTGCTGTCCGGATGCGTGAGAGAATCATCGAGAGAACGGAAGGCTCCTTCGGGGATGTTCCGCTGGTACTGTACGGACCCTTTGAGGCTCCTGTCTACCGGGTGCAGAATACCTTCCGGATGCGTCTGGTGATGAAATGCCGTCTGAACAGACGGACGAGGGAAATGCTGTCGGAGCTGCTGTGCGAATTCAGCAAGTTCACACCCGGATCCGGCGGAAAAGCACGGAATTTCTCCAAATCCTCCCGGAAAATCATTGTCTCCGTGGATCTGAATCCGACTACGGTATAAATCAGAGAATCTATCACAATTTATATAAATTCAAACACAGAGGTAACATTATGGCTATCCTGAATATTGTCAAGGAAGGCGACCCCACTCTCCGCAAGGTCTGCCGTCCCGTCACTGAAATCACCCCCCGAATTCTCCAGCTCCTGGACGACATGGCGGAAACTCTCGTGGAAGCCAACGGCGCAGGTCTGGCGGCTCCTCAGGTGGGCATTCTCCGTCGGATCTGTCTGGTTGACACCGGCGAGGAAATCGTTGAGCTGATCAATCCCGAAATTATTGAAAGAGAAGGCGAACAGGAAGAAGTGGAAGGCTGCCTGTCCCTGCCCGATGTCTGGGGCTACACCCAGCGTCCCGCAAAGGTTAAGGTACGCGCCATGAACCGCTATGGCGAAACCTTCGAAATCGAAGGCGAAGGTCTGAATGCCCGCTGCTTCTGCCACGAACTGGATCATCTGGACGGTCACCTGTTTACCGACAGAACCGTGCACATCCTCACTCCCGACGAAGTCAAGGAAATGATGGGGGATGACTGAGCCGGCGGTGAGCTGATTCTGCATTCCAAAGGAGAAACGACAATCTATGAAAATCATATTTATGGGTACCCCCGACCTTGCGAGAGCGACACTGGAAGCGGTGTACAATCATCCCGAGGCTGAAGTTGCGGCAGTTGTAACCCAGCCCGACCGGGCAAAGGGCAGAGGCATGAAAATGATTCCGCCGCCGGTAAAGGAATTTGCGCTGGAGCACAATATTCCCGTGTATCAGCCGAAAACGCTCCGTGACGGATCATTTCAGGAAGTTCTGGACGAAATTCAGCCCGAGATGATCATCGTGGCGGCGTTCGGCAAGATTCTGCCCCCCTATATTCTGGAATATCCCAAATACGGCTGCATCTGTGCCCATGGTTCCGTTCTGCCCAAATTCCGCGGCGCCGCACCCATTCAGCGTGCCATCATGGAAGGGGAGAAGGAGACCGGCATCACCGCCATGTACATGGATGACGGCATTGACACCGGCGACATGATCCTGATCCACACCTGCGAAATCACCGAAGAAGACAATTTTGAAACCGTCCATGACAAGCTGGCAGTGCTGGCCGGTAAGGCGATGTGCGATGTCATTGATGCCACTCTTGCAGGCACCATTACACGCACTCCTCAGCCCGAGGAAGGCTCCACTTACGCAAAGAAAATCGAGAAGGAAGACTGCATCGCGGACTTCAACAAATCTCCCCGTGAGATGTTCAACTTCATCCGAGGTCTGTCTCCCATGCCCTATGCCATGACCAAAACTCCCGACGGCAAGCTGCTGAAGCTGTGTGCATCTTCCGTGATCGATGGGGAATGCGATGCTCCTGCCGGTACGGTTCTGGAGCTTGACACCAACGGCGAGGGCAGAATCGTCATCGCCTGCGGAGGCGGCAGGATTGCCGTAACCTCCGTGGTTCCCGAAGGAAAGAAACGGATGAGCGCCGCAGATTTCATCCGTGGAAGAAAACTGAACGCGGGAGACATTCTCGCATACTAACAAAGGAGAACACAATGCCCGGCGGATATTATTACGGAATTGACTGGACGTATCTGGTTTACGTTTTGCCCGCACTGATTTTCTCCCTGTGGGCGTCCTACAATGTGAAATCCACCTTTGCAAAGTACACCAGGGTTGCATCCGACAGAGGTATGACCGGCTATGACGCCGCACGGCTGATTCTGGATGCCAATGGTCTGAGTCATGTTCAGATCGGCAGAATTGCCGGGGATATGACCGACCATTTTGATCCGAAAGACAATATCATCCGCCTGTCCGATACGGTGTATGATGTGCGGTCGGCGGCTGCTGTGGGCGTTGCGGCTCACGAAGCGGGACACGCCGTCCAGTATGCGGTGGGGTACTCCCCCATGAAACTGCGGGCATCCATCATTCCGCTGACCAATCTGGGTGCCACCATTTCTTGGCCGCTGGTTCTGCTGGGCGTGATGCTGTCATTTGAAACTCTGGCGACCATCGGTGTATTCCTGTTCGGTGCGGTTGTTGTGTTCCAGCTGGTGACGCTTCCCGTGGAATTCAACGCAAGCCGACGTGCCGTGGAAGCACTGCAATCCTCCGGAATGTCGGCGGAAGGACTGGACGCGGCAAAAAAAGTGCTGACAGCGGCAGCTATGACCTATGTAGCGGCCCTTGCAACGGCTCTCGGCAACTTCCTCCGCCTGCTCTCCATTGCAAACCGCTCCAGGCGTGACTGAAAAATCAAAGGGAATGATGGATGATGAACAATAAAACCACAAATCCCCGCCGTGCCGCACTGGATTCCCTCATCGCAACGGAGCGCGACGGACGGTACTCCAATCTGGAAATCAACTCAGCCATCGGCAGAAGTGATATGACTGCCGCCGACCGGGGACTTTACACCCGGCTGGTCTACGGCGTGATTGAGAAAAAACTGACACTGGACCATGTGATTGCAAAGTATTCCCGCATAGCCCCGGAGGATCTGGATCCCGATGTGCTGAATGCACTGCGGATGGGGCTGTACCAGCTTCTGTGGATGGATCGGGTGCCCGATCATGCGGCGGTGTCCGAAACGGCAGCGTTGGTACAGAAGTCCAGGGTGGGCTATGTAAATGCGGTGCTGAGAACCTTCCTCAGAGCGGCAAAGGCATATGATCTGCCGCCCGAAACCGATTTTTACCGGTATTGCGAAGTAAAATACTCCGTTCCTGCCGAAACCGTACGGTTCTTTGAGGAATCCTGCGGAATCAGCCGTGCGGAAACCGAGGAATTCCTCACTGCCATGAACAGAGAACCCCATGTGGCTCTGAGAGTCAACCGGCTGAGAATGACGGCGGAAGAAGCGGCAGCAAAATGCGGCGGCACCTTATCCGCAATTGCGCCGGATATCGTTCTCACCGAATCGCTGGATGACTGTGTGAAGGCGGGGCTTGCTGACGGGGACTGGTTCGTGCAGGATGAAGCCTCCCGGATTGTCTCTGCGGCATTGGGTGCACAGCCCGGTGAAGTGATTGTAGATACCTGTGCCTGCCCCGGCGGAAAGAGCTTTTCCATTGTCATGGATATGCACAATGAAGGCACCGTATATTCGTACGACCTGCACAAAAACAAGCTGTCCCTCATCGAGAAGGGCGCGAAGACTCTGGGAATCACCGTGATCCGCACCGAAGCCCGGGATGCCCGGAAGCCTGACGAATTCCTTGCGGGAAAGGCGGACCGCGTGCTGTGTGACGCTCCCTGCTCGGGTCTGGGCGTGATTGCCAAAAAGCCCGACATCCGCTACAAGGATCTGGAGGACGTGAAGAGACTGCCTGAGATCCAGTACGGGATCCTCTGCGGCGCATCTTCCTATGTGAAGCCCGGCGGTGTGCTGGTGTATTCCACCTGTACCGTGAACCGGGAAGAAAACGAAGAGGTTGTGGAGAAATTCCTGACGGAACACCCCGATTTTTTCCTGGAAGACGACACTTATCTGCCCGGCGGAATGCGTACCTTCCTGCCTCACCGGGACGGATGCGACGGCTTCTTCGGTGCAAAAATGAGAAGAAAATAATCGAATCCACTGATATAAAGGAACCGACATGGAACAAAGACCGGATATCATGTCCATGATGCCGGAGGAGCTGGCGGAATTTGTCCGCTCCATCGGTGAAAAGCCCTACCGCGCGGAGCAGCTGTTTACCTGGATGGCAAAAGGCGCGGAAATCGACGAAATGACCAATCTGCCCAAGTCCTTCCGGGACAAGCTGAAGGAGTGTGCGGAATACCGTCTGCCGAAGATTGAAGAAAAATTTGTCTCGAAGATCGACGGAACGGTGAAATATCTGTTTTCCCTCGTCGACGGGGAATGTGTGGAGTCCGTGCTGATGAAGTACGAACACGGCAATACCCTGTGTGTTTCCTCTCAGGCGGGATGCGCCATGGGATGCAAGTTCTGCGCCTCCACCCTCAACGGAAGAGTCCGCAATCTGACCCCGTCGGAGATTCTCGGTCAGGCGGCCAAGGCTGCTCATGACTCCGGGGAACGGGTAGACGGCATCGTAATGATGGGAATCGGCGAACCCCTTGACAATTACGACAACGTGATCCGCTTTCTGAAGCTGGTATCCCACGAAAAGGGAATGGGAATCGGTCTGCGCCACATCTCTCTGTCTACCTGCGGTCTGGTTCCGAAGATTTACAATCTGGCGGAAGAAGGACTGCCTGTGACCCTGTCCGTATCCCTTCACGCGTGGGATGACCGGATCCGGGACGAGCTGATGCCCGTCAACCGCAAGTATAAAATTGCTCAGCTGCTGGAAGCCTGCCGGAAGTATTTCGAGAAAACCGGACGGAGAGTATCCTTTGAATATACCCTCATTGCCGGTAAGAACGACTCCAAAGAAGATGCCGTTCAGCTGGCGAAGGTGATCCGTCAGGGCATGAGAGCACCAACACATGTGAACCTGATCCTGCTCAATGAGGTGAAGGAAACGGGTCTGAAAACCCCCGCACGGCAGAGAGCACGTGAATTTGCGGCGGAGCTTGACAAAAACGGCGTCAACGCAACCGTCAGACGGAAGCTGGGCAGCGATATTGATGCCTCCTGCGGTCAGCTGAGACTGAAAAAACTGGCGGAAAGAGAAAATCCGGCGGAACAAAACTGAGCGCTGAGACGTCTTATCAAGTAAGATTAAATTTGCATTAAAATGATGCGTGACAGCAGAAATTTCCGCAGAAATGCGTTATAATAAAGAAAACCTGACATCAACAATTCAATTGGGAGTACCGATACTATGTTATTTTATGGTAAAACTGATGTAGGCCGGCGGCGCGAGGAAAATCAGGATAACTTCATCGTCAAACGGTATGCGGGAGACGTCCTGTTCGCCGTTGTGTGCGACGGTATGGGCGGTGCCAACGGCGGAAGTACGGCAAGCTCCGTGGCGATCAATTCTTTTGCCGACTGTCTGGATGAAGCGGAACATGAACATCCGGCGTTTTTCGGTATGTCGAAAGAAGACCTTCTGGATCTTCTCTCCGCAGCCGCAACCGAAGCCAACCGCTCCGTATACCGTCTTGCACAGAGCAATTCCTCTCTGGCCGGGATGGGAACCACGCTTGTGGGCTGCATCATATCCGGTGAACATGCTTATATCGTGAATGTGGGGGACAGCCGTCTCTATGCGGTCAGCGACGGATTCATCGAGCAGGTGACCCATGATCATTCCTGGGTACAGTACATGATTGACAACGGTGCCATGACCCCGGAAGAGGCCAGGAGATCCGGACGGAAGAATCAGATCACCCGCTGCATCGGAATCGGAAAAACCGTGGACCCCGATCTGTTTACTTACGAAGTGACGCCGGGTTCTTACGCGGTTCTTTGTTCCGACGGTCTGACCAACCATGTGGAACCTGCCGAGATCCGGGATATCGTGGATCAGGTGAGTGTGTCCGGAGATATCCAGAATGCATGTGAATCCCTTATCAACTGCGCGAACAGCCGCGGCGGTACCGACAATATCACCGCTGTTGTGCTGTCCATGTAAGCGCGGAGTCCACCGGAGTTAATATTATATGATGGAATTGTATGAAAAGTACGTCGGGCTCGTGTTCGATAACCGTTACCGGATCGAGCGGGTCATCGGCGTAGGCGGTATGGCGATCGTTTTCAAAGCCACCGACCTTCTGATGCGGTGTCATGTTGCGGTGAAGATTCTCAAAGATGAGATTTCCGCAGACGAGCAGTCGGTCAAGCGCTTCGGGAACGAATTCCGTGCCGTTGCGATGCTTTCCCACCAGAACATTGTGAATATCTATGATGTATCCGTACGGGGAACCATCAAGTATATCATCATGGAGTATGTGGAAGGGATTACGCTGAAGAATTATATGCAGCACCGGGAGGTTCTCAATCTCCGCGAGATTATCAGCTACACCACACAGATTCTCCGTGCCATGGATCATGCTCATAAAAAGGGCATCATCCATCGGGATATCAAACCCCAGAACATCATGCTGCTGAAGAACGGCATCATCAAGGTCATGGACTTCGGCATTGCCAAGCTTCCCAACGCTGACACCGTAACCATGACCGATAAAGCCATCGGCACTGTGTATTACATCAGCCCCGAACAGGCAAGCGGCACCGAAATTGATGCCCGCAGCGACCTGTATTCCCTGGGTGCCATGATGTATGAGATGGCAACAGGTCAGCTGCCGTTTACAGGGGATTCTCCCGTGTCTGTAGCCCTGATGCAGGTCAATGAAACACCTGCACCGCCCCGGGAGATCAATCCCCATATTCCCGTTGGGCTGGAGCAGATCATCATGCGCGCCATGGAAAAGGATCCGGCAGCCAGATACCAGAGTGCTGAGGAAATGCTCTCCCATCTGCTGAAGCTGCGGGAAAATCCCAAGATTATTTTCAGAGAAAATACCAAACAGCAGAAGCTGAAAGCCCGTGAACAGGCCCGTGAGCAGGCCCGCGAACAGGCGGCAAAGCGACCCCGAAAACGTACCAGCAAATCCATGTTTCCCATTATCATGGGCGTTACGCTTGCATTCATGATAACGGCAGGCATTTCCGGATACTATATGCTCAATAAGCTGTTCTTCAACAGTACCATGAATGATTATGAAACGCTCGAGGTTCATAATTTCGTGGATGCTACCTATACGGACGATCTGGACAGCTGGTTCAAGGAAAGTAAGGTTTATCTGCCGAATATTGAATATGTATATCATGATACGGTGGCGAAGGGCAAGATCATTTCACAGGAACCGGCTTCCGGAGAATCCCGAAAGGTTCTTCCCGGTGAGCAGCTGTGTGAGATTACACTGAAGGTCAGCCTTGGTCCCAAAACCATGGTTCTGGAAGATTATTCTGTCCGGGACTACCGCAGCGTGGAAACGGAACTGCGGAAGATGGGACTGAAAGTCACCAAAGAGTATGTGGCAAGCGATGTGTATGAAATCGGCCATGTGATCCGTACCGAACCGGAAGCCGGTGCTACGGTCAGGGAAGACGATTATGTGACCATCTATGTAAGCCAGGGAAGCGATTCCGTAAAGGTGATGGTGCCCGACTGCGTGGGAATCAGTGAAGCACAGGCCCTGATCCGTCTCCTGGAAACCAACCTCAGCGTTGGGGATGTAACCTATGTGAAGTCCGATTCGGCAGCAGGTCTGGTGATTTCCCAGAGTGAAAAGGCATGGTATGAAGTGCCCCAGTTCACGGAAGTGGATTTTGAAGTCAGCGGCGGCCCCTCTTATGCAGGAGACGGCAAGACAATTCCTACCGAGGATGATATGAAGGCACCCCAGACCCAGCCGGCTGAGACAAAACCTGCGGAAACCAGACCCGCGGAAACCGGTCCTGCAGAAACAGATCCTCCGGAAACGGAGACTGAGGAAACCCAGGAAACCGAAGACTCCGGCAGCGATTTGTTTGATGAATGGTTTGACGGATTCTTCTTTGAGGAAGAGTAAAACTGTCACACACAGCAGAATAGACAGGAGGAAGCCCTATGATTCTCTGGCTGAACGGCGCGTTCGGTTCCGGCAAGACAACGGCAGCATATGAGCTGAACCGTCGTCTGCCAGATTCGCTCGTATTCGATCCCGAATCATTCGGCTTCTGTCTGTTTGAGAATATTCCGGAAAAATACAGAGAACAGGATTTTCAGGATATTCCTCTCTGGCGGGAAACCAACAGAAAGATGCTGGAAATGCTTGCGGAACGCTGTCCCGGGGTGGTGATTGTGCCCATGACATTGGTGAATCCGGATTACTGGGACGAGATTATCGGAGAACTGAGACGGAACGGTGCGGATGTCCGTCATTTCGTCCTGTATGCGAATCGGGATACTCTGCTGAAACGGTTGAAAAAGCGGTCTATGGGAATCCTGTCAAGGGAGCAGTTTGCTGTTGACGGGATTGAGAGATGCCTGGCTGCTTTTGACACGGATATCACCGAAGGGATCATTTGCACGGACAACCGATCCGTTGATGAAATTGCGGAGGAGATTGCCCGTCTTGCCGGACTGAAGCTGAATACGTCCGGCGGATCCGTTAAAAAACACTGGGAGCGTGTGAAAACATGGTTCCGGCATATCCGAACATGAATGAGGTATTCATTGGAAAACAAAACTATTCACGGAATTATTACCCGGGGTGTCGGCGGACTTTACGGCGTCAGAACCTCGGAAAATCCAACCGAAGAAAAACTCTGCCGTGCGAGAGGTGTATTCCGGAAGGAACAGATTACGCCTACGGTAGGGGATGAAGTGATAATTTCCCATGTTTCCGGGGCGGATGATACCGCTGTTCCCGATGATGTGGCGCGGGAAATCAGAAAACAGAAGAAAAACGGCGTGGAAGTCAACTGGGTGATTGACGGAATCGATGACAGAAAGAATGTGCTGATCCGTCCTCCGGTAGCCAATCTGGACTATCTGTTTGCGGTCATTCCCTGTGCGGCGCCGGAACCGGATCTGCTGACTGCGGACAAGCTGACTGTAATTGCCGAGAACGCCGGCATAGAAACGGTTGTGGTCATTAATAAAACCGACCTGAATCCGGAAAAAAGTCTGGAATATGCCGGAATTTACGATAAGGCAGGATACCGCGTATTCCGGGTGAGCTGTGAAACCGGTGACGGCGTGGATGCACTGCGTGACTATATCGCACAGGTGTCCGCCGATGAAAACCGGTTTGTCAGCGGTGCCTTCGCAGGTGTGTCCGGTGCGGGAAAGTCCACCCTCATGACAGCGCTGTTTCCCGATCTTCAGCTGAAAACGGGCGTGGTCAGCCGGAAGACCGAGCGGGGACGCCATACGACCCGGCACGTTGAGCTGTATCCGGTACCGGTGGGAGAGGGGATTTTCTGGCTTGCGGATACCCCCGGATTCTCCATGCTGGACTTCACCCGGTTCGATTTCTTTCCCTATGATGAGCTGGCAGGCAGCTTCCGGGAATTTGCGGAATGTCTGGGCGAGTGCAGGTACACAAAATGCACCCATCTGAAGGAAGAAGGATGCGCTGTCCTTGAAAAGATCAAAGACGGACGGGCTGCGGCATCCCGGCACGAAAGCTACATACGGATTTTTGAGGAACAAAGGAGTGTACCGGAATGGAAAAGACGATGACGGCACTGGTAATTACAGGCGGTTACTGCAATACGGAACGGGTGAAGAAAATGCTCCCCGTGTCGGTGGATCTGATCATCGCGGCGGACAGCGGTTACGCCACAGCACAGAAGCTGGGAATCAATCCGGACATCACCATGGGAGACTTTGACTCCTACTGCGAAACACTGCCTCCACAGATGAAAACGCTCAGAGTTCCCTGCGAAAAAGATGTAACGGATACCATGCTTGCCTGCGAGTATGCCCGGGATAACGGATGTTCCTATATCACGATTGTCGGCGGTACGGGCGGAAGAATCGATCACTCCATTTCCAATATGTTCTATCTGGAGGATCTGAGACGCCAGGGAATCCGCGTGAAGCTGACTGACGGTGAGAATACCGTGCAGGTCATCATGGATGAAACCGTTACGGTGCCGAATGACGGAGGGTATTTCTCCGTTTTCGCTCTGGATTCCTGTATTGTCACACAGACCGGATGCAAGTATCCTCTGAACCGCGCACAGCTGATCCGCCACAGACCCTACGCGGTCAGCAACGAAGTCGTCGGTGAGTATGCGGCAGTCACAGTGCAGGGCTCGGCGATTCTGGTCATGAGCAAACGGTAAATCATTCAGAGTAACACAACAAAATGGAAAAGAAACTGAATCTTCCGGAAGAGATGATCCGGTCCGTTCTTGCGATGTTCGGACTTGAAACAGCTTTCGGAGAGCTGACGGAATATATCAACTGGCACAGCAGCGACGGGGAGCAGCTCCTTAAGGTGATCTTCTCCGTGCGTCTGGAAAGCGGCAGACGGATTGTTGTCAAAATCCTCCGGGAAGATGACGATCCGGTAAAAGAACGCGGAAAAATCGAGAAGCAGAGCGAGTTTTCCGCGTTCATGCGGAATAACGGAATCCGTACACCCCATCGATACCGGACAGGCAGAGGATACTGCGGCGAACTGGTTTTCGAAGGAATTCCGTGCCATGTCACTGCGGAAGACTGGTGTGGTGAGGAAATCACGGAAATCAACACCGGACTTTCGTACCGGATCGGTGAACTGATGGCGCGTATGCACGTTCTTTCATTCAAAAACCAGTGTGAAATCGGCTGTGGAACTCTGTTTTCCGCGGCAGGGTGGAATGATGTTGATGCATTTGAGCAGTTCTGTAAACTCTGCCAAAACGAGTATCTGGATCAGGCAGTTGTCCGGCAGATCTGCGTGCTTCACGACGAAAAGCTGAACGGGATCCGCGAAGTCTGGGACAGGCTCCCGAAAGCAGCGGTGCAGGGGGATATCTCCATCAATAATCTCACCGATGCTCCGGACGGACTGATTGTTTTTGATTATAACAACGCCGGAGATGAGGTTCTGGTTTCCGATCTTGTGATGGAAGGGCTTCTGACTGCTTATGAAATGGATCTTCCGGAAGGAGCGGCTCCTCACTGCCGGGAAGAGTTTTTTCCTGCATTTCTGAGCGGTTATCTTTCGGTCAGAAAACTGAGCAGCGAAGAAGCGGATGCGGCATGGCTGATTTACACGCTCTATCATTCGCTGTGGTTTACAAGAATCGTGTATAACGACGATTCTCTGGAAAAGCTGGTGGAAAAAGAAGATTATTCCGCAGCAAACCGGCTCCTTTCCCGGATGCTTGCGGATATGATCGAAACAGATGACGGCAGGTTCCGGAAATAGCAGTCGGAAGGAGTTTGCCTGGAAGCTTTCTGTATGAACCGAAATCCTTTTCTGTGCATAAACTGAAAACGTAACGGAGGTTCTGCCATGAAAGTTGTCATCTGGAAAAGTCCGAAGATTGCAGCGCCGTTTCTGAGACGTTTTTTCAGAATCGGCAGGGATAACAAATGAAAAATTCGCCGCCCGGCCGGGAGTTTCTCCTGACTGAGCGGCGTTTTGCATAGTTTATTGAATTTCGGGCAGAATGATTCTGCGGATACACCGCAAATAAATCAGGATGGGGTGAATCAGATGAATCAGCAAACCGGAAATACCAACAGAGCAAACCATGTGACCGTGGAACTGCTCAGTGAAATGCATCGGAATGTGACAATGGGAAGCGAGACACTGTCCATGATTGTTCCGAAAATCAACGGAAGAGAAATGCTTGCCAATGTGACGAATCAGCTGGAACAGTACGGGACATTCACCGGAAAGACGGAAAAAATGCTGGCGCAGCGGAATGTGACGCCCAAGGATTCGTCCGTGATGAAGAGAGCCATGACCAAAATGGGAATTGCCATGAATACGGCAGCGGATTCTTCGGACAGACATATTGCCGCCATGATCGGAAAGGGAACCATGACCGGGCTGACGGAACTGACCGGAAAACTGCATAAGCTGACCTCCGCAGATGAGGATGCAGTGAAGCTGTGTCAGGATATTCTGGAGTTTGAGCGGAATCAGACCATGGGTATTCTGGAATATACCTGACTATTTCCATCCAAGATGCCGCATCCGGCTGATAACTGCTTTGACTTCACACCGCCTGGGCAGATCGATTGGCATGGAGATTGTGGTGAAGAAAGCGGAAAACACCTCATGAACCCCTTCGCGGCGGATCAGATTGTATACCCGGAGAAGCTCGCTGTCCAGTGTCATGGTTCCCGGCTTGCGTGAGATCATGGCATACCGCAGAATGAGGGCGATACCGTTCTGCTGGGCCTGAGAAACTGTGTTATACAGCCCGCGGATGTCGATTTTCTCGTCCCCTATGATGAGCGCACCGATGTCGGAAACCTCAAGCCGTTCCGTGTGACTGCCCTCCGGATAGCTGGTGAAGCCGTCGGCGGTGCATCGTCTGGTCTGATGCCAATCTGCGGCAGGAGGGGGCGTGATTTCACTGTCGGATGCGCGCCAGATTTCCCCGGCAGAAGCGGTCACATCGGAAATGCGGTATTCGTCCATGAGGTACACCCGATCCGCCACACCCAGATACTCACCGCTTCCGCCGATGACGAGGATGGTTGAGATTCCGTTGTCAGCCAGCTCCCGTACCCGGTCGGTGAAAGGGGTAATGGGTTCCCGTCGGATCAGCGCCTTCATTTTGCTGTCGCGTATCATGAAATTGGTGGCGCTTCTGTCCTCATCGATGAGAAGGAGCTTTGCACCGCTGTCCAGGGCTTCCATGATGTTGGCGGCCTGGGATGTGGAGCCGGAAGCGTGATCGGTAGTGAAGGATGCGGTATCTCCCGACGGAAGCTCTTTGATGAATGGGGAAATATTCACTGACCGTACAGCCCGACCGTCTTCTGCCGCTATGCTGACGGCGGATGCATCGGTGATGACAAATTCACGCCCGTCACCGATGCAGTGATCGTAGATTCCTGCGGCGATGGCATCCAGAAGTGTGGATTTGCCCGAATATCCGCCGCCCGTGATGACGGTAACGCCCCGGCGGATGCCCATGCCCCGGATCCCGGCAATTTCAATTTCATCTTCCTGCGTGGAGGTGAAGGGAAGCGCGCCGGTCATGGGAATCACGCCGCCCTTGCCCCGCGGCAGGATGCTTCCGTTTGCCACGAATGCGGCGTATGGACTGTTTTCCAGAAAAGCACGGATTAAAAACTGTTTTTCTGCATTTTCCAGTGCTTCAGACAGCTTTTTCCGGTTCAGCTCCACCGCGAACAGATCCACCGCTTCCGGAAGATCTGCGGTCAGCATGGTCATGGCGCGCTTCAGTTTGCCTGCCGGAAGCTGTACCTGAATCCGCAGGCAAAGACACATCTTTAATGGACGATGGACACCGTCATCCAGAATCTGCACGGAGTTTCCGCTGAGGTATTCGTAATCCCGCTGGGGACACATGGCAAAATATGCGGTATTGCGGATCAGAATTTCACCGCCGGGGTGATGAATGTAGAATTTTCCGTTTTCCCGGTCGGGACGGCTCCGGTTGTACAGCCCTTCGTTGAGAGCCTCCAGATAGGGAATGAACGCACGGAGACAGAAATCCGCCGCCGCCGCTTCCAGAACTGACCGGAGCGTGACGGGAAATCCGTAGGGGGAATATTTCAGTGCGGGATTGTCCGGAAGCTCCGTGAACTTCTTTGCATCGGGAAATTCATCGGGGAGCAGCAGATCGAACGGGATACTGATGACAAAACAGGGACAGTCCTGCGCCAGCTTGTGGGACGGCTCCACGGTGAATCCGATCTGGTTGCTGTAGAATGTGGTATCGTGATCCCTGTACGGTTCTCCGAACGGCGGAACAATCACAATGGGCGCGGCATAGAGGTTCGGGTAAGTTTCCGTTTCCTTTTCCATGGTGCGGAAGATATTTTTCAGTCGTTTCATTGAGCATCACTCCTTACAAAATTTTTGTGGGAAATACCTTGGAGAATTTTCCGTAAGGGAAATTCTCAGGTGTGGGGTGGTATTCGGACGGTCTCAAGTGAAGTGAATCCCCACACGAAACTGCAATAAAAAAACACACCCGCGGATACGGATGCGTTGATTTCTGTATGATTACAGCAGAACGGACGGCGGCTCGTACCCGATTTTTTTGTTTATCATGGCAGTCACCTCCGCTTGCAGTGGATTTTGTTGGATTCAGTTTACCATACCCATGATGCAAAGTCAAGGGAAAGAATTTCTGGAATTGTTTTTTCCTGTGCAGGAAATACCGAAAATTGACCGATCCTGCGGGAAACTGACAAATCCTTCTGATCCGGTTAAAGTCACAAAATCCTCTTGACTGATCCGGAAATTTCTGCTATAATGAATTAACCATAAACTTAACTACATACAAAGGAGCCTGACAAAATGGATTTCTCCGAACTCAATAAGATGGTCGAAACCGGTAAGGTCAAGATCGTAAAAACTCTCGTAACCGAAGCTCTGGAAAACGGTGTTGCTCCCAAGGAGATTCTGGAACAGGGTCTTCTTCCCGGCATGAACGTAATCGGTGACAAGTTCAAGAACAACGAAGTTTATGTTCCCGAGGTTCTCATTGCTGCACGTGCTATGAAGGCAGGCGTAGAACTGCTCAAGCCCCATATGCAGACCGGCGAAATGGGCGGCGCAGGTACCGCAGTCATCGGCACCGTTAAGGGCGACCTCCACGACATCGGCAAGAACCTGGTCAAGATGATGCTGGAAGGCAAGGGCATCAACGTAATCGACCTTGGCGTTGACGTATCCGCTGAACAGTTCGTTGCTCAGGCACAGGAAAACAATGCTGACCTGATTGTTTGCTCCGCACTTCTCACTACCACCATGGGTGAAATGGAAGCGGTTGTTAAGCAGAGCGAAGCTGCCGGCATCCGTGACAAGGTATGGATCATGGTAGGCGGCGCACCCATCACTCAGGAATTCTGCGACAAGATCGGCGCGGACTGCTACACCACCGACGCGGCTTCCGCAGCAGATGCAGCTCTGGAACACCTCAAGGCAAAGGCATAAGTGATCGCATAAACTGAACCTCAAAGTCCCGTGTCCTCTCCGGATGCGGGATTTTTTCATGCCCGACTGCGCAGATTTCGAGAGTTTCATCACAAATCAAGACCTTGTGGGCGGATGGAAACGGTGCTATAATACAGTCAGCAGCTGCGAAATACTATTTACAGGAGAAAACTATGAATACCACTGTATTTTCCGAGAATCTGAAACGGTTCCGGATGCACAAAAATCTGACGCAGGAGCAGGCGGCACAGGCTCTCGGCGTGAATTCCCAGACCGTGTCCCGGTGGGAGTGCGGTACCACCCTGCCCGATGTGATGATGCTGCCCGAGATTGCACAGCTTTACGGCGTGGTTGTGGACGATTTTTACAAGAAAAATTCTCCGGTTTACCGGAATTATGCCGACCGGCTCACGTCCGTGTACGAAAAGACCCGGGATCCCGAGGATTTTATGCGCTGCCGTGCGGAGTACATGAAGCTGATTAAGGAAGGCGAGCTGTCCACCGGTGACAAGTGGAATTATGCGATCATTCATCATTTCATGTTCGAGTTGTGCCGGGATACAGCACTGGAATGGTACGAGAAAGCTAAAGCTGACGATCCGTCAGAGGATCCCCACTCCTACTACCGTGCAAGAGCCTGCCATGGCGGACTTCTGGATGATATCGGCAGGCATGATGAGTTTATTGCCGAACAGGAAAAGCGGGTTACAGAGCATCCGGACAATCCACGTGAACTGTGTCTGCTTCTCGGTG
>JAFQWY010000002.1 GCA_017407225.1 Clostridia bacterium | reverse complement strand
GAAGTCCGTGAGGATGACGAGACCTTCCAGAACAACGTAGATATTCTCTTTGAAAATCTTGAAAAAGAAGACCCGAACCACTTCGCAGTCCGACAGTATAAAAAATTCAAGCTAAGTGCCGGCAAGACCGCCAAGTCGATTTTGGTAAGCTGCGGTGCGAGACTGGCTCCCTTCGATATTGCGGAAGTGCGGGAGATCACCATGTATGACGAACTGGAACTGGATACATTGGGAGACAAGATTTATCTGCATCCCGAAAACAAGGACGACGAATCGTATCAGAAAACAGCATTGTTTCTTATCATGAGCGACACTGACAGCACGTTCAATTTCCTGATTTCCATGATCTACACCCAGCTTTTCAATCTTCTCTGTGAAAAAGCGGATGATGTATACGATGGCAGACTACCAGTTCATGTCCGGTGTCTGATCGACGAAGCGGCGAATATCGGACAGATTCCGAATCTGGAAAAGCTGGTTGCGACCATCCGAAGCCGGGAAATCTCCTGCTGTCTGGTATTGCAGGCACAATCTCAGCTAAAAGCTCTATACCGCGACAATGCCGATACCATCATCGGGAACATGGACTCCCGCTTGTTTCTCGGCGGTTCCGAGCCGACCACTCTGAAAGAATTGTCAACGGCACTCGGAAAAGAAACGATTGACATAGCGAACACGGGAGAAAGCCGGGGACGGGAGACTTCCCATTCGCAGAATTTCCAGAAGCTCGGTCACGAACTCGCTTCTGTGGACGAACTGTCCGTCCTTGACGGCGGCAAGTGTATCTTACAGCTCCGTGGTGTCCGTCCGTTCAAATCAGATAAGTTCGACATCACCAAACATAAAAACTACCGGTATCTCTCGGATGCAAATCCGAAAAACAAGTTCAATATAGAGAAATATCTGTCCACCCGACTGAAACCGAAACCGGAGGAGGTATACGAAACCTATGAAGTAGATGTAGACGAAGAAAACAACTAAGACAACCGCAGACATCCAGAACACCCAGAACAAAATGACCACTTTCAAAATGAACTTACACAAAATTTTGAAAGGAGGCAGTCCGGCAGAACCGGTGGTCTGCGGAAACGCAAATCTGCCCGACTGATTTTTTGTAAATGGAATTTTTCAACAGTGCGGTTGAAACCCTTCAGACCCTTGTGGTTGCCCTCGGTGCCGGTCTCGGCGTATGGGGCGTGATTAACCTTCTGGAAGGATATGGGAATGACAACCCTGGTGCGAAGTCTCAGGGTATGAAACAGCTGATGGCCGGCGGCGGGGTAGCCCTCATTGGCATCACCCTCATTCCCCTGCTTTCCGGTCTGTTCGGCTGATGATCCCCATGAAATCCACACCCACGGGAGCTGTTTCGTTCATTCGGACGGCTCCCATGAAAGGGGGAAACTAAATGGACGCGATATGGGAATCCATCATGAACGGCTTACAGCGAATCCTTGCGGAAGGCATCATTTCAAACCTCTCCGGTATGTTTGATTATGTCAACGAACAGGTCGGAGATATTTCCGCACAGGTCGGTACTACACCATCCGCGTGGAACACAGGCGTGTATAACATGGTAAGAAACCTGTCCGAAACAGTGATTCTGCCGATTGCCGGTGTGATTCTTGCTTTTGTAATGACACTGGAGCTGCTCCAGATGGTTGCGGATAAAAACAGTATGCACGATGTGGATACATGGATGTTCTTCAAATGGATATTCAAAACCGCCTGCGCCGTGCTGATTGTCACGAATACATGGAACATCGTGATGGGTGTGTTCGATGTGGCACAGGAAGTCGTCAGACGTTCTGCGGGAGTGATCTCCTCGACAGCACCGCTGGATATATCGTCAGTCACAGCCGATCTGGAAGCAAGGCTTATGGAAATGGAGGTCGGCGAACTGTTCGGAATCTGGATGCAGACCGCCTTTGTCGGCATCGCCATGTGGATTCTGTCCGCCTGCATTTTCGTGATTGTTTACGGCAGAATGATTGAAGTGTATATCGTAACCAGCATCGCTCCCATCCCGATGGCAACCATGACCAACCGTGAATGGGGCGGTATGGGTCAGAACTACCTGCGAAGTCTGTTTGCCCTCGGATTTCAGGCATTCCTGATCGTGGTCTGTGTGGCAATCTACGCGGCACTGGTGCAGAATATCACGCTGACGGACGATATTCTGTATGCCATCTGGACCTGCGTGGGCTATACGGTGCTGCTGTGCTTCTGCCTGTTCAAGACGGGCAGTCTGTCGAAAGCAATCTTCAATGCCCACTAACCGGAGGTGAGAACAGAAATTGGCATACGTCCCTGTACCCAAGGATTTAAACAACGTAAAAACCAAAGTGTTTCTCAATCTGACCAAACGTCAGCTCATCTGCTTCGGCAGCGGTGCCCTTCTCGGTGTACCGCTTTTCTTTTTCCTCAAAGAAAACATCGCCACCAGTGCGGCGGCTATCTGTATGATCGTTGTCATGCTGCCGTTTTTTCTGCTTGCTATGTATGAAAAGAACGGTCAGCCGCTGGAGAAAATTCTGCACAATATCATTCAGGTGAGTGTGGTCAGACCGAAACAACGACCGTACCGAACCAACAATTTTTACTCTGTCATCGAACAGCAGGATAAACTCGACAAGGAGGTTTACAGGATTGTCAACGGCAAAACCAGTGAAAAAACTGACAAAAGCCGAAAGACAAAAGATTGAACAGGCAATCGCAAAGGCGAAAAACACAAACGGTAAGCAAATGTCCGCACAGGACAGCATTCCGTTTCAGCGGATGTTCCCGGACGGTATTTGCAGGGTAACAGACACTTATTACACAAAAACCATGCAATTCCATGATATCAACTATCTGCTGAACCAGAACGAGGACAAAACCGCCATCTTTGACGGA
This sequence comes from Clostridia bacterium, assembly GCA_017407225.1. Lineage (GTDB taxonomy): Bacteria > Bacillota > Clostridia > Oscillospirales > CAG-272 > UMGS1696. The sequence continues at coordinate 3,776 of JAFQWY010000002.1, read as the reverse complement.
TGGTGTGATTTTCTCAACTACTTTGACAGTTCCATCCGGTTCCAGATTTCCTTCGTAAACATGGCGGCAAACAAGGATACCTACAGTGAACAGATATCCATTCCTTTACGGAATGACGAGGACGACAGCATCCGTGAAGAATATACCGAAATGCTGCGGAATCAGCTTGCCAAAGGCAACAACGGACTGGTCAAGACAAAGTATCTCACCTTCGGGATCGAATCGGAAGGACTGAAAAACGCCAAGCCGAGACTGGAACGCATCGAAACGGATATTCTGAACAACTTCAAGCGGCTCAGCGTCACAGCAGAACCGCTGAACGGCATGGAACGTCTGCGGCTGATGCACGATATGCTTCATATTGATACTCCCGAACCGTTCCTTTTTTCATGGGACTGGCTTGCTCCGTCCGGCCTGTCCGTCAAGGATTTTATTGCTCCATCCTCCTTTGAATTCCGGAACGGGAAAGTATTCGGTCTGGGGAATAAAATCGGTGCAGTCAGCTTTCTACAGATTCTCGCTCCCGAACTCAATGACCGGATGCTGGCAGACTTTCTCGATATGGAAAGTTCCGTTGTAGTCAATATGCACATCCAGTCCGTGGATCAGGTGAAAGCAATCAAAACCATCAAGCGGAAGATCACCGATCTGGATGCCATGAAGATTCAGGAACAGAAAAAAGCTGTCCGGAACGGTTACGACATGGACCTGGTTCCGACCGACCTTGCAACTTACGGAGCAGAAGCGAAAAAGCTCCTGCAGGATTTGCAGTCCCGGAATGAGCGAATGTTTCTGCTGACATTCACGGTATTGAATATTGCCGACACCAGACAGAAGCTGGAAAACAACATCTTTCAGGCAAGTTCCATCGCACAGAAGTATAACTGTCAGCTCACCCGACTGGACTTTCAGCAGGAAGAAGGCCTCATGAGCAGTCTGCCGATGGGACTGAATCAGATCGAAATTCAACGTGGTCTGACCACATCCAGTGTGGCAATTTTCGTCCCGTTTACCACACAGGAACTGTTCCAGAACGGCAAGGAAGCTCTGTACTGCGGTCTGAACGCCCTGTCCAATAACCTGATAATGGTTGACCGGAAACTGCTGAAGAACCCCAACGGTCTGATTCTCGGTACGCCCGGTTCGGGGAAATCCTTCTCCGCAAAACGTGAGATTGCCAACGTGTACCTTGTCACGGACGATGACATTATCATCTGCGATCCGGAAGCGGAATACGGTGCGCTGGTGGAACGTCTGCATGGGCAGATCATCCGGATTTCGCCGACCTCGGACGATTATATCAACCCGATGGACTTGAATCTGAACTACTCAGACGACGAAAATCCTCTGTCCCTCAAATCCGATTTTATTCTGTCCCTCTGCGAACTGATCGTCGGCGGCAAGGACGGACTTCTTCCCGTCGAGAAAACCGTCATCGACCGCTGTGTCCGGATGGTTTACCGGGAATATCTTACCGATCCTGTCCCCGAAAAGATGCCCATTCTGGAAGACCTCTACAACGAACTGCGGCGGCAGGAAGAAAAAGAAGCGCAGTATATCGCAACGGCTCTGGAAATCTATGTTACAGGTTCTCTGAACGTCTTCAACCACCGGACAAACATCAATATCGAAAACCGGATTGTCAACTTTGATATCAAAGAACTTGGCAAACAGCTCAAGAAAATCGGGATGCTGGTCGTACAGGATGCGGTGTGGAACCGTGTGACCGTCAACCGGGAAGCGAAAAAATCCACCCGATACTATATCGACGAAATGCACCTCCTTCTGAAAGAGGAACAGACCGCCGCCTATACCGTGGAAATCTGGAAGCGATTCCGTAAGTGGGGCGGTATTCCCACCGGAATCACGCAGAATGTCAAAGACCTGCTTGCTTCCAAGGAAATCGAGAACATCATGGAAAACTCGGACTATGTGTATATGCTCAATCAGGCGGCAGGCGACCGTCAGATTTTAGCCCAGAAACTGAACATTTCCCCGCACCAGCTTTCCTATGTGACCCACTCCGGCGAAGGCGAAGGACTGCTGTTCTACGGATCGGTGATCCTGCCGTTTGTGGACAGATTCCCGAAGGATACGGAACTCTATCGGATTATGACCACCCGCCTGACGGAAACCATTTCAACATAAATCAAACAACAGAAAGGACATTAAGAATATGGAAAAGATTCTCGGAAAGTACATTCATGACAAATTTGGCATTCTCCGCACCATCAAAGCAGACGGAGAGTATCTGTTCTGCGCCAGAGATGTTGCCGCCATGCTCGGCTTCTGTGATCCGAAAAGTACGATTGCCTATCACTTTCCCGATGCGGAAAAGTATGAGCATTACGCACTCGGCAAACAGACCCGTATGTGCCGGATGAAGTTCATTTCCGTTGAGGATGTGGAATACCTTATGGATCGCAGTACGAGCGATACGGTCGGCGAATTCCGTTCGTGGTTCTATGGGGATGTTCTTTATGCTATGGGATGCGGTGCTGTCACGGAAACCGATGATCCGTATGACCCCGAACGGGAATATCTCATTCACTTCGGGGATTATATGAAGCATATCAACGATAAACTGTTTCTCCTGATGATGCTCCGCAAGCTGACAGCCGATGTAAAGAAACTGCCGGTGTGTCAGTATACGAAAGAAATCCATATGTTCGCTGAAAATTGCGGCAAGGAAGCGGAAGCACTGTGGGAAAGCTGGGGGATTCCTGAACAGTATCTCGAAAGCGATGATCCGGAGGATATGCTTGATCTCATCGAAACAGAACTGATTCCGCCGGAACTGGTGGGATACCGGTATGAACCCGTCACGATGCCCAACGAACTGGATGCGGAATCCAAGAAAGAAGAATCTGCCGTTGGGGACAAACTTTATGATATGTTTGACATCATGGAAAAGTTCATCGGAGAAGCTGCAGATAAAGTTAATATGGTGCATAACGCATTGAAGAAGGGGAAGGGACTCTGCCGTACAGGAGAACCGGCGTGATCGGAAACAGGCAGAAAACGTCACGGCTTTCTTTTGAGGAAACGAAAACTCCATCCAGACTGTCCCATGAACTACAGGATATTCCCGTAAATCTCGCTGGCGGTACAGTACATCGGGAAATCCATGAAAGCGAACAGGACAACGTGGGAGTGGAAGCGGCTCATACAATCGAAACCGGTGCGGAAGTCGGCGGACGGATGGTACAATCTGCCCACCATACCCGGTCACACCGAGATACCGGACAGAATCCCGGATATTCGTCCAATCCATACTCCAAATATCAACAGAAACGGGCAATCAAACAGGAATATGCCGCCGCAAGACATTCCCCCACCACCGACAGAACCGTCGGAAATACAGTCAAAACAGCAGGAAACATAAGAAAAATCGAAAAATTCGCAGCAAAAAACAAGCATATCCTGCTCATCCTCGCCGGAATTCTGATTCTTCTCCTGTTCCTGTTGACTGCGATTTCATCCTGCTCGGTACTGCTCCAGGGCGGTGCATCCGTGCTTTCCTCTGCGGTCTATACGGGCGAAGATGCCGATATGCAGTCAGCAGAAACCCTGTATCTTGAAATGGAAGAAGAACTGCGGAATTATCTCGACAACTATGAATCGGAGCATGAATATGAGTCGTATGTTTTCGATCTCGATGAAATCGGGCATAACCCATACGAACTGACTGCTATGATTACCGCATGGAACGGCAGTTCATGGACAGTGGATGAGGTGGACGATATACTCACAGAAATCTTTGAAACGCAGTATGT
>JAFQWY010000207.1 GCA_017407225.1 Clostridia bacterium | reverse complement strand
ATCGAGATGTCTGTACGGTTTGGCTCAAGCCGGAGTTTCTGGCGAAACTCCCAGAGTAAGGCTTACAGATCGTTCGCGGGGACTCGTGCAGATTTTTGCAGAACATACTGCTGAAGGATATTCGAAAACGTGGGAATTTGCAAAGGAAGTTTAACGCAAATTCATGACACGGAGGAATTTATGATCGCATCCCAGCTTTTTGACGGCATTTCCGTGAACCGGATCCCGGATCTGGACTTCACAGGTATTGCCTCCGATTCCCGGCGGGTCAATCCGGGGAACCTGTTCGTGGCGATCCGTGGATCCCGTTTCGACGGACACAATTTCATCCGCGATGCTCTCGATCGGGGGGCTGCTGCGGTTCTGGCGGAACATGAGGTATACGGCTTCGACAATCTGATCCTCACACCGTCCACCCGAGCGGCGGAATCCCTGCTCTGGTATAACTTTACCGGAAAACCAACGGATGGGATGACGAAAATCGCGGTGACGGGAACTGCGGGGAAGACGTCATGTGCTTTCATTCTGCGGTATATTCTGCGGTCAGCCGGAAGGAAAGTCGGAGCGGTCACCACGGTTCGTACCATGGCGGAGGATGAAACCATCGACATGGGCGACAACGGCGGATCCTCGGTCAGCGATCTTCCGGGGGCTATGACCACACCGGATCCCGAATATTTCTTCGGGGCGGCCCGGAGGATGAAAGATGCCGGATGCGACACCATCATATATGAGGCATCTTCCCAGGCACTTGCTATGGAAAAGCTGACGGCGATTGTTCCGGACATGGCTCTGTTTACCAATCTGTCGCCGGAACACATGGACTACCACCGGGACATGAAGCATTATTTCCGCTCAAAGGCGCTGCTGATGCTGGGAGCCGGTCATGCGGTTATCAATGCGGATGACGAATGGATGGCAAAGCTGCCGGAGATGTATCCGGATGTGCCGGTCACACGATGTTCCGTAAACGACGGGACCATGGATGTGCGCGGAGCAAAAATCCGTCAGTCCGGCGGTCATGTACATTATATCTATCTGTCCCACGGCGCGGTTCTGCGTGTAGATGCACCCATGCCCGGGATTTACTCGGTTTACAATACCATGATGTGTGCTGCCGCTGCGGTTGAGCTGGGAATTGATCCTGTGATTGTCAGGGATTCTCTCAGCGATTTCGGCGGCGTGGAAGGAAGGCTGAACCGGATCCGGTTTCCGAATTCGGTAACGGGAAGCATTCCGGCGGTGTATATCGATTATGCACATACTCCCGATTCACTCCGTGCGGCATTGACTGCCCTGAGAGCGGAAGTGTGCGGACGTCTTACCGTGGTGTTCGGCTGCGGCGGAGACAGAGATAAGACAAAGCGTCCTCTGATGGCTAAAACAGCCCAGGAGCTTGCGGATATGACCGTGATTACCGGCGATAACCCCAGGAGGGAGAATCCCGGCGCCATCATTGCGGATATTCTGGCAGGAGTCAGCGAAAATGCTCCCGTGAAAGTGATCCCCGACAGACGGGAAGCGATCCGGTGGGCTGTGATGAATGCCTCTCCCGGCGATACTGTTCTGCTGGCAGGCAAGGGACACGAAAAATATGAGATCACATCCGACGGCAGACATCCCTTTGACGAGGAAGCAATCGTCAGGGAAGCCCTCAGCGAACGTCTGCGCGGATCGGAATAACACTACAGAGTTCAAAACGTCACTTCAACAGGGAGGCGGAGGTTGAAATATGAGCGTACAGCTGAAAATGAAATCCTTTACACCGTCGGAAATCGCACAGATTACCGGCGGCAGACTTGAAACATACAACGGCGCGGATGGGAATGCTCCTCAGAACGCTCTTGCAACCGATTCCCGGGAAACCGGAGCCGGGGTGATTTTCTGTGCCATTGCGGGCGCAAACGTGAACGGCAACGACTTTATTCCCGATGCCGTAAATGCAGGTTCCGACTGCTTTATCTGTCAGTATGTACCGGAGGCAGCGGTAAACAGCGGCAAGCCTTTCTGTGCGGTAATCGTGGAGGACACTATCCGGTCCATCGGTTTTCTTGCGGCATTCTACCGCACCCTGACAAAGGCGAAGTTTGTTGCGATCACCGGATCCGTGGGTAAAACAACTACCAAGGAATTTGTGTATGCGGTTGCCTCTGCGGCTTTCAAGACTCACAAGACCCAGGGCAACTACAACAATGAGCTTGGCATGCCCCTGACCCTTCTCTCCATTGAACCGGACGACGAGGTTGTGGTTCTGGAAATGGGCATGAGCAATCTGGGCGAGATCGAATACATGACAAAGATTGCAAAGCCCGATATCGCCATTGTCACCAACATCGGTTCCTCCCATCTGGAGTCCCTCGGCACCCGCGAAAACATCTGCCGTGCCAAGATGGAAATCCGGCTGGGACTTCCCGAAGACGGAATTCTCCTTCTGAATGCGGATGAGCCCCTCCTGTTCAATCAGTATGAGACTCTGGAAAAGAAGCCCAAGCTGATGTCCGTATACAACCGCAGCGGCGATTTCCGTGCGCTGAACATCCGCCAGAAGGTGGACGGCATTGTGTACGACCTGATTTACGAAAACAAGGCAATCACCAACATCGAAGTACCCGCTCTCGGCAAGCACAATGTGTACAACTCCCTCAGTGCTTATGCCGTTGGTGTGATTCTCGGCATGACCGATGAGCAGATCCGCAAAGGGCTGAAATCCTTCGTGGGCGCTGACAGACGGCAGAAAATTTACGAAGTGGGCGGCATTACCATCATCGATGACTGCTACAATGCCAGCCCCGAATCCATGCGCGTTGCCATCGACGTTCTGGTGTCCATGGCGGCGAAGAAGGAAACCAGACCGGCGGCACTGCTGGGCGATATGCTGGAGCTGGGGGAATACTCCCGTCTCATGCACGATCAGCTTGGTCAGTACGCGGCGCAGAAGCAGGTTCAGAAGCTGTTCTGCTACGGTATGATGGCGGATATCATCGCGGAAGCGGCCATCAAGAAGGGCATCCGTGCGGAAAACGTCTTCGTATGCCTGGATACCCGTGATGCGCAGGGCATGGCCGATATGATTCTGCAGGCACTTCAGCCGGGCGATATCCTTCTGGTCAAAGCATCCCGCGGCATTGCGGCGGAACGCATCATTGAATGCATGAAGAAGCGCAAGATGCGTGCAAGACGCCGCTGACAGGGATACCTCCATGGGCAGACCTGGTTCGGTCAGCTTGAATCTGCAGTGATCCCAGGGCTGTGGAATTCCATAATAACTTAACAAACACAGGATACAGAAGATATGAATTATAATATTCTTTTTGCGGCGGTGCTGGTTCTGACTTTCCTCACCACCGTGCTGATCTCCCGGAAGCTTATCCCCATGCTCAAGAGCCGTAAAATGGGACAGACCATTCTGGAAATCGGTCCCAGATGGCACAAGAGCAAGGAAGGCACTCCCACCATGGGCGGTATCGCTTTCATCATAGCCATGGTGGTATTCGGACTGGCAGGATGCATCTATCTTGCCGTTACCGACGGAATCCGTTCCACGCTCCCTCTGGTATTTACTCTTGCACTGGGTCTGTCCGGCGGTCTGATCGGCTGTGTGGACGACCTTGCCAAGTTCAGGAAAAAGCAGAACGAAGGTCTCACCGCTCCCCAGAAGTTCATGCTTCAGGTGGTTGCGGCTGCGCTGTATCTTCTCGGCATGGCGCTGGTCTGCGGCATCGATACCACCTTCTACATTCCCTTTGTGGGGGCGGAGCTTGACTTCGGCATCTTCTACTACGCAGTATCCCTGTTCCTCATCGTCGGTGTGATGAACGCTGTGAACCTGACCGACGGTCTGGACGGCCTTTGCTCCAGCATCACTCTTGTGGTGGGCGTGTTCTTTACCGCAGCCGCTTATCTTACCGGTCTGGCCGAACCCGACGGATCCCTTCTGGTTCTGGGTGCGGCAGTGATCGGCGGATGTGCAGGCTTCCTGGTCTACAATTTCTATCCGGCAAGAGTGTTCATGGGCGACACCGGCTCCCTGTTCCTGGGCGGTATGGTTGTCGGCGGCGCGTTCATGATGGACAACCCCCTGCTGGTTATCGTATTCGGTATCATTTATATTGTGGAAACCGCTTCCGTCATTCTGCAGGTGGGTTACTTCAAGCTGACTCACGGCAAGCGCCTGTTCAAGATGGCGCCCATCCATCACCATTTCGAAAAGTGTGGTTGGAGCGAAATCAGGATCGGCGTGGTTTTCACCGCCGTTACCGCGATTGCAGCAGTTCTGAGCATCCTGTTCGGACTGAATGTGTGAAAACGGCATAATACAGCAAATCACTGCATATACATATAGAGAATTCCTGTGAAAGGAGGCAGATCATGGACAACAGACCCACACGCGCCCGACGCCGTCCCGAAAGTGTACAGACTCCCGTCAGCCGTACCGGTCAGAGTCAGCAGAGAAGACCCGCACAGCCCGGTTCCGGCAGCCGGTATCAGTCCGGACAGTCAAACAGAAATCCGTCGTCAGGCCGGAAGCCAGTGCAGAATTCCAGGCCGAATCCTTCAGGCGGTACTCGCCGCAGCAATCCCGGTCAGGTACGGACACAGGTATCCCGTCAGGCTCCTCAGCGAAGTGTGGTTCGACGTGTCGATGATCTGAGCCGCCGGGAAAAAGCACTGGAGGAAGCCAAACAGGAACTGGCGCTCCAGAAAAGAACGGACAAATGGCTGAAGCAGTATGAGAAAGACGTTAAAGTCCTCGAAAGAGAGCGGGAAGCGGAGGCAGAATGGCAGAACGAAGTGATCCGCTACAAAGGCGGCTTCGATTTCTGGATGTGTGTCTTCGTGCTTCTGCTCATCGTCTGCGGAACCGTCACCGTTTTCAGCGCAAGCTATCCTCTTGCGATTTTTGAAGAAGACAATCCTACCGCATATATCAGCCGGCAGATCATGTATACTGTATTCGGACTGGGAGTGGCACTGATTGCCATGTTCTTCGAACCGAAGTACTATAAAAAATGGCTGCCCAAGATCATTTATGCGGCGGGCGCCGTGTTCCTTGTAGCGGCACTGTTCATCGGTACCAAGGAAGGGGAAACCACCAGATGGATTGACCTGGGACCGATCAACGTACAGCCGTCGGAAATCATGAAGGTCGGAGTTATCTTTCTGCTTGCCTGGTATGCCGACAAGTACGAAGATAAAATGAACGACATCACACTGAATCTGTGGCCCCAGTACCGGTATAACGTGCTGTACCCGGTCGGCATTCTCGGTGTCGCCGCCATCCTGGTTCTCAGCGGCAAGCATCTTTCCGGATTTGCAATTACGGCGGCGATCGGCGGTCTTATGCTGATCGTCAGCACCAGACGGGTCAAGTGGCTGATCCTCACTGCGGTTCCGCTGGCTCTGCTTCTCGGAATCGGCTATCTGTTCAGCCATCCGTACGCGCTGCTCCGCATTACCGCAGCCGTGGATGAAGAACCCGATAAGCTGGGTGCTATGTACCAGACTCTGCAGAGTATCAACGCCATCGGCTCCGGCGGCCTTCTCGGTGTCGGATTCGGTGAAAGCCGTCAGAAATATCACTTCCTGACCCAGTCCCATACGGACTTCATTTTCTCCGTATGGTGCGAGGAAACCGGATTTGTGGGAGCTGTGGGACTGATTATTCTGTTCCTGCTGATTATCTGGCGCGGATATACCATTGCGCGGAGAGCGGCGGACAAATTCTCCATGCTCCTTGCGTTCGGAATCACCACTCATATGGGGATCCAGGCGTTCCTGCATATGATGGTTACCACGAAGATGTTTTTCAATACCGGCGTAACCCTTCCGTTCTTCTCCTACGGCGGCTCCTCACTGGTTATCTTTATGGCGGAAATGGGAGTGCTTCTGTGCATCTCAAGACATTACTGCCGCAGCAAAACCGATGTGGAGCGGGAACGCCTGATGAAGCAGATGGGAATGGAATAAATTATTGTTTGGAGATAACTATGAGAGTACTGATGACCGGCGGCGGTACGGGCGGACACGTCAATCCCGCACTTGCCATTGCCAATACCATCAAGCAGAACGACCCGGATGCGGTCATTGAATATGTGGGAACCAAGCGCGGTATCGAGAACAAGCTGGTGCCGAAAGCCGGTTACCCCATCCATCATGTACAGGTGCAGGGACTTCGGCGCAGTCTGTCCCCGGCCAATATCAAAGCGGCCTGGCTGGCTCTGACTTCTCCCGGCAAAGCCAAGAAGATTATCAGAGAATTCAAGCCCGATCTGGTTGTGGGAACCGGCGGATATGTGTCCTGGCCGGTGTGCAAGGCTGCGGCATCCATGGGGATTCCTACCGCGCTTCACGAATCCAACGCCATCGCCGGGGTTGCCGTGAAGATGCTGCAGAACTCCGTTGACCGGATCTACCTGAATTTTGAAAAAACCGGCGAAACGCTGACCTGTCCCAGAGAAAAGCTGATGAAGGTCGGAAATCCCGTTATGAAGGGCTTCTCCAGTCTGACCCGTGACGAAGCACGGAGACAGCTGGGAATTCCGGATAAGTACAAGTACATTATTCTGTCCTATGCCGGAAGCATGGGCGCGGAAAAGGTCAACGATGCCGTTCTGTGCCTGATGCGCGAGTTTACGGCAAAGCATCCCGAGGTATATCACATTCATGCCACCGGCTCCATCGAGCTTGAACTGTGCACTTCCCAGTTTAAGGAAATGGGCCTGGATCAATACGAAAACATCGAACTCTGCGAGTATATCTACGATATGCCCGTGAAAATGGCGGCGGCGGATCTGACCATCAATCGGGCCGGTGCCATGACGGTTTCCGAACTGGCTATCACCGGTAAGTGTGCTATCTTTATTCCATCCCCCAACGTGGCGGAAAACCATCAGTATAAAAACGCCAAGGTTCTCTGCGATGCCGGTGCGGCAGGGCTTTTTGAAGAAAAGGAACTGACCGACGGCGCGAAACCGCTGATTGCCGAGGTTGAGATGCTTCTGACGGAAGAAGGGAAAAAAATCCGCGATGAACGCAGCGAACAGATCAGGCGGTTTGCCGTTCCTCAGTCAAATAAGCTGATTTATCAGGATCTTCTGAAATTAGTGGCAGAAAAAAAGAAATAAATCGTTTTTTGCGTATATTAACCACATTATGACAAAATTCGCAGGGAAAGGAGGAATACGATGAACGGACAAAAACGGGCGCCGGCACAGCCGATGTATGTGTATGACCGTATCTGTCCCAGAGAAGCCAAGAGACGGGAAATTCTTCGGGAATACGGGACCGCACCAAAAAGACAGCGGTATGACCGGAATTCGCCGGATGAACCGATCCGCAGACGGCCGGATCCGGAGCAGCGCGGCCGCAGCCACAGCGGAAATGCTCAGCAGTACCGGCCAGGTAAAGTGCAGGGCGGGGAATCCGTGAAGGAACGTCCCCTGAAACTGCTGATCGACAGAATCGTCAATCTGTTTGTGTCCGTGGAAGAGCGGGGCAGACAGGATGAAACCATCGCACGGCGTCAGGCTGTTGCGTGGAAAAAACTGGTCGAACACCGCTGGACCATTCTCATCACATTGATCCTCCTTGCCGTTGCGGCGCTGTTTGTACTGGCAGTGTTCCGGTTCGTCTTCGTCGTACGCGATGTCGAGGTAACCGGTGATAATCTATACACTGCCTCTGAAATCATGGACGCCGCCGGTGTTTCGGTGGGAGAGAATCTGTATTCCTTTGATGCATCGTCATCGGAATCTCAGATAACCTTCTGCCTTCCCATGATCCGTACAGCGCAGATCGACCGGACAATCCCCACTTCCGTGGACATTACCGTAACGGAAGACGAACCTGCCTTCCTCTGTGATATCTGGGGAGAGACACTGGTGCTGTCATCCGGACTCCGCGTGCTGGGAAGTGCATCCGGTGAAAGTACGCTGCCGGTTCTGGTTCTGCCGCCGGTGGATTATTCCGTAGCCGGTCGGGTTCTCTCCTTTGCGGATGAGCGTGACGAACGATACATCCGTTCCGTGCTTACTGATGTGCTGGCATCCGCCCTGTGGTCGGGAGGCATGATTACCGGACTGGATCTGTCGGACGAATACGACCTGGAAGTGAATGTGTCCCATATGTACATCTTCCGTCTCGGCGGTGAAGATGACTGCGCACACAAGCTCAAGATGGGTTACAAAACCATCACAAACGGAGCATTTACCAAGAATGTTCCTGCCCGGATTGATATCCGCGATCCCGAAAAGGCGGCGGTCAATTACGACCCGGCGCTGGTGGTGGAATAAGAATAAACGGTGAAAATACCGGTTTTTCCCGCAAAAAGAAAGATTTCCACGGATTTTTTCGGGGAAATTTCAAAAAAACTATTGCAAAAATTCGCTACATAATGTATTATATATCTTAGAATATTGTTTTTATTATCTACATGATAAAATCGGACAAGGAGGGCAATTCAATGCCATTTGAACTTGATGATTATAACTACGAGAGCGGCGTGAATATAAAGGTAATCGGCGTCGGCGGAGGCGGCAACAACGCAGTCAACCGTATGGCTACCAGCATTAAGGGTGTGGATTTCGTCGCAATCAATACCGACCAGCAGGCTCTGACCAAGTCCAGCGCAACTATGAAGATTCCGCTGGGCGAAAAGATCACAAAGGGCCACGGCGCAGGCTCCAATCCCGAAGTCGGCGCAAAGGCTGCGGAAGAAAGCGAAGAAGATATCCGCCTTGCTCTTGAAGGTGCTGATATGGCATTTGTTACCGCAGGTATGGGCGGCGGTACCGGTACCGGTGCAGCTCCCGTTGTAGCAAGAATCGCCCGTGAAATGGGTATTCTCACTGTTGGTATTGTAACAAAGCCTTTCGCATTCGAAGGAAAGAAGAGAATGGAACAGGCAGAAGCCGGCATTGAAAAGCTGAAGGAATATGTTGACTCCCTCATCATCATTCCCAACGAAAGACTCAAGTCCGTAGGCGAAAAGATCACCTTCGTCAATGCGTTCCAGGTTGCAGACAATGTTCTGCTCCACGGTGTTCAGTCTATCACCGAGCTGATCAACATTCCTCAGTACATCAACCTCGACTTTGCGGACGTTACCGCTGTCATGGAAGATGCTGGTTACGCTCACATGGGTGTCGGTGAAGCATCCGGCAAGGATAAGGCAAGCGAAGCTGCAAAGGCTGCAATCTCCAGCCCCCTGCTCGAAACCACCATCACCGGTTCCAAGAGAGTGCTCATCAATATCACCGCTTCTCCCGATATCGCTCTGGAAGACATCGACATTGCTGCCGATATTGTAAAGAACGAAGCTGCTGAAGACGCAAAGATCATCTTCGGTGCGGCTCTGGATGATAGCCTGGAAGATACCATCAAGGTTACCATCATTGCTACCGGTTTTGAAAACAAGAACGAAATGGACTCCACCTTCCAGAAGAAGAGCGACCTCCGTCCCTTCGTTTCCGGTACCATCCAGAACGGTGTGAAGAAGGTCGTGAGAGCGTCCGAGGTTCCCGCAGCCAAGAAGCCCGAACCCAAGCCCGAAGAACCCGAAGAAGTTGCCGAAGAAGATTCAGTGATCTCCGATGACGATTTCAACGAAATTCTTGCAATTCTCAACAAGGGCAAGAATCAGGGCGGCGGCAGACTCTAAGCCATGAAAACAGGTTCCCTCGAGTAAAATCGGGGGAATTTTTGTACATATCGTTGTCAGATGATGCCGCGCGGCTGACTCATCTGATTGAGTATATGAAGGAAAGGTTGGATATATGCCAAGAGAATTGGAATGCCTGAGATGCGGCAGCCGGATGCGGTTTGTCCGCAGAACGCGGATTCAGCTGGGACAGACCGGTTGGTTTCTGGGGGATCTCCCCAATCTGATCGCCGGTTCCATGGAGCTGGATGTGTACAGCTGTACCGGATGCGGCAAGGTGGAGTTTTTCCAGTGCGAAGAATCTGCAGACGATCAGGAAGATCGTATTGCCCAGATCAAATGCCCGAAATGCGGCAGAGAACATGATCTGGACGATGTGAAATGTCCGTTCTGCGGATTCAGGCCGCCGGAATTCGGACGGAGATGACGAAAGGAGTACAGTATGAAGAATCAAAAAATCAAACTTCCCACATTCCCGGATCCGCTGTCACCGGTGTGTCTGGGAACGGCCAGATTCGGCGGGGATTACGATGAAAAACGATCTTTTGAGCTGATGGATCAGTATTACGATATGGGCGGCAGATTCCTCGATACGGCAAACGTGTATGGACGATGGTCGGGACGGATGATGAACGAATCGGAGCTGTGCATCGGCAAATGGCTGCGGGAACGCGGAATCACCGATATGGTCATCACCTCCAAGTGCGTTCACTATATGCCCGATGCGCCGAAGGTGAGCCGGGTGAACCGTGAATGTGCCATGCGGGATCTGGATGAAAGCCGCCGCAGTCTGGGGCTTGATGTGATCCCGATCTACCTCACTCACCGGGACAACCGGGAGGTGGACATCCGTGTGATTGTGGATTTCATGGCGGAAATGGTGCAGAAGGGGATGGTCACACGCTTCGGCTTCTCCAACTATGCCGCCGACCGGGTTGCTGCTGCCATTGACTACATGGGTGAGGACTGGCGGGAGATGTTTGTGGGCGTGTCCAATGAATGGAGCCTGCATCTGGAGACAAAAGTGATGGAAAACGGCGGACATATGGACGGACGGGACGGTCTGGTGATGACGGATACCGCACTGTGGCAGCTGCATCGTGAAAAACAGATTCCCCTGATACCGTTCTCCTCCGCAGCACACGGATTCTACGCCAAGGTGAAAAACGAACGGGAAGAGCTGTCGGAAAAGGAACAGCGGGTGTACATCGGTCTGCTGGAAGAATCGGTGAACAACGGCATTTCGATCAATGGGCTCTCGGTTGCATATCTGCTGAATGCGGGTATCCCGTGCATTCCGGTGATGGCTGTCAGCAGCGAAAAACAGCTCAGAGAATTTGATGATATCGCAGAGTTCAAGGGAGACCTGAACTGGCTGGGATCTTTTGCGAGATAAACAGAATCACCCATGAGGGAATAATCCTTCACGGGTGATTTTTTGTTATGAACAGAGATTTCCGCAGAATCCGCGGGCTTTGTCTTTTTCCGCCCAACCACGGCTGAAGGCCAGGAGCTTGATACCCCGGTCCACGGTACAGCGGTAGATTTTTTCCATGTCGTTCAGCTCGGGCTGGGACATATTGATACCGGTCAGTCCCGGCAGGGAAGTGAGGGTTTCGATGTAGTGGTCGCCCCGTCCGCAGAAGTGAACCGCACCGCCGCCGAACCGTTTCAGAAGTTCACCGTCATAGGGAGCGGCAAATTCCGCATATAAATCAGGGGACAGGTTCATGGCGCTGTCATCACGGAGGAGGATAACACCCTTATGGCGGATGCCTGCCCAGTGGACATTGATATCGGGCCTGATGGGGTAGATTGCGTACCATCTCTTCATGAACGCTGTGTAGGTGTCGGTGAGAAGAGTCATCATGGCGTGAACCAGATCCGGCTCCTCGTACATGGCATAGAACATTTCGCATCCCCAGAGCAGCTCGCAGATATCCAGCGGCCCCTGGGTGTCGGGATGGTAGACGGAGACATATTTTTCAATTTTCGGGTATCCGGCGAATACCTCACGGCACAGCTCGCCGAATTCAAACACGCGGCGCCCGAATCCGCCCATGAGATCCGGAATACCGCATTCGGAGATTTCGCGGATTTTTTCGGTGTCTCCGATGGTGCGGGTGGTAGGGAGGGTGTTCATCTGCCGGGGCATTTCGAAAATTTCAGCACCGAACAGGGAGGACAGGATCCCGGTACCGTAATTGGCGCGGACACATAGATTCTGGTTTCTGGTGTTCAGGGCATGGGACACACCCTGAAGCTGATGGATCAGCATCTGTTCGTAGTCGCTTATGGCATCGTTGATGTTCACGCCGGGGAGTGTGAAGCCCGGAGCGGATACAACAGGGCGGTGTGGGGTGAAGATATCTCCGGTAAAGCGGTTGTTCAGAAAATCCTCCCACTGACGGGCAAAATCTTCCTCGGCTTCGGGATCGATGCGCCGCTCGATGTCTTCCAGAAGCTGTACGGTCTGTGATGAAAGCCGGATCATGGCTGCTCCTTTCCGATAACACAAAGACCACCGGATGATCCGATGGTCTCAGTTGTCAATTATTCAAAATCCTTGCAGGCGATGAGGCTGGTGCCTTCTTCGATGAAGTCGGCGCAGATGATGTCGCCGGTCTTCACGGGAGCGTCAACCTTGATGCCGCGGATGATCTTCATGGCGTCAAACATGGTTTCCTTGGGAATGGGCTTGTCAACGCGGACGGGGCACATCTGCTTCACGCCGTTTACCATTACGGTTACGGTGGAGGTCAGGGTGCGCACGGGATGGGTGATTTCGCTTTCGGCATACTTCTTGCCGCGGGCACAGGTATTGCCGGTGACAGAAACCACGTTTCCGTTTTCATCCAGAGTTACGGTCATGGGGCAGCCTGCGGGGCAGACTACACAGGTAAGTTCCTTTGTCATATCACTTTTCCTCCAGATATACGGTTACAAACTTATCATCGGACTTCACCAGTTCGCAGAGCGCTTCCACCGGGATTTCCATGGATTCCATTTCGCCGGGAGCCACAGCGGACTTGGCACGCTTTGCAATGATGGTGCCGGATTCGGTTTCGATGCGGAGCTGAACCTTCTTGTAAACATTGGATACACGGAAGAAGATGCGTACGGGAGTATCGGGAGTTTCGGACAGGTCGATCCGTTCGGGAACGGTGTAGCGTACGCCGTAGCCGGTCTTTACTTCGATGGACTTTGCCACGGGAGCGGTCTGACCCATGATCTTTGCAGCTGCTGCACGACCTGCGATATCAGCTTCTTCGGATACGAAGTCAACCAGGTCATGTACATGGAGTACATTGCCGCAGGAGTAGATGCCGTCCACGTCGGTTTCGCGGTACTGGTTGACGGATGCGCCGCTGGTCATACGGTCGATGGTAACACCTGCGCCTCTGGTAACTTCGTTTTCGGGAATCAGACCGACGGAGAGAAGGAGAGTGTCGCATTCGATGGTCTGTTCGGTGCCGGGAATGGGCTTTCTGCCGTTTGCTTCGTCAACCTGAGCGATGGTAACGGCTTCCACTCTCTCCTTACCCTTGATGTCAACAACGGTGTGGGACAGCTTCAGCGGAATGCCGAAGTCGTCCAGACACTGTACGATATTTCTTGCGAGACCGCCGGAATAGGGCATCAGTTCGCATACGCATTCAACCTTTGCGCCTTCCAGGGTCATACGGCGTGCCATGATCAGACCGATATCGCCGGAGCCGAGGATGACAACCTTGTGACCGGGCATGAAGCCTTCGATATTCACATAACGCTGTGCGCAGCCTGCGGTGTAGATACCGGACGGACGGGAACCGGGAATGTTCAGAGCGCCTCTGGTACGTTCGCGGCAGCCCATTGCCAGAATCACGGCATCGGCGGATACGGTGGTGTAGCCCAGCTCGGGGGATACGAAAGTCACCTTCTTGTCATCGGTGAGGGAGAGAACCATGGCGTTTACCATGATTTCCACATTCCGTTCCTTCGCCATTTTTATATATCTGCCGGCATATTCGGGACCGGACAGTTCTTCGCCGAAACGGTGGAGACCGAAACCCGCATGGATGCACTGATTGAGAATGCCGCCGGGTTCGGTGTCGCGTTCCAGAACCAGAAGGTCGGAGGGGGAGATGCCCGCGTCAACTGCGGCACAGGCAGCAGAAAGACCTGCGGGACCACCGCCGATGATGATTAACTTTTTATGCATGGTTGCTTCCATTATTATATACCCTCCCTTGTGTCAGTCTTCGCATCCGGTACGGCCGGAGACAAGCCAGGATCCGCCGCCGCATTTGGTAACGGTGGTCAGGGACTTGCCGCTGTGTTCCGCGATCAGAGCCGCAACTCTGGGGGAGCAGAAACCGCCCTGACAGCGGCCCATGCCTGCGCGGAGTCTCTTCTTCAGCATATCGATGGTGTTGGCGGGGATGGGAGCGGTGATGGCGTCGATGATGTCGCCTTCGGTAACGGTTTCGCAGCGGCAGATGATCTTGCCGTAAGCGGGGTTAGCCTTGCAGGCTGCCACACGTTCCTCGTCGGTCATGCGGTTGAACTGCTTGTGGTTGCCGTCGTGACGTCTGGTGGGAATGTAGTTTTCCTTTTCGGTCAGTTCAAGACCTGCATCCTGAAGGAGGGAAACCAGGTATTCGGCAACAGCGGGAGAAGCCGCGAATCCGGGGGATTCCACGCCGACTGCATGGACAACACCCTTGACCTGATCGGAATTCTTCAGATAGAAGTCGTAGATGTTGGGAGTGGGACGTACGCCGGAGAAGGAGGTGATTGCGTTTCTGGTGTTTACGCTGGGCATGAGACGGAGCGCACCGGCGGTGATCTCTTCCAGACCTTCCGCAGTGGTGGACTTGTCGTCAGCATCCTCGATGGGATATGCGTTGGGGCCGATGAGAAGGTTGCCGTGAACGGTGGGGGAAACGAGAATGCCCTTGCCTCTCTCGGAGGGGCATACGAACAGGGTGGAGTTTGCCATATCGCCGCAGATCTTATCCATGACGATGTATTCGCCGCGGCGGGGGATGATGTTGATGGGGAAGTCGTGCTCACCGAGGATTTCGGCAACTTCGGCGGAGTGAACGCCCGCGCAGTTGACTACATAGCGTGCTGCGATGGTTTCGTCGCCGTTGGAGATATAGTGGATATCACCGGCCATGGATGCACCGGTTACTTTGAAGTTGAAGTAGAAGTCAACGCCGTTGGTGGCAGCGTTTTCGGCAGCCGCGATGGTAATGCCGTAGGGGCAGGTGATGGCAGCGGAGGGAGCCCAGAGAGAGCAGGTAGCCTCGGGAGAAATATTGGGTTCCATTCTGCGGAGTTCTTCCTGACCGATGATACGCATATCCGGCACGCCGTTTGCAACACCGCGGTCGTAAAGGGTCTTGAGATGAGCAAGATCCTCGTCGCCGAAGCCAACAACGTGGGAGCCGCATTCGTTGATTTCCACATCCAGCTGACGGCACAGCTCCTTCATCAGAGCGTTGCCGCGTACATTCAGCTTTGCCTTGAGCGTGCCCGGCTTGGCATCGTAGCCTGCATGAACGATGGCGGAGTTGGCACAGGTGGCACCCATGGCAACGTCGCACTTGGCTTCCGCAACCGCAACCGTGCAGTTCATTGTGGAAAGAAGACGAGCGGTCATGACACCGGTGCATCCGGCGCCGACAATCAATACGTCATAAACCATAACTAAACCGTCCTTTATGTACTGTTTTTCCGCAGTTTCATAGTGAAAAACGTCGGAAAAGTGTTCGGGGATTTTCTTTCACCTTAGTATATCACAAAGATTTATGCAATACAACAAAAAAAGAAAAAAACTTGTTGGCAATAGTGACAAAAATATGTCCGGTTCACAGTTTGTCTATTGTATTTGCTAAAAATGTATGATAAAATAATTCTAATAATTTGCCCGGAAACTTTAATAATATTCGGCAAATAAACTAAATTCATTTCAACTGTATTCTAATTTGGAGGAAGCGGCTCAAACCGCGTCACAGACAATGGCAAATATTGAAACCAAAATCAGCGTTCCCGAATCTTCCTACAACGCAGCGAAGAATCTCATCTCAGAAGTGGAAAAGGTAGTCGTAGGCAAGCACAACGAGGTCGTTCTTCTCGTTACCGCAATGCTTTCCGGCGGTCATGTCCTCATCGAAGACGTTCCCGGTACCGGTAAAACCACTCTGGCGGCGGCTCTCGCGCGTTCCGCAGGTCTTGATTTCAACCGCGCTCAGTTCACTCCCGACGTTATGGCATCCGACATCACCGGTTTCAACGTTTACAACCGTCAGAAAGAAGAATTCGAATTCAAGGAAGGTCTGGTTATGACCAATATCCTGCTGGCGGACGAAATCAACCGTGCTTCCCCGAAGACCCAGTCTGCTCTTCTGGAAGCCATGGAAGAAGCAAAGGTTACCGTTGACGGTACCACCTACCGTGTACCCGATCCCTTCATGGTAATCGCAACCCAGAACCCCACCGGTTACGTCGGCACCTATCCCCTGCCGGAAGCACAGCTGGACCGTTTTGCCATCCGTCTGTCCATGGGTTATCCCAGCGAAGAGGAAGAAGTCAACATTCTCAGCGCGAGACGCGGCGTGAACCCCCTGGAAAAGGTCAATGCAGTGACCGATGTGGAAACCATCCGCGGCATCCGTGCGGCAGTTCAGGAAGTTGCTCTGGAACCCGAAATCTGCAAGTACATTGTACGTCTGATCCATGCTACCCGTAAATCTCCCAAGCTGTCCCTGGGTGCATCCCCCCGTGCATCCCTGCTGCTGATGAGACTGGCTCAGGCATATGCGTTCCTCCGCGGCCGTGACTATGTTCTTCCCGAAGATATCGCGTTCGTATTTGCGCCCGGTATCGCTCACCGTATCGTTCTCAGCCAGGAAGCAAGACTGAACCGTGAAACCCAGACCGATATCCTCAGCGAAATCCTCCGTTCCGTGGAAGCTCCCATGAAGTCTGCGCGTGCGTAAAGTACAGCTGAGACATGAGTGATCCCGGCACGTACCGGAGTTTCCGATGTCATCTGTCTGAATTTCCGCTGAAGCATACAGTTGTTTTCTGCACTGTGCACGAAGTACACGACGGAAACTCCCGAAGTGTATCTCACGGAACGCTCGCAGAGACAAGTGCGGATTGTCAGACAAAAATACTGATTTTTCTACATTTCATATTAAGAAACGAGCCAACACATGGATAATTACATCAAACGACCGGTCGTGAAGTTTCACAAGGCTGCCATCGTGTACGCGTGTCTTCTGGTGTTTGCCCTGATTTTTACGCAGGCACTGAGAGCGACGGCATCGGCACTGCTGTTCTGGTTCCTGATTCTTCTGCCGATCATCTCCGTTCTGTATGTCCTCATCGGCAAGGCCCTTATCCGCATCTATGTCGGTTCCGACATTACCAAAGTGGAGAAACTGCAGCCCGTGGATTACGAGCTTCGCATCATCAATGCCTCTCCCTTTGCATATCCGTTCATTGAGGCTATCATCAGCGTGCCTCAGGAGGACGGTGTACGATGCACCGAGCAGTCCATGACAATGTCCCTCGCCCCCATGGGCAGCTATATTGTCAACCACACCACCAGCTTCAAGTACCGCGGTATGTATGAAATCGGCGTGCGGTGTCTGTACATTTCCGATTTCCTGGGTCTGTTCTCCATCCGTCTGGATGTGGATATCTACAACAACGTGATGGTATTCCCACGGAAGCTGGGCATGAACATGAAGATGACCACTTCCGCGACGGACATCCCCAACGATTCCCCAAAGCTGGTATTCTCCACCGAAAAGGCGGAAATCTCCAACATCCGTGAATATATCCCCGGCGACTCCCTGAAGAGCATCCACTGGAAGCTGTCTTCCAAGGGATGGGACGGCGGTCTGATGGTAAAGGACTTCAACACCAATACCTCCCAGTCCGTGTATATGCTCTGCGATTTCTCCCGCTCCATTCCTCCGGAAGTTTTCGAGGATGAAGAAGCCCGTCTGGAACGTGAAAAGGCAGAAAAGGAAGCGGCAAAGAAGCCCAAGGACAAGAGAGTCAAGCTGAAGACCGCAAAGCCCGACAAGGCGACCATCAAGGCAGACAAGGCTGAAAAGAAGGCTGCAAAACGCTCAAAGGCCGGCATGAAATCTTCCGATATCAATACCGCTGCCATGATCGACGATATGATTGATGTGGCTCAGCAGGCGAAAGTCGGTTACACCGAGCCGGAAAAGAAGGAAAAGAAATTCCTCTTCGGCAAAAAGAAGGCCGCACAGCCCGCCCAGTCCCCGGAAGAAATTGCTGCAAACGCAGTGGAAATGGAACGGAAGAGAAGAGAAGCGGAAACCAAGGCTGCGCTGTCCATCGGGGGCATCATCAAGCCCGAGTACGCACCCGATATGGATGAATTCTGCGCAGACGGCGTGGTGGAACTTGCCATCGCAGCGGTACTCAACGAACTGCGCGGAGGCCATCAGGTAACTCTGATCTGGGCGGACAAGCGTCAGGACAACGGTATCGCGGCTGTGGAACTGACCTGCCCCGAAGATTTTGACGCAATCTTCCCCGTATTCGCAACCACTCCTCCCTGTTCCGAAAAGGAAAACGTAACAACGCTCCTGCCCCTCATTCACGAATCCCTCAACGTTACCATCCGTATTGCTACCTCCAATCTGGACCCCCTGTCCCTGAACAAGTACGCGGCAATCCCCGGTCTGTACGGAGGTGCGGGTACCGGATGTGTGGCTGAGATTCTGCTGTTCAACCCGGAAGACCGGTATGAAGATATCAAGATCCGCCGGGAATACGTGGAAATGTGCCGCATCCGTCTGGCGCAGGAAGGCGTTGATCTGACCGAGCTTGTCGCCGCAAAGGACGAGAACGGTACCGTATCCCTGACCAAGGCATCTCACTGATTGTGAAAATCCTTATTCCATTCAAAAAGGATAACCTATGAATAAAGTTTCTAAACTCCCCAAGAAATCACGGAAGACGGAAACGCTCCAGCAGAAGATTGACGCGGCGCAGAAACGCAAGGCGAAGCTCCGTGCCGAAACCATGCTGGAACCCGTTACCGTATCCCCCGTGAACGATATGACCGTCGGTTATACGGTGGCAGGTATGATTCTCCGCGCACTGGTGGTGTTCATCGGTCTGCTGGGGCTGTCCCTGTTCCTGTACGACGCTGTGAAGGTGGTAATCCTCAACAGCGCAAGTGCGGAAAACATCACGGTTACCACGGGATTTGTAGTGCTGTGGTGTCTGGTCGTGACACTGGTGACCATGGCGCTGTCACTGCATAAGATTTCCCGGATTCTCGCTCCCTTTGCAGTTCTCGGCGGCATCGCGGCATATCTGTTCACTCTGCCCGATCCCATCGGATACCCTCCGGAAGCGTTCAGAAGGTTCTATAACCTGATTCTGGAAAATCTCGCCGATGCGGGTTATACCACTTATATGCAGTACATAACAGAGGAGCCTTTCAGCTATGACGAAACTGCTCTGGTGAAGTTTGCGGTGGCGGCTGTTATCGTTATCACCGGAATCCTGCTGTCCCTGTTCATGGCGAAGCGGGTTTACGCCCCCGGCGTTGCGGTGATCTGTGCCGTATACATGATCCCCGTGTTCATGTTCAATATCACCCGTACCAACAAGGGTCTGGCAACTCTGCTGATCTTCATTGTGGGTGTGGTGGGGCTGTATCTGTTCGACTGCATCTACGGCGGTGTTTTTGCCGCAAGAAAAGCGAAAGCTGAAGCAAAGAAAGCCGCGAAGAAAGCCAAAAAGGATGCAAAACTTGCCGCAAAACAGGCAAAGCGCACCCTGAAGAACAATGCCGCCGTGGCATACAATACCGCAATCGAAGCGGGTATGTCCCGTGCTGCCGCAAAGAAAGCCCGTGCCGCTGTGTTCGCAAAGGACAAGAAGGAACGGGAAGAGCGCGAAAAAGCGGAAGCTCTCCGTGCAGCGGCTGAAAAGAAGGCAAAAAAAGAAGCCAAACTGGCGGCCAAGGAAGAAAAGAAGGCTGCCAAGCTTGCGAAGAAGGAAGAACGCGCAAAGCTCCGTGCAAAAGCGGCTTCCGTCAAGAAAAACAGGAATCCCGATGAACTTGCTTCTCTGAACCAGCAGAAGGCAGGAGTCAAAGCGGCGGCACGTGAAGAAAGACGCGCGAAGAATGCCGGTGAAGTGAAGGCATTCAAGACCCGTGCGGCTTCCGGTTTTGCAGGCGGCATGGCTATGCTCATCGCGTTCCTGTCCATCTGGGTTCCGCTGGTTGCCATCAAGAAAAACTTCCCCATCATTGACGTCATCAACAACCGGATGCAGCTGATCCGTACCTATGTGACTGCGTACCTGATGGGCGACGACGTGGACCTGAACTCTCTGGCCATGTACGGCGGTGTTGCGGAACTGAACCCCAGAACCGTTGACTTCAATACTCCTCAGTACACCGGGCAGCTGCTGTTCAAGACCGAAACCGGTTATGCGGCTCCCGTCTACATGAGAAGCTGGATCGGTTCCGACTACGATCTGGAAACCGACTACTGGTCTTCCGCCGATTCCGATCAGGTTCTGGAATACCGCGGACGGTTCGGGTCTTCCTATTCTCCCGACAATATCCATTACTTCTTCAACAAGTACCTGTATCCCGGCGCACTGGAGCTGGAGAAGGTTGACCAGTACCGTAACTTTGACGACTACGGATTCCGTGTATTCCAGGTTCATGTGGAACGCCGCTCCGGCAGCTCCAAGATTCTCTTTGTCCCGTCCTTTATGAATGCGGAAAAGGGTATTCTGGACTACGGTTCTCTGGAAAAGACTCCGAGAAAGTATTCCGCCTATTACGACGGTATCTACTCCTCCCGGTTCTTTGAAGAAGGCACCTCCTACTCCGTATTCTCCTCCAACCCCGTCATGAAAGTGCCCGAGGTGGGACAGAATTACGAAGGCTCCATCGAATACTATATGCTCTGCAAGAAGTATGCCGAAGCCATCGATCTGATCACATCGGAAATCAACGGCAACATTCTCTTCAAGGAAGAGAACAGCTACACCTACGAAACCGGAATCGGTACCTTTGAAATCGTGGGCAGCGATCTCTCTTTCCTGATCGAGCATTTTGCTGCACAGGCGGATCAGCTGGGCTATCCCTACAAGCAGAACTTTGTGGAACTGTATCTCGCCATGACCGCCGGTGAGAGACGTACCTTCCACTCCGCATACAATACGGAGCTGAACTACCGTGACTACGCGGAAACCACCTACAGAAATACCTTCGGCAGTGATGCCATCGCGGATCTGGCAAAGCAGATTCTTGCGGAAGCGGGTATCGTCATGAACGAAAAGCCCGTCCACGACAAGAGTGCCATCGAAAAGATGTCCGAATACCAGATCAAGCGGCTCACCAACGAAGAGCTGTACGGCAATTATTATGAAACCTGGTTTACCGATGCGGCAACCGGCGCGGAAATTCCCCGTCACAATGCCATCATGGCTGTGATCAACTATCTCCGCGACGAAGAAAACTACACCTACACGCTGGATCCCGAGTGCCCTCAGACCGAGCTTCTGGATGAAGAAGGAAACGTGGTTCTGGACGAAGCGGGCAATCCCGTGATGGTTGACGTGATCGAAGCGGACAGCAATCTGGAGGCGTTCCTGTTCGATATCAAGCAGGGTTACTGCGTCCACTTTGCTACCTCCGCTGTGGCACTTCTGAGAGAACTGGGCTTCGCTGTCCGGTACGATGAAGGCTACATTGCATCCGGCTGGAACCGCAACTACTCCCAGGATGCAACCTCCACCTACATCACTGCGGTGCGCGACTATGACGCTCACTCCTGGGTGGAAGTTTACTACCCCGCAATGGGCTGGGTGACCTACGAAGTGACTCCCTCCTACGCGGAAGACATGTACGACATCGCATCCGGCGACAGCACATCCACTTCCTCCGGCATCAACCAGAACAAGGTTACCGTCAAGGAAAATCTTCCCGAAGTTGATGAAACCATCGACATTATCTTCGGCGAAGAAGAGGAAATCGACTACACTCTCGTGATCATCGTGATCGCTGTGGTACTGTTCGTTCTTCTGACCCTGTCCATTACCTGGACCGTACTGAAAGTTCGTGCAGACAAGGCCATGACAAAGAGACGTGAGCTGGTGGAAGCGGCGAAGAATGAGATGAAGTGGCAGAACGGTGAAACCGATGTCCATGCATCCGCACGCGCCATCATCGACTGCATCTTTGATGTATTCGAAGGTCTGGGATGCCCGCCCGAAACCGGTGAGCTGCCCAGCCAGTATGCGGAACGTCTGGATGAAGACTATACCGACATTTCCAAGCACAGGATCACCGATGTCATGAACATCATCGAAAAGGAAGAATTCGGCGGACGGCTTACCTTCCGTGAGCTGACAACACTGGCCGAATATCTCCACGAGATCCAGTCCTCCGTTTACGCGGCTCTTCCTGCGGGACAGAAGCTCCGTATGCGGTACTTCATGAACGTGATTTAAGGAGACTCCATGGTGAATGACAGAATCAACGATCCGTCGCAGGTGTCCTCCGCGGGTCTGGCATATCTGGGCGACTGCGTGTACGAACTGTATGTCAGAGAGTATCTGGTGCTCAAGGGCGTATCCCGGCCGTCCGTGGAATCCCTGAAATACGTCACCGCTCATGTGCAGAGCAGGGTGGTGGAGATTCTCCTGCCAATGCTCACCGAGGAAGAAATGACGGAGTTCAGGCGGGGCCGCAACAACGGTCACACCTCCGTTCCCAAATCCAGCACACCGGCGGAGTACAGACGCGCCACGGGGCTTGAATCCCTGTTCGGCTGGCTGTATCTGAACGGACGTCACGACAGACTGCGCGAGCTGTTCACGGCGGCGTTTGCGGAAACGGATCCGGCGGCGGAAGAAACGGAATAACCCTATCGAAAAAACCGGCAGTATATCCCAGTGATGTACCGCCGGTTTTCTGCGTCTTAGGATGCCGGTGTCGTTTTGCCTAAGAAGATTTGCAACAAATCCGACAATTTTTACACAACAGCCATTGATTTTATTTTGAAAATATGGTAGAATATTATATTATAATCAGATAATTCTATTGTTCGATATAAAATAAAACTATAACAAATATCTGCGAGGTTGACATGAAATCCATTGCGATAATCGGATACGGCGTTGTGGGCGGCGGCATTACGGCTGTTCTGGAAACAAATTCCGCACAGGTGAAGCGGACTGCGGGAGACGATGTACAGGTGAAGTATATTCTTGATCTGCGGGATTTCCCGGATTCTCCCTACGCTGACCGCGTGGTTCACGACATTCAGCCCATTCTGGATGACCCGGAAGTGGTGCTGGTATGCGAAACCATGGGCGGCTCCCATCCCGCGCTCGAGTTTTCCGTGGCCTGTATGAAAGCGGGCAAGTCCGTTGTCACCTCCAACAAGGAAGTTGTGGCAAATTTCGGTGATCAGCTTCTGCAGTGCGCTAAGGAAAACGGAGTGCGGTATCTGTTTGAAGCCAGTGTGGGCGGCGGGATTCCTGTGATCCGGTCCCTGCTGACCTCCGTTGCCTGCGACAGAATCGAAAAAGTTGCCGGCATTGTCAACGGCACTACCAACTACATCCTCACCAAGATGGAAAACGAAGGCTGTTCCTTTGAATCCGCACTGACTGAAGCGCAGATGCTGGGATACGCCGAAAAGGATCCCACCGCCGATGTGGACGGTATTGATGCACAGAGAAAGATCATCATTCTGAATGCTCTCGCTACAGGTGTGCTTCTGAACAGCGAGGATGTTTATGCGGAAGGCATCCGGAATATCACTGCGGAGGATATGGCGGCGGCAAAGAAACTGGGCGGCAGCATCAAGCTCATCGCCGGTACCGATACCGTAACGGCGCGCGTCTGCCCCATGATCGTGAAGAACGACAATCCGCTCGCTCATATTCAGGATGTTTTCAACGGAATTCTGGCAACAACATCCGCCTGCGGCGATATACTGTATTACGGACGCGGTGCGGGACGGTATCCCACTGCCGGTGCGGTTGTGGCAGATGTGTGCGCGGTTCTGAGCGGTGCGGCTGATCGGGAATATACGCCCGTATTTGCAAAGTCCGATGTGAAGCCTCCGGAATTTGCGGAGATTTCCTTTGTGACCTACATCCGCGCGGAATGCGGCAGAAATGAGCTGACCGACCTGCTGAAGGATATCTGCGATAAGACGGATGTGATTTCCGATGAAAACGGTGTGGTTGAGGTGATCGCGGACAGAATTACTGCGGATCAGCTGGATGAAATACGCGCTAAGGTAAACGTGAAGAGTGCGGTCCGCGTGCTCGACTGATTTTAGTTTATACCCAAGGAGGACTCCCGATGCCGGTACAGGTAATGACAAGGGATGATAATGCGGCGGCAGTGTATATCAGAAATCCGCCGGATGTGCCGGGTTTGGCCTATCGGATCTTTGAAGCGATCACGGACGGCGGTGCCGATGTGGATATGATTCTGCAGACGGCGGCGTACAACCGGAAGGCTGATATCGTGTTTACGGTACAGCGGGAAGCCGCGGACAGAACGGAGGAGATTCTCCGGAATCTGCTGGCTGAGCACAAAGAAACGGCAATTGTCGTCGAACGGAATTGTACGAGACTGTGCGTGACCGGCGACGGTCTGAACGGCCGTGCGGGAAGCGCCGCAGAGCTGTTTCGCTGTCTCTGGGATACGGGAATCCGCCTGTACGGTGTGACCACCAGCGATGTGAAAATGACGCTGCTGGTTGGCGAGGACGACGGTGACCGTGCGGCGGATGCCATCGTAGAGCGGCTGTTTTTCGGTGAATAGAATATAAGGAAAGCCCCGGTTCCGGAAAGACTGATCCGGGGCTCATTTGTACCGTGTTTCGGAAAAACAAAAAAGACCCGGTTACCCAAGTCTGACGAAATACCCATAAAATCAGAGTGACCCTTGACTGCATCTTTCTTTACAAACACAGCCAAGGGTCACTGATTATTCTTGGTATCTAACATCTTTTGTAATCCTCTCTTTCTGTTGTCTGTCCCCCGTCTTACTGGTATGCGGAAGACGAATTGTCACCGGACTTTCCGTTCAATCTGATTAATCATTATTTGTTTATCAGGAAAGGAAATTGAATCGGGATGAAGTCCTGTCGGTTAGTTGTACATTGGAGTTATCCTCTCTTTCTTTGTGACTACAGTATATCACAGATTTATTGGAAATGCAATTGACAATTCAGCAAAAAATAACAATAAAATTTTAGGCAACACACTGAAAATTGAGAAAGTTCCATAAAATACTTTACAAAGCTGCCGGAACTGTGATATAATTAAACTATTGCGGGTTATCATAAAATCCGAATCGAATCAGCTGGAACCAATGAAAACAAGGCACATCCCGGATCCGTGAACGTTGGGAGGTGCCTTTGTGTTTTTTGAGATTTCGGATGACCGGGAAGCGCTCCCGGATCTGTCTGCGGGGTTGATTTTTCCGTGTATGTCTGCTATAATGAATACGTTATTCCCGGATTCCGGAAAGTGCGGCGCCGATGACGGTACCGAATGCGGAATTTTCGGGAATGATGAAATTCATGTCGAACATTTTGTTCAGGGTTCCGAATACCTGGGGAGCCTGTTCCACGCCGGAGAGATTACCGGTGAGGACGATGTCGCGGATGCCGAAGTTCCGTGCGGCAAAGATGGACATCATACCGATGGTTTCAAACACCATGTTGATGATGCCGAGGGCGATGTCTGCCTTGGTGGCAAGATCGCTGACGGAGCCGAAGTTGGATGCGGTCATGATATCCCCGAAGCCGGGAACGATGTCGGATTTGGTGATATCCTTGATTTTCAGGTCCACCTTGTCCAGATCGCCGCCCCGCGCCAGCTCGGCCACATGGTTGACGTTGTCCATGTTCAGCATTTTCTTGGACAGCCCCACCAGAGTGCCTCCGCCTACGCCGGTACCGCCCAGATACCGGGGATCCTTGCCACGTTCGGTGTAGACCAGAGCCGTGCCGGTGCCGCAGCTGGTGACTAGGGCCTTGTCCAGTCCGCTGAGATACAGTCCGCCCAGACCGATGGAGTTGAATTCCGCGATCTTTTCGCAGGGCAGATCGTAGATGGGACGGGACATATAGGACGAGCCTGCGCCCGTTACCATGACCTTTTCGATGTCGGAAAGTGAATAGCCGTTCACGTCCAGAAACTTGCCGAATGCGCCGTAGATGGATGTAATGGGGTCTGTCGCCTTGACGAACAGGGGGGCGATGAGTGTATTCTTGCCGCCTGCGGTGTCAAAGCCTACGATTTTTGTGGTGCTTCCGCCGATGTCGATGCCGATGACAATATGTTTCATGAGAGAATTCTCCGTTGTTTTTGCTGTGATTTTCAACAGTATAGCACAGATCGGAGAAAAAATCAACATTTCCGTGGGACTTGTGCGGAATATGACCGTATTTTGCCGAAAATAAATACATTATCATAACCCGAAAGGAAACAAAACATGCTTACCGAAAAAGATTATGCCCAGTCAGCGGAACTGCTGAAATCCAAGAAGCTGTTCGTCTTTGACATGGACGGCACCATTTACCTTGGCGGTCAGCCCTTTGATTTTGCCGTGCGCTACATCAACAAGCTCCGGGAAAACGGAAAGAGAGTGCTTTTCTTCACCAACAACGCCTCCCACGACCCGGTGTTCTATCTGGAAAAGCTGACCCGTCTGGGATTCGATCCCAAGCCCGAGGAAATCTGCACTTCCGGCAACGTGACCGCGGCATTCCTGCAGAGAAAGAGAGCGGGGAAGGCCGTGTACCTGCTGGGCACTCCCGAACTGTACCGTCAGTTCAAGTCCTACGGTATTGATATGGTCTGCGACGAGCACGGCAAGCCCGATGGACGGAACGCGGATATCGTTGTTACCAGCTTCGATACCACGCTGGATTACGCGAAGCTGACCGTAGCCTGCGATTTTATCCGGTACGGTGCGGAATTCCTGTGCACCCATCCCGACTACAACTGCCCCACCGAAACCGGCTTCATCCCGGACAGCGGCGCCATTGCAGCCTGTGTGACCGCATCCACCGGCGTTGAACCCACCTATTTCGGAAAGCCCTATCCGGAAACCGTGGAAATGATCTCCGAAATCACCGGGGAAGCAAAGGCCGATATGCTCATCTACGGCGACCGTCTGTATACCGATATCGCTACCGGCAAACGTCACGGAATCACTGCCGTTCTGGTGCTTACCGGCGAAACAAAGATCGGAGACGCACTGAAAGCGGATGAATGCGATCAGCCCGATATCATGCTCCCGTCCCTCGCAGTGGCGAATGGGATGATGTTCGGCGAATAACGGATCAGAGCATTTTTATCCGATGATTTCAGCTGTCAGGATTTCCGCAAACAATTCCGCTGACCGGACAGCGCTGTCCAGAGATCCGGCGCAGGAACCGATTTCCAGAATCAGGGAACCGCTGGTATACTGCTGATTGAACGAGGCGCTGCGAAGGTTGACGGGACGCATCAGACCGGGGGCACTCTGTTCCAGTGCATTGTGCAGACGGGCGGCGAGTGCGAGATTGTTCTCCCAGCCGGTGTGCCCCGATCCGCCGTGATCCGTTCCCACAACAAACATCATCCGCGCCAGCCCATCCGATTCCATGGCCATGTATGTACCGTCCTCGGCCTGTACGGAATCCCGGTGGACATCGATAATGTATTGTATGGACGGATGCTCCTTCAGCTGTCTGCGGATTTCAAGGGACGCATTGTAATAGGCAAGGGTGAAGTCCTCTTCATCGAACCTTGTCCGGCAGTGAATGACGCCGATCCCGGATTCTTCCAGTTTCCCGGCAATCACAGAGGCGGTGCGGATCACGTTTTCGCTGTCATCCGATGTGCGGTATCCTTCTTCGGCGTGCTCCGAGTAGGACTCGGTGGCGTGTGTGGAGAGGATCAGCACAACCGGTGCGCCGCTGCCGTACTGCTCATGCAGATCGCTGAGAGGCGGTATGACCCGTCCGGTCTCTGCGAGGGATATGAGATCGGGGGAATAGGGAGTTTCGTTTGTCAGAGTGAGAGGGGCGGGGGGGTTATCCGGGATTTCCGTTTTCTCCGCCGTCTCGGGTTCCGGTGCCTCTCCGGGCTCCACAGGGGTCAGCGGAAGAGCCGGAATATCGGCAGCGGAGGTGTTCCGGAAGCCCTCCGAAGAAGGAACCGCATGAACTTCTCCGGCAGACAGGGTATTCAGCAGAAATTCCGGCAGGACGGCGGCGTCAATCCGGAGTCCGCTTAAGGTGCGGCCGAAGCAGATTCCGCCGGTGATCAGCGTGATTCCCGTCAGAATTGCCGCAGCCGCACGCCGCAGAACTTTGAAAATCACTGTGGGTGCTGCGGTTGCCGTTTCCTCCGGGATATCCCGGACTTCATTTTCCGGTACGGATCCGGAAACAGAATCATCCGCAGCGGGAATTGTGAATTCAATGGTGGGAGTCCCGTCGTCCAGTGGGATCAGCCCGGTTGTTTCGTTGGGTTCCATACATACCTCCTTCGTCTGCTGATATATGCTATATATGCGGCCATAGTCCGTTCTATGTCTCCGTGATGTGCGATTGCCGGCGGTCCCGGTATATTTCCCGGCGGAGGCTCAGTGCGTTCAGAATCCCGTACGCGATGACACGGGAGAAGATTTCAGCCGTGCTGTCGCAGTCCGCGTTGGTCACCAGCAGCCCGTTCCTGTCAATGACTGTGGGGACGCCCACGGATATTACGGGGATTCCCATGGTTTTTGTACTGATCTCTCCGGAGACAGCGGTGTCCGTACCCGAGCCTGGTGTGTTTCCCATATCCGTGATCTGGATAGCCGAGGCAAGGCTTTCTTCGGACTGTGCCGCCAGCGCGTCAACGGTAATGATGCAGTCGGCGCGGGCAGTTTCCGCGGTTCCTCTGACAAGCAGAGCGGTATCCATACCGGTTCTTGCCGGAATATCCGGTGCGGTTGTGAACAGTGCCGGTTCGGTATCCGGGAAGGGAACCAGCAGGGAAATGCAGCGCGGTCCCAGGGAATCCGGGGTCACCAGTGGGTTGCCGATACCGGCCGCGAGGATCCGTTTTCCGGTCAGACAGCCGGCGAGAATCTTTCCCAGAGCCGACGATGCGCGTTTCTGCTTTCGGGGATCCTGCAGCTTTCCGGTGTGCAGGGAAATGCAGAAACCGCTGTTTTCAGGGCAGGTAAATACCTCAAATCCTGCTGCGTCCGACAGCTTCGGATCCCTGTGAAATGGATGTTCCTCACAGCCGCTGATGCAGTTTCTTCGTGTGTAGATCATTGCTTTGACTCCGTTTCGGGCATGAAGATGGCGGGAATGGCTTATTTTTGCCCCGAAAAACGATGCTTCAGGCATTTTGAACCAAATTTTGATGTAGAATTTGCACAAAAAATACATTTGTAATTGTGCATGTGGATGAAACTTGACAGGATAACAAATAAAGATGTTGATTATTTGAGATGAAAGTGTTATAATATGGTGAGTACAAATAACCCGTATTTTTAATACGCTTTATTCAAGAAAGCACGCAGGAGGATTAACAGAATCATGAAAAAGGTGATTGCCCTTATTCTTGCCGTAACCATGCTCGCAGCGACTGCTGTAGGCTGTACTACACTGGAAAAAGATGCAACCGGTGAAGACT
>JAFQWY010000206.1 GCA_017407225.1 Clostridia bacterium | reverse complement strand
GTACACGCAGGCGGATATGCAAATCAGCTGAAGAACAGCGGCAAGGTCGAAATCACCTGCGTATGGGATGACGACACCGCACGCGGAGAAGCATGGGCCAAGGAACTGGGCTGCGATTTCGTGGCTGACCTTGACGCGCTTCTGGCAAGAGACGACGTAGAAGCCGTTGTCTGCGATACTCCCACCACCGCTCACCACGACGTTCTCATCAAGGCTGCAAAGGCCGGCAAGCACATCTTCACCGAAAAGGCTCTCTGCCCCACCGTGGCGGAATGTCTGGATGTGAAGAAAGCAATCGAAGACGCGGGCGTAACCTTCGTTATCAGCTATCCCCAGAGAGGCAGACCCTGCGTTCAGTATGCAAAGAAGCTCATGGACGAAGGCGCATTCGGCAAGGTTACCATGGTACGCACCCGTGACGCTCACAACGGCGTATCCGGCAACTGGCTCCCCGACTACTGGTTTGAGGCAAAGGATGCGGCAGGCGGCGCCATGATGGACCTCGGCTGCCACCCCATGTATCTGCTGGCATACTTCCTCGGCAAGCCCAAGAGAGTAACCGGTCTGTTCACCAACATCTACGGCAAGCCCGTTGACGAAAATGCCGTTGCCATCGCTGAATTCGCGGACGGTGCTCTCGGCGTTGCTGAAACCGGATTTGTATCCGCCGGTTCTCCCCAGACTCTGGAAATCTACGGTACCGAAGGCTCCCTGATTTCCCACGGCGAAGACTGCATGGTTACCTCCCGTCACGTTCCCGGCGCGGAAAACGGCTTCATCAAGCCCGAGCTGCCCGCAGGCAAGACCTCTCCCCTGATGCAGTTTGTGGAAGCTCTGGAAAACGGCACTCCCGCTCCCGCAGAACTGAACATCGATGCCGCAATCGCTCTTACCGAACTCCTTGAAAACGCATACAAGGGCGACCAGTCCGGCACTATCGTAACCCTGTAACATGATTAAATTTCTGTTTCTGGGGCTTCTCTGTCTGGATCTGGGCTATAAGATTCTGAAATTCGTCCTGTCCTCGGCACAGAAGAAAAAGTCCCTCCCCGACAATGTGAGTCACATCTACGATACTGAGGACTACGCAAAATGGCGCGCCTACACCGCGGAGCACGGCAGAATCCGCCTGTTCTCCATGGCGGCTTCCTTCCTCATCGACGTGATCCTCTTCGGCACCAATCTCTACTCGGCTGTCTATTACGCCATGCCCGGCGGCGTGTATCTGAAATCCATCCTGGTGGTTCTTCTGTACACCGCGGTAATGACCGTCATCAGCCTTCCCTTTGAGTACATCAGCGATCTGAAGATCGAGGAAAAATACGGCTTCAACAAGTCCACTGTGAAGACCTTCGTTTCCGACGAAATCAAGTCCTTCCTTGTGAACCTGATTCTCTCCGTGGGGCTTCTGTGCATCGTCATAGCCCTGTATAATGCATTCGGCGGATGGTTCGTCTTCGGGGTTTACGCCGTACTCGCCCTCTTCATCGTGGTCTTCTCCATGCTGAACATGACCTTCCAGAAGCTGTTCAACAAATTCACCCCTCTTGAGGACGGTGAACTGAGAGACCGCCTTGTGGAAATGTTCCGCCGGAGCGGCTATCAGCTGGAGGATATCTTTGTCATGGACGCATCCCGCCGCACCACGAAGGTCAACGCCTTCTGCACGGGTCTGGGGAAGTTCAAGAAAATCGTCCTGTACGACAATCTGGTCAACAACTACACCCCCGGTGAGATTGTAGCGGTCTTTGCCCACGAGCTTGCCCACTACAAGCACAAGGATACGGCCAAGAACACCGTGTACTCCCTCTTCATGATGGGATGCATCACCGCACTCATCGCGGCATTCATTCTGGTGCCCGAGATTTCCTACGCCTACGGATTTGAAGAAGTCAACGTCATGTTCGCACTTCAGGCATCCATGTCCTCCATCACGGCGTTTGTGATGACCCTCATCATGGCACCCCAGTCCGTGCTGGGCAGACGGTACGAATACCGCGCCGATGCCATGGCCGTGGAAGCCGGCTACGGCAGCGACATGATCTCCGCTCTCACCAAGCTTTCCAAGGACAATCTGTCCGATCTGAATCCCCATCCCTTCATCGTCGCCATGGAGCACAGCCATCCCACCATCAGCCAGCGCTTCACGGCAATTGAGAAGAAAATGAAGGAGTGCGGACGATGATTTTCGAAAAGCTCCTGATGCCCGACGATATGCTCCCCCACTTCACCGCACTGACTCCGGAGTATCTCACCTCCCGGGGCATCCGGTTCGTGTTCAGCGATATCGACAACACCCTCGCCACCTATGACGATCCCACCCCGCCCGACAACGTGGTGCAGTGGTGCCATGCCATGACCGACGCCGGCATCACCATTGCCTTTGTGTCCAACAATGACGAAGCCCGTGTCTCCCTGTTCAACAAGGATTTCGGCTACATCGCCTATGCGGATGCGGGCAAGCCGGGGATCAAAAAACTCCGTCAGGCTATGGCGGACTGCGGTGCGGATGTGAAGAACTCCGCCTTCCTCGGCGACCAGCTTCTCACGGATGCCGCCACCGCCAACCGTGCCGGTCTGTACTGCATCATCGTCCCCCCCATCAAGGACAAAACCAACGCATTCTTCCGCTTCAAGCGCTGGCTGGAAAAGCCCTATGTGAAGAAGTGGAATAAGATGCACAGCAAATAATATCAAAGAAAAGAAGGATCCACCCATGACTAAAATGGAAAACCGTTACGCCGCTCTCCGCGAAAAAATGGCGAAGCTGGGCGTTGACGCGGTTTATGTAAACTCCGCGGAAAACCACCTCTACATGTCCGAATTCGACAACGCCGACGGCTGGATGTTCATCACCATGGACAAGGCCTATCTCTTTGCCGACTTCCGCTACATCGAAGCCGCACGTGCTGAAGCAACCGATCTGTGCGAAGTATGCCTCCCCGGCAAGCCCGCTCTGGCTGAAATCGTCCGCGACAACGGCGTGAAGAACATCGGCTACGAAGACAGACGCATGACCTGTGCCTCCCTCGGCGGCATCAAGCGCCAGCTGGACGGCATGAACTGCGAATACACCCCTCTCGGCGGCATTTTCACCGAAATCCGCTCCTTCAAGACCGAGGACGAAGTGGAAAACATCGTTGCGGCTCAGAAGATCGCGGAAGGCGCATTCCAGCACATCCTGAAGGTCATCAACTACAGCATGACCGAAATCGAAGTGGCTGCGGAACTGGAATACTACATGAAGAAGAACGGCAGTGAAAAGCCCTCCTTCGACACCATCTGCGTATCCGGCACCGCATCCGCGCGTCCTCACGGCGTACCCCGTCCGGTGAAGCTGGAAAAAGGCTTCCTCACCATGGACTACGGTGCAGTGGTCAAGGGCTACCACTCCGACATGACCCGTACCATCGTCATCGGCAAGGCTGATGCGGATGTGAAGAAGGTTTACGACACCGTTCTCGCAGCACAGCTGGCAGCAATCGACGCCATCACCGAAGGGGCAAAGAACGCGGACATGGACAAGGTTGCCCGGGATATCATCAACGCCGCAGGCTACGAAGGATGCTTCGGCCACGGTCTGGGTCACGGCGTAGGTCTGGAAATCCACGAGGCTCCCGGTCTCTCCGGCGGTGCAGGGGAAGCTACCCTCAAGCCCGGTCAGATCGTCACCGTGGAACCCGGCGTATATCTGGAAGGCAAGTACGGCTGCCGTATCGAGGACATGGTTCTGGTAACTCCCGGCGGCAAGCGGAATCTCACCGACTGCCCCAAGGAAATGATCGAAATCTAAGTCAATATTCAGGAGGACGTTGGGGATCGCTGTATTCCCGCGTCCTTCTGTATTTCCGACAATATTCAGTAAAGGAGTAAACAAATGGCTGACTACCGTGAAATCTCCCTTGCATCCTTTGAATCCCGCAATGTAACCGTATCCGGCAATGTATACACCTTCCCGAAGGGCAGAGGTATGCTGACCCTCCCCATGGAAAACGGCACCATCGGCGGCATCCCTGTCACCGAAGACACCTGGCTTGCCGTGGATGTGACCTGTCTCGACGACCGTTCCGCAGTGTTCAACTGGCAGTGGCATACCGCCGACGGACGCTGGTGCGGTGTGAAGATGGGCGTTCTCGCCGGGATCAGGACCCGCATTGCCCTCCCCCTGTCCGTCACTCAGGGAAAGAATCTGTTTCTCAGACGTACCCCGGGCAAGCTGAAATCCGTCACCGAAGGACAGCCCATCGACTACCTCGATGCGGTGCAGTTCCGGATCACCTCAGCCCCCTCCACCATTGATGTGAACTTCCGCATCGACTCCTGCCGCCTGTACGACGCCGAACCGGACTTCCCCGTGGAAACCCGGGCTCTGGTGGACGAAATGGGGCAGAAATCCATCTGTGACTGGCCGGGCAAGACAAAATCCGCGGCTGAAATGAAAGAACGGATCCTCTCCGAGCTTGCCTCCCCCGCTCCCGTTCCCGCAGACAGCGGCAGATCCAAATGGGGCGGCGATCTCTCCCGCAGACTCACCGAGGGCACCGGATGGTTCACCCTGGAGCACGCCGACGGACGGTACTGGCTGGCCGACCCGGACGGATATGCCTTCTTCTCCGCAGGTCTGGACTGCGTGGGCATTGACGGCGACTGCAACCTGACCGGAATCCGCTGTCTGGCAGGGGAAATCCCCCCGGAATCCAGGGGCTGGGTGCGCTGGCCGGATGAAAACTACTTCAGCTGGCACCGGCACAACCTTTGGACCGTGTTCGGCGACGACTACTATGACCGGTGGCAGGAGCTGACCGCACGGCGCATGGTGAAGTGGGGCTTCAACACCGTTGCCTGCTGGTCGGACATCGGATTTGCGGAAAAGTACGACATTCCCCATGTGACCATCATGCACGGCTATCCCAAGACGGAAACCTATATTTTCCGGGACTTCCCCGACACCCTGTCCCCGGAATTTGAAAAGAACGCCGACGAATGGGCGAAGCAGATTCTCCGCCACCGGGATGTTCACTCCCTGATCGGGTACTTTCTGGGCAACGAACCCCAGTGGGCATTCGTGAACAATCTGAACATCGGCGCCCGTGCTCTGGAATGCGAACAGTCCAGCTGGTGCCGCCGGGGTCTGATTGAATTCATGCGTGAAAAGTACGGTACCATCGAGAAACTGAACCGGATCTGGGGCTCCTCCTACGAATCCTTTGAGGACATGGACCGCCCTGTGTCCACCCTCCGCTTCACGGATGAGGCGAAAGCAGTGATCGATGAGTTCTCCGCCGTCATGATCCGGGAGTACATCCGCATCCCCTCCGAGGCTATCCGGAAGTACGATCCCCACCACCTGAATCTGGGCATCCGCTATGCGTGGCTGTCGTCGAAGGTTCTGGCAAGCGGCTCCGAATACACCGACGTATTCAGCTTCAACAGCTACACGATGGATCCCACGGACATGATCGAGAACTTCGCCTCCCTTGTGGGCAAGCCGGTCATGATCGGGGAATTCCATTTCGGCGCTCTTGACCGCGGCATGGATGCAACCGGAATCCGCGGAGTTACCACACAGGCGGAGCGGGGAGCGGCATACCGGTACTATCTCCACAAAGCGGCGTCCCATCCCATGTGTCTCGGCGCACACTACTTCACCCTCAACGATCAGGCATATCTGGGACGGTTCGACGGCGAAAACTACCAGATCGGCATCATCGATACCACCCAGCGCCCCTACGAGGATTTTGAGGCTGGCATCATGCAGACTCACCGCGAAATCTACGACGTGATGTCGGGCAAGATCCCTCCCACCGACCGGAAAGCGGAAGAAATCCCGGCGATTTTCTTCTGATATATTCCGCCAGCCACCTGCAAATTCATATTAGACATGTCCGATAACCTTGGATGAACGGGATTTTGTCGTACAACCGTAGGGGCGATTCATGAATCGCCCGCCTGATAATTTGGGCAAAATCATATTTTATAGACCCAAAACGAACGATTTATCGATAAAATTTTATTCATTCAAATCGTTAATCGGACGATTCGTGAATCGCCCCTACAAAACTAAAATTAAATTATGTTTGCCTGTATGGGTTATCGAACAGGTCTATTTACTTATTCCGATACTACACAACGAAAGGACAACATCATGATCAACGGCAAGCCTTATCTTGACACGGACGGCAATCCCATTCACGCCCACGGCGGCTGGATGCTGGACTACGGCGGATACACCTACTGGTACGGCGAAGACAGACGGGACAACCACTACGTCTCCTGCTACCGCTCCTCCGACATGAAAAACTGGGAATTCCGGGGACACATCCTCTCCACCGACAGCCCCGTTTCCCACACCTCCGGCAGATTCGATCTCAGACTCAGCTGGCAGAAGGAACCCCTCCCGGAAGCAAACGAGAATCTCATCGTTCCCGGCGGCACCGGCAAAGTGAACATCGAGCGTCCCAAGGTGCTGTACAACGAGCTGACCAAGAAATTCGTCCTCTGGGCACACTACGAAAACGGTCAGAACTACCTGGACGCCCGCGCCTGCATCGCTACCTCGGACACCCCCGACGGAGAATTCACCTACC
The DNA here is from genome assembly GCA_017407225.1 of Clostridia bacterium. GTDB lineage: Bacteria > Bacillota > Clostridia > Oscillospirales > CAG-272 > UMGS1696. Next base: position 12,945 of record JAFQWY010000206.1, on the reverse strand, counting down.
ACGGCAGCTTCAATCCCTTCGGTGAGATGAGCCGGGACTGCACGGTGCACACCGATTCCGCGGGCGACACCTACTTCATCTCCGCATCCCGGGACAACGCGGATCTGCACATCTACCGTCTGACCGAGGACTTCCTCAACGTGGACGAATGGGTGAAATCCGTCTACTGCCACGAATTCAGAGAAGCCCCCGCCCTCTTTGAAAAGGACGGAAAGACCTACATGATCTCCTCCTACTGCACCGGCTGGGCTCCCAATCAGGGCAAATGGTGCGCGGCGGATTCCGTGACCGGCAGATGGGGTCTGCTCCATGACTTCGGGGACTCCACCACCTTCCGCTCCCAGTCCGCGTTCATCCGGAAGCAGGGGGACAAATTCTGGTACATCGGCGACCGCTGGTCCGGTCAGGAGTATTTCAGCTCCTCCTATGTGGCGCTGGAAATTCAGTTTGACGGGGACGGAAACCCGTACATTGAATACACCGACGAGCCGGAGCTGTTTAACTGAGGAGGCTGTATGAACATACGCATCATGTCCTCCAACATCTGGGGGGACTATTTCGGAAATGAAATCGCGGTCCGGGAGGATCAGCTTCTGGATGTGTATCAGCGGTATGCCCCGGATGTGCTGGGGATGCAGGAGGCAACTCCCGGCTGGCGTCAGTCCGCGCTGTTCCGCGAGCTGGCAAAAGACTACGAATTCGTGGACACCGGCCGCTTCACTGACGGAAACTACACGCCCCTGGTCTACAGACGGGAGTTTTTCGACCTCGTCGACAGCGGATTCGTGCAGTTTGAGGACACCCCCGACAAGTCCAAGAGCATCACATGGGCGGTGCTGGAACACAAAGTCACCGGAAAGCGGTTCGGCGCCATGTCCACTCACTGGTGGTGGAAGAACATCGGAAAGGCCGAAGACGATGCTATCCGGGTCTCCAATGCGGCGAAAGTGACGGAGATCGCACGCACCATTGCGGAACGGTACGGCATTCCCGTGTTCGCCTTCGGGGATTTCAACAGCCGGTACGCCTGCCCCAGCCTTGCCCACCTGCGGGAAAACGGCTGGAAATTCGCTCAGGAAGAGGCGGATGTGACCCTCATGGTCAGCACCCACCACGGAGATCCCAAACGTGGAGAAGACGGTCTGTTCCACGGGGAACCCACCCTGCAGACCGCGGAGCGCTCCATTGACCACATCGTGTACATGGGTCCGGCAGTTCCGCTGGAATTCCGTGTCGTAGAGGATCAGGACGCCCTGGACGCCACCGACCACTCCCCCATCTGGTGTGATTTTGAAATCTGACAGAAAACCCCGGCATGACCCGTTTTGAGTCACGCCGGGGTTTGTTTACCATGAGAAGGAGTCGGATTGTTCGTAGGACAGCACGCTGATTTCGGAGTATGCGTCCCCTTTATACTCTTCCATAAAGAGCATACGATCTTCCACTTCCAGTTTTTCGGCAATATACCACATGGAATAATTCTTGATCTGAATATCCGCAGTCGCAACCACAACATCTTCCTTGGTGGGATGCATGGCATTTATGGTCAGAACAGTCGTTGTCACGGAGCGTTCCGCTTCCGCAAACAATTCCGGTCCGTCCGGATATATGTCCCGGAATTTCTGCAGAACACAGAAGTTTTCCCGATCGAAGCTGTCGCGTACAGAACGGTCTTTCAGCCAATCCTCCACATATTTGTCGTGCTTCACATTGCTGGCGCCGTAATAATAATCCCGATTTATAACACGGTACGGATGCACAAGACTGATCGTCACGCTCTGATTTCCCACGAATGTGGCGTCATCTTCCGTAAAATATTCGTTTTCCGCTCCCCAATGTCTCGCCTGAGTGGTGGTGTTGTTTCCGCTGTAAAACAGCACTTCCGGTTTTGTGAAATCATACTGCCCCGTGATTTTCCCGTCATATTCAATCGTAAATGTCAGGTCATCGTAGTAAGACATATCCCCATCTTCCGTATGGGACAATACCATTTCTCCTTCACGAAGCGGAAGTACGGTTTTTTCATAATAGAACTCGGAATATCCCGGAATGTCATAATCATTGTGGCTCAGTGAGTTTCTCTGCCAGACAATCAGATCCATCACGGGATCCGCTTCATACTCAAGCGATTCCAGACCATATGCTTCCGGGCTGTCAAGCTCAGGCTTATTCGCTACTCTTGAGTCAATGAACGAGTACAGGATCGCCGCCAGAATGAACGCCGCAAAACCGGCAGCAGTATATAGTATTTTTCGTGTTATGCTCATGTTCCGTCCCTCCCGCATCTCTCTGTTTTTTGTTTGTAAAATAATTATACACCGGGACGCTATTTTTGTCAATCCACTAACGTAAATTCAAAGAATTTCGGCGCATTGTCCACAGATCCGGAGATATTTTTGTGCAGGATTTATAAACACAAGCAAAAAATCCGCAGGCACCTCTCGTCAGGCAAACCTGCGGTTTTTCAGCGGCGGATATCCCATAGCTTTCCGATGCTCAGGTGATTGAACGGGAAGAAATACACCTCCCGTCCGGCGTCGTCACGGTTCCAGTCCACGATTGTATAGGCGACCGCACGGGTCTGAACCATCCCTTCCTCAAAGCGCACGGTCTGATAGGGCACGAACGAGAGAATCAGCAATACCGATACGCACACAATTGCGACAATCCCCCGGATCCGGCGCACTTTCTTCCGGTATGGTTCGGTCTGCTTCCGGTTCACGGGCAGTGCATCCCCATCGGTGAGATTTTTTGATGTCATGATGCTGATTATGCACCGCACGATTACTCCCGCCGCCAGATATACGGGCAGAACCATCCCCACGGCGGCATATCCGATGAGGAGCCCAAGCTTGATTTCAAATTCTCCCACACTCCCCGTGGGCATCAGAAGGCAGAACAGCGGAAACAGGATCAGCAGAATCAACCCGGCAAAGTACATCTGCACAGCGGTGATCCACGCACTCTCGGCCTTCTCACTGCGGAATCTGATTTTCATCACGCCTCTCCTTTCTTCTCCCTCACGCTTTTCCGGATTTTCCCGTACAGGATCAGTCCCATAATGCTCACCGCCGCCGTCAACGCGAATACCGCCGCCGCGGTCAGGTAACTTCCGTCGCTGAGAGCCGATCCGCCCACCGCGGACATGACCACCGACGGAAGCCGCGCCAGAATGGCAATCATCAGAAAGGACGACAGCCGGATATTCGTCAGACCGGCGTAGCAGGCGAGGATGTCCTTGGATGTGCCGGGGATAAGACACAGCGCAAACAGCAGGCGGAAGGTCTTCCCCGATGTGCGGATGAAGTTCACTTTTTCCAGCTTATCCGCCGGCACGAACAGCTCTACGGCGCGCATTCCGTATTTCCGGATCAGGAGGAACACCAGCGCCTGTCCCAGCGTCACGCCCGCCATCGTGATGAGAATTCCGCCCAGCCACCCGAAGGCATACCCTGCCGCGATCTCGAAGGGTTCCCCGGGAATCACCGCCACAAACACCTGCAGAACCGTCATGGCGAAGAAAATCAGGTATCCCCACACACCGTGGGAGGAAATCCATTCCCGGAACTGCCCCGGCTCGTCCAGCATGGACACGAAGGGCTTTCCGATTTTCACAAAAATCAGCCCGCACAGGCTCAGATATACAAGAAGCGTCAGCACGGCAAAAATCCGCTTCTTCCAGAGACTCATGGATCTCCCTCCTTCCTCCATTCCTATGTATTATGCCGCGGATGCCGCCAGAAATTCCGTCAGTCCCCCGCAGAATTCACAGCGGAAGCAGTCCATGTCAAGGTAATCCGCCGGATGCATCAGGGACGGGGGACAGGGCAGCTTTACCCGGCAGGTGTCCGCAAGAATCTCCGCCACAAACTGGGAGCAGAAGTAATGCCCCGGAATCTCCGCCGGAATTCCCATTTTGCAGGCCAGAAGTCCCAGCACCGAATACCGGAATTCCTCCCTCCGCACCAGCATATCACAGATCCGGTTCTTTGCCCGGTAGTATGTCTTCTCATCCACATCCAGCCGGAGCACTGCACAGGGGATATTGCCCTGATTCCGGTAAAATCCGCCGTCCATGTTCTCCTCCACCAGTCCTGCCGGCAGTGGAAGACGGGCGTATTTCCGCGCGAAGCTGTACATGATATGTGTTTTCGGCTCAAAGGCAATGGACACATGGGTATACGGCTCGTCCGTAAAATGCCCGATCAGGCGGGAAGCTGCGGATGTGGATCGTGTGAGAATAAGGTAAATGGATTTCATGGCTGCACCTGCACTGTTGTTTACTGCCGTCATTATACCGCACCTGATGCCGCGATTCAAGAAAAGGAAGATGAGAAAGACGGCACGAAAGATTAGAATTCCATGAGAAAGCCGCACACGTTTATTTATGCATGATATGCACACGGATGCATTGACAGCTTTCGCAGCGACGCCCTGTTAAACAAAACTTCTGCGTATACCGGTTATCGGAAATATCCGGTATTTCGGCAATATTGCACACATTTCGCGTCACCGAATTAAATTATTCTGTCAATAAAATGCATTGCAATTGTATGCGGTCTGTGATAAAATATGTGCAATCAAATATGTACGAAATGAAGCTGTTCAGGAAAGCCGGGCAACCGCACCGACGGAGTAAAACTCTCAGGTATGTCTTGACATGAGGACTGACGGCAGATCGTACTCTGGAGAAGCTCACCCAGCGTGAGTGCCGAAGGTGCAAGGGCTTTGCCCCAATCTCTCAGGCAAAAGGACAGAGTTAAGTTTTACACGTACAGGGGAAATTTTTTCATTTTTCCGGTACGGCGCAATCTACCCTTTCCTTGTATGCGGGCTGCTTCGGCGGTTCGTTTTTTGTTTCTCCGGGAAACATCACACAAACAGGAAGGAATTCCACCATGGACAATTTTATCCAAACCGTAACCGACGTCAACAGCGTCATCAATGACTTCGTCTGGGTCAAGCTGGGCATCGCCATTCTTCTGGGCACCGGCATTCTCATGACGGTTCTCACCAAATTCTTCCAGGTCACCCACATCGGCCACTGGATGAAGAACACCCTCGGCGCCATCTTCAAGAAGGATGTCTCCGGTCACACCAAGGACAAGACCATTTCCCAGTTCCAGTCCCTCTGCACCGCTCTCGCCGCAACCGTCGGTGTGGGCAACATCGCCGGCGTTGCTACCGCAATCGTTGTGGGCGGTCCCGGCGCCGTGTTCTGGATGTGGGTTGCCGCATTCTTCGGTATGATGACCAACTACTCCGAAAACGTCCTCGGTATCTTCTACCGCCGCAGGAACATCAACAATGAATGGTCCGGCGGTTCCATGTACTTCCTCCAGGATGGTCTGGGCCGCTACAAGGGCTGCAAGCACATCGGCAAGGTTCTGGCAGTTCTCTTCTCCATCTTCGCAATTCTGGCATCCTTCGGCATCGGCAACATGGGTCAGGTCAACAAGATCGTTGCCAACATCGAATCCGCCTTCAAAATTCCCGCACTGGATACCGTCGTATTCGGTGAAACCACCCTGTACGCCGTTCTCATCGGTGTGGTTCTGCTGATTCTTGCCGCTGTCATCATCGTAGGCGGTCTGAAGAGAATCGCGGAAGTTGCGGAAAAGATCGTTCCCGTCATGGTTGTTCTCTACGTTCTCGGCTCCCTGATCATCATCTTCACAAACATCACCGAAATCATCCCCGCATTCGGCGCAATCTTCAAGATGGCATTCGCCGGGGAAGCTGTGTGGGGCGGTGCCGCAGGCGTGCTGATTTCCAAGGCAATGACCCAGGGTTTCAAGAGAGGTATCTTCTCCAACGAAGCAGGTCTCGGTTCTTCCGTTATGGTTCACTCCTCCTCCAATGTTGTGGAACCCGTCCGTCAGGGTATGTGGGGTATCTTTGAAGTATTCGCGGACACCATGGTAGTCTGCACCATGACCGCACTGACCATTCTCACCTCCGGCGTTATCAATCTCCGGACCGGTGACCTCGTGGCAGGCGCCACCGACTCTACCCTGGTCGGTACTGCATTCGACACCATCTTCAAGGTGGGCAATGTGAATATCGGCAGTATGTTCATCGCAGTTACCGTGTTCCTCTTTGCCTTCACCACCGTTCTCGGCTGGTCCCAGTACGGCACCAAGGCCTGGGAATACCTCTTCGGCACCAAGGCGACCATCGTTTACAAAGTGATCTTCACCGTGATGATCATGTCCGGCGCACTGATGACCTCCTCCCTGGCATGGGACATCTCCGACACCTTCAACGGTCTGATGATGATCCCCAACCTGATCGGTGTGGCAGCACTTTCTCCCGTGGTAATGCTTCTGACCAAGAACTACATCGACAGACGGATCAAGGGCAAGGATGTAAAGCCCATGCTCAACTATGATCCCCGCGTTCAGGCGGAAGAAGAAGCCAAGCTGAAGGCTGACAAAGACGCTCTGTAATTCTGACCAATCAAAAATCCGGTTTTCCCGAATTTTCGTCAGTGAAAGCCGGATTTTTCTTGTTTCAAATACCGATATGTGATATAATGATTTCAAATCAGTCCAAGGAGCAGATCCATGACTCTCGTTGTTCTCGCGGATATTCATTCCAATTACGCCGCCCTGGAAGCAGCCGTTCACCGTATTGATGTGCTGTGTCCCGACGGTGTTGTTCTGCTGGGTGATTACATCACCGACTGCCCCTATCCGCGCCGCACCATGGATCTGATCTACGCTCTGCGGCAGAAGTACCCGGTATACATGGTACGCGGTAACCGTGAGGACTATATTCTCACCCACCGCCGTGCCATCCGGGAAGGACGGGATGACGGATGGAGCGTGGGATCCGGCTCCGGTGCTCTGCTGTACACCTACGATCAGCTGACCGGGGCGGATCTGGATTTTCTGGAATCCCTCCCCATCTCACTGGACATCAGTCTGCCCGGATGCCCCCCCATCACCGCATGCCACGGTTCTCCCACAAAAACCAAGGACTGGATCATCGGCAATGACGAAAAAATCCGCACCGCCATGAAATACACCGCCGGGGATCTGATTCTCTGCGGACACGCTCACTGCTCGGTGCGCTACGACCGGTACGGAAAAACCCTCCTCGTCTGCCCCAGTCTGGGAATCCCACAGGATAAAAATGATCACAGCACCATGGTTGTCCTCCGGTGCAGCGGAAAGAAATGGGTGCGCGACACCTCCCTGTCCTGCACCTTTGCCCCCTACGACATGGAAGCATTCCTCCGTGAGTTCAGAGCCAGCGAACTGCCGGAAATTGCACCTGCCTGGTCAAAGTGCGTCATGAAATCCATCACGGACAGGGTTCCCTATCCCGCCCAGTGCGCCGCAATCGCCTATCGTACTGCCCGGTCGAAGGGAGTACAGGGAATTCCTCCCGAAGAATACTGGCAGGAAGCAGCCCGTCAGCTGGGAATCGAATAACAGAACAGCACCCCGAACGGAATGCATTCATCCGCTCACGGTGCTGTTGTTTTTGATTTCCGACAGTTTATTTCTTCACAAAATACGGCAGTACATCCATGGGTGCGGGAACTTCGGTCTCACCGCCGTGGTAAACGGTTCCGTCGATGTATTCCCATTCACCGTCGGGCAGGCGGACTTTTCTCGTCCTTGCACCGTCCTCCACCACGGGAGCAACCAGCACATCATCTCCCAGCATGAATACGTCCGTTACGTCTTCAAATCCCTGATTGGGGAAGACGTATTCCATGTACCGCATGATTGGTTCCCCGGTCACGGAGGCATGGCGCGCCAGAGAGATGATCTTATCCGCAAATTTCACGTGGATCCGTCCCGCCGCACGGCAGTATTCCGCGTGTTCCTCGTCCAGTACCCGCCACGGAGCCGCCGAATACTGCATCATGGGCATCAGCGCGGATACCTGTGCATATCTTGCGAACAGTTCCGGTTTCAGAGACGGTGCGCCGGGCAGAAAATCCGTGAAAGATCCGCCGCCAATCATGTCGGGACACACATAGGGATATCCCATGATGCCCTGCAGGAGTGCATCGGGGATGAGCCGTGCCACGGATCCCCACCGGTGGGATTTATCGCAGAGACGTTCCACCAGCGGAAGCCCTGCACATTTGTAGGTGGCGCGGTATTCGTTGTAGCGGTATTTCAGACCCAGCTTCGCCCAAAGTTCGCACTGATCGTGAGCGGATACCCCGCCGTATGTGCGGTCGTCGTCCCGGTAGGAATACACGTCACCCGCATCGAATTTGAATCCGTCGGCACCCAGCTCCATCAGCCCGCCAAGCACCTCGTCGAACCACTGTGCACATCCGGGATTGGACAGGTCAAGCACCGCGGAGTAGCCGTTCCACCAGCTTCGGATGGCCACGGATCCGTCCGCATTGCACACCAGATACCCCTTGGAGGACAGATGCCGGAATTCCGGGGAGTCGGGGGAGACGAAGGGGCAGATCCACAGCATGACCTCAAATCCCAGACCGTGCAGCTCGTCCAGCATCGCCTTCGCATCGGGGAAGGTATGGCCGTTGAACCGCCATCCGCCGTAGTAATCCATCCAGCCGTCGTCGATCATGAGGATCCCGGGCGGCATATGGTTGTCAACGATGCCGTGAGCATACCGGAGAATGCTCGCCTGACTCTGGTCGTAAATCAGCTCCGCCCAGGTATTGTACTGGGGCTTGATGAAGAAATTCTCCGGAGGAATCTGTCCGTTTGCCGGGAAATGGTTCCGGGAGGCATCGAGGAATGCCTCTCTCAGAGTACCGTGTCCCTCGGAGAGAACGAAGTCTTCCGCCGCATTTGTCACGGAAATCACGCCGTCCGCAATATCCACATCGTACGGCCTGTCACTCCACAGATACCGTCCGTGAGAGGAGAGAAGAATCGGGGATTCCTGATTGCCGGTGTAGTTCTTCGTGGGATGCCAGGAGTAGGAGGACTGTCCGTTCAGGGGGAATTTCGTGCCGTGCACCGCCGCCAGTCCGTACCAGTACTCGCCGTCCCGGATGGTGATTTTCATTTCCATAATACTGCCCTCGTTTCGGTGAAATATGTTGGTTCCAGTATATCACATTTCACCGGATTTGGCAACGGATTCTACTGTTTTGCCGCCGGATCACCGTATGCGCGCGCCGCATCGATTTCCGCTTCGCCGAAAATATAGGACGCCACGGAAATGGCGGAAGTCACCACACCGGCAATCTGCGCCCAGTCGTTTTCATTCAGACCGAATGCCGCCGCAATACCGACTGCCAGACCGGCTGCAGCCGCCCACAGCTTCCGGGATGCCAGTTTTCTCAGAATTGTCTTCATGCTCACCCCTCCTTTCTCAGATGTTTGTACAGACGATGGAGGAACACCGCCATCTCTTCCCTTGTACAGGGCTTCTGCGGCATCAGGTTTCCCCTCCCGTCTCCCAGCAGGATTTCCTCCGCCAGTGCCCAGTTCACGGCTTCCTGCGCCCACGGACTGACAGAATTGCCGCCGTCGTGCACATACCCGGCTTCGTTCGGGATCCCGAGAATCGCCGACGGATCCACCGCAGTCCCGGAAGAATTCCGCACCTCAAAATGCAGATGGGATCCGGTTGACCGTCCCGTGGAACCTTCAATGCCGATGATCTGCCCCGCCCGGACTCTCTCTCCCTGATTCACCCGTCTCTCCGACAGATGACAGAGATAATACGTATACCCGTCATCCCCGGCAACAGAGACATAATTCCCCCACTCCCATGTCCGGTTGGTTCTGTCCGTCACCATCCGGGAGCGGAGCACCGTACCGTTCACGGGAGCGTGTACTTCCTTGGAATCCAGTCCCACCAGATCCATGCCGCCGTGCCATGTGTTCTTCTGTCCGGTGATGGGATCCTTCCGGCTGCCGTAGGGACTTGCCACCCGGAATTTTCCGAAATAAGGCATCATGCTTCCTCACCCCTTTCTCTGTCCGGCAGTGCCAGTGTCTGTTCATACAGGCTTGTGGCAATATCGTTGCCGCCCAGCACATGATACGCCTCATACGCCCGCTTCAGGGATTCCTTTGCATAAATCGGACACCGTCCTTCCGCAGCGTAACGCTCGTGGCAGGCAATGATTTCCGCTCTCAGCAGACACTGTACCCCGTCCGAAACCGCCTTGTCCCGTTTGAATCTGGCTTTCACATATGCCGCCGCAAGAGATATCACACCGCCGCAGACAAAGGCTACCGCCCATTTTACCAATGCTTCCGTAATCATATCGTTCCTTTCTCCGTACTCCGGTACGGTTGTTCTGATGCCCGTATTATACCACCCGCTCCGGGCATTTGTCATCCGAACTTTTTCCGAACTATTTCCAATCATTTCCCAATGCTTTTCCGATGCTTTTCCGATGCTGCAGAGTCACGTTCGTTCACAATTTCCCCTTGCATGATCCGCAGATTTATGATATAATGTTGGAAAATATCCCATAAAACGAGGTGATCCCGTGGCAAAATGCTATAACTGCGGTACGCAGATTTCCGCAGACGACAAATTACGTTTATGTGACCGGTGCAAATCCATCCTGCTTCCGTTCATCAAGCTGACCGATGCATCCACTTCCTCGGCTGTGGCGCGGCTCATCTCCAACGAGCGGAATCTCCGTGCCAGAGGCGTTACCGACAACGGCATGGACTACCTGATGCGGATCTGCGAAGCTCACGACCGGGAAAAGGTCGCGGAAAAAGCTCGCCGTGAAGCACAGAAAGCGCCGAAACAGCCGCCTCAGCCCCAGCAGACCGCTCCCCAGCCAGTCCCGGAAGAGGAATATCTGGAAATTGATCTGCCCATGTCCGCGCCCCTCAGCGTTCACAGAAAGCCCTACGGAGGCTTCCTTACGCTGTCGGCCGTCATTCTCTTTCTCTGCGGCACCGGTTTCCTTGCATGGGCCGTTCTGCAGTGGATCACCGCACAGACCGCCGACATTCCTTCCATCCTCGCCGCTGTGGGATCCTTTGCCGCAGGCTCCGTCTGCTTCCCTCTGAAAAAGCTGATCCACGATGTGGAGGAAATCAAAAAACAATTCCGATAACGAAAAAGCTGCTGCATTCCGGTTCATTTTTCCGAAATGCAGCAGTTCTGTTTTGAATCCAGGGGATTCGTATACTGAAACTTCTTATCTTGACAAAATTACATTAATCGTATATAATGAAATTGACATAGCACGAACATAATTCCCGGAGGTATCCTATGAAACGACTGCTCCCATGCCTTCTCCTGATCTGCATGATTCTCACCGCCTGTACCGGGAATAAGACCGGCGAAACCGGCACGATCAGTATCCGTGATGCCCTGCAGATCAAGGCGTATGAATACGATAAGGAGACAAATACCTATACCCAAGTCGTGCTTGCACTGAACGAACCGATTGTAATCCGCCACGGAGGTTCCGGCATGAATAACATCAATCTGCAGTTCTGTTATGAAGGCGGCGTTTGCGAGGTGATTTCCGATGATGAGGATATCCAGCTCTCCATCGGGCAGAACGGCAGTTATTGGGCATCCGGGGACTTGGGGGACTATCGGACATACGGATTTTCGTTCACAGTCGGGCATGAAGGATATGTGTCGGCACATCCGGTTTCAGCGCGGGGAGGATGGTTTTCCACCGGTGCACAGCCTGAGCTTCGTGCGGAATATCAGGAAACCCGGAACACCCGCAATGTGGGACGTGAGTATTATATGACAGTGAAGGCAAAGGATTATGACACCACCCTGATAACAGCCAGCCTGAAGCTGGTACAGCTGTCAGATATCCACACCAAACCGGAAGATCACATCGGGGACTTCACCATCGAGCTGATCTCCTACGAATACAGCGATATGTACGCCATCATGGAAGGCGCGCAATGACAAAGGCGTGATTCCCTCAGCCACCGGGGAGTCACGCCTGTTTTATTCTGTTTATTCCAGAATCCGCTCGGTGTAGGTGCCGTAGAGTCCGATGCCGTCATGCTCGCCGCCGACCCGGTCTTGTTCCAGAATCACCCGGTATTCCCCGTCCTCAAACAAAAATCCGGTGGTTTTTTCCTCGTACCAGATGCAGTCGGGGGATTTCAGGCAGGCTTCCACGTCCGCCAGCTTGGAGATATTGTCCGGGGTATGTCCGCCGAAGTAGGAGTTGGGCAGCATGGCATAGGGTGCGCCGATCCACGGATACAGGGTCGAGAGATGGTTGAAGCAGTGGTGGGCCACCTGTACCACATCCGCCTTCCACATTTCACGGGGCATGGTTTTCACGATGTGCGCCTCCGCCTCCAGATTGGTGTCCCCCAGCCACATCACGGTGCCGCCGTCTGCGGTCATTTTCAGCACCGTGGAGGTACAGTTGAAATCCCGGAAGGGGTATGCGGTCACGTTGTCCGCGCGGATTACGTCTTCGTGGGTGTAGTACACTTCAAATTCCGTGGATGCCAGCGTGAACTTCATGCCGTGGTGGGGTTTGAGTGTCATGGCATCGGGGTAGAACTCCCGTAAAGTCTCACGCAGTCTGAACGGCTCCTCGGCATAACCCCGTCTGCACACCGAGTAGGACGGGAAATTGAACAAAATCCGCTGAATGTCAAATTCGCCGGGGTAGGTTCTCGTCAGCCGCACGCACATGGCAAGATGGTCGTCGTGGGCATGGGTCACAAACCAGCAGGCAATGGGAATGGTTTCACCGGGTGCCTTTCCCGTGATCCGGTGGAGGAAATCGTACAGTCCCGTCACCGCTTCCACGGAGCACTGGAGAATGTGTCCCCCGTCCATCATGAACAGGCTGTTGTCGGCGAGCTTCACAATGTACAGCATTCCGCAGTTGGTGGTTGTGGGAGAGTGTCCGTTCTGCGGGTCGTAGTACAGCCCGTACTGGTAGATTTCGGTCTTTCCGCCCTGTGTCGTGTACCCGAACCGGTCAGCGGTCACGCCTGCAGGATCCGCAAACAGCCGCACTTCCCC
>JAFQWY010000032.1 GCA_017407225.1 Clostridia bacterium | reverse complement strand
TCTCTACCGGCGACTACGCAACCTCCGGCAACAGCTTCGACTCCAAGATCATCTTCTCCGGCCGTGACAAGAGAGCGGAACTGAAGATTCTGGGCACCTTCGAAGTATTCGGCGAAGCTCCGGCCGCTCCCAAGGAAGGTGAGGGCGGATTCGTCATCAAGGGCGACGGTGCGCTCGGTGCCGCAAGCAAGGACACCACCCTGTACCGTCAGGACGGCGACGCGGGCATCCTCTGCGACCGTACCTTCATCGAAGCGGTTATCTCCGGCGACGGCTCGGGGATCCGTTCTTCCTACCGCGATGCCTTCAAGTCCGTGGCATTCACCATGGCCTGCAACGAATCCATGGCTACCGGCAAGCCCGTGAAGGTTGAACTGGAATAATCCGCACACATCCGCATACACAATTCAGAGTCAGGGGGAGAATTCCGGCATGGGTTCTCTCCCCTGCTGTTTTCACAATCCAAGGAGGCAGTATTCCATGAAAACATTCGATATCACCTATTTCCACGGACCTTTTCATCAGTATATTGTTAAGCCTGAGGTGATCGCGGATATCGCCGCATCGGGCATCACGCTGGTTCCCATCGCCTGCGATACCGAGACCAACAAAACCGTTCTCGGGCTTCTCCGCCGGTACGGACTGAAAGCCCATGTTCACGATCCCAGGATCTCAAAGCTCTATTACGAAAACAACATTGCCGAGGCCGACGAAATGATCCGTCAGATCACCGAAGACTATGCGGAATTTGAAAATATCACCGGATGGGACATCACCGATGAGCCGAACGCGGAGAAATTCCCCATTCTCGCCGCCATCGTCAATGCCTTCCGCCGGTATTCTCCCGACAAGGAAACCGTCATCAATCTCTTTCCCAACTACGCCACCCCCGAGCAGCTGGGCAATCCCGACTACATCACCCACCTGGAGGAATTCGTGAATGTGGTCCGTCCCCATTTCATCAGCTATGACCACTACCACTTCCTCGGACGGGAAAACCGCAGAGCCGTCATGGAAAGAGACGTCAGCGAACGGGAGCGCCTGATCCGTCTGTCCGCGGAAACCACCGTCAACCGGGGCGGCTTCTTTGACAACATCGAGGATGTCCGTGCGGTTTCCCTGAAGTATGATCTGGATGCCATGCTGATCGTTCTGCTGACCGAGCACGGCCCCTACCGGAATCTGACTTACGACGAGCTGCTGTGGGAAGTGAATATGAGCCTCGCCTACGGTATGAAACGGATTTCCTACTTCACCTACTGGGAACCGGCTCACGACGATCACTGGCAGTGGACAAACGCCATGTGCGACACCGAGGGCAGAAAGATGCAGCACTGGTACGATGTGCAGTCCATCAATGCCGCCGTAAAGCCTGCCGGGGAATTCCTGTTTAACCGAACTTCCGTGGGTGTGTACCACATCGGGGATGCGCCCGAAAAGAAAACGTCCCTCTTCACCTCCTGTGGCAGGATCCGCGCCATTGACGGGGAAGCCGGGGTCATCGGCATTTTCGACGACGGCAGTATGTATCTGGTCAACCGGGACTTTCTCGCTCCCCGCACCTTCCGGATTCACAGCGATGCGCCCCTGACCGTAATGAAAAACGGCGTTTTCACCGACCTTGACGGGGCTGAAATCACCCTCGCTCCCGGTGAAGCGGTTCTGCTGAAGTGACGGGAGATGCCATGCCTGTACTGATCATCCTCCGCGGAAACTCCGGAAGCGGAAAAACCACCCTTGCCAAAGCCCTGCAGGAGCATTTCGGATCGGGCACCATGCGGCTGTCCCATGACATGATCCGGATGGATATTCTGCACACACACGGACAGGAAGGTGTGGAAAAATCCCTGCCCCTGATGCAGGAGCTGCTGAAATACGGCAGGGAGCACTCGGAAGTCACAATTCTGGAAGGAATTCTGCCGTCCGACGCCTACCGTCCCCTGTTTGAAACCGCCCTCGGAGAGTTCGGGGACAGCATTTTTGCCTATTACTACGATATTTCCTTTGAAGAAACCCTGCGCCGCCACAGCACCAAGCCCAACCGTGGAGACTTCGGTGAGAAAGAAATGCGCCGCTGGTGGCGTGAGAAGGATCTGCTGGACATCATACCCGAGCGGATCCTGACGGAAGATCAATCCCTCGACGACGCTTTGAAAACCATACTCCGTGACGTGGATTCCGGAGAAACATCATTCAGCAAAGGAGAAACAGCATGAACACACGCATGAACAGAAGCCGTCTCAACATCGGCGTCTACCACCTGAAGGAATACGCCCGTACCGAACAGCACGTCCGGGATCTTTCCGACTGCGGCATCGATTTCGTCATCTGCCTTGACAACGACCGTCCCACCCTGGATCTGCTTGCCAAATACGGCGTGGGCGCAATCGTCACCGGCGTGGTTCCCGGCTGGTGGGGAGGCGACGGACACAACGCGGGTACCATGGCAGAAACCAATCCCCTGCCCCGCTACGACGAATGTGCGGCCTCCTTCGAGGATCACCCCGCCGTCTGGGGCATCGATATCGGAGACGAGCCGTCCGCACTGGATTTCCCCCACTACGGCAGAGTGTACGATCGGGTCAATACCCTGTTCCCGAAGCAGTTCCCCTATCTGAATCTCTATCCCAACTACGCATCCGTGGCGGAAAACAACGCTCAGCAGACCGTGAACCAGCTGGGTACCGCAACTTACGCCGAGCACATCGAGCGGTACTGCCAGTGCGTTCCGGCGGACTACCTGTGCTACGACTTCTACCTGTACGCCATCAACGTCCCGAAGGCTTACGAAAACCTCCGGATTGTGGCAGACGCCTGCCTCAGAACCGGGCGCAGTATGTGGATCGTCCTGCAGGTCAACTCCAACCGTCCCCATGAGTGGATCACCGAAAACGGTCTGAGATTCCAGGCATACACCGCCATGGCATTCGGAGCGGAGAACATCACATGGGCCTGTTACACTGCCGGATGGTGGCACAATCAGGTGCTGGACGACAAGGGAGAGAAAACCGAACAGTACGGCAAGCTGAAGAATGTCAACGGTGAGCTCCGGACAATCGGTGAAGAATACATGAAATACCGCCGGGTATCCACCCATTTCGTAGGATTTGAGGGCACCGACTGGCTCACCGGCGTGGGACAGGAATCCCGGTCCGCACTGAGCACGGGGGTATTCGCGGCTGTGACCGCCGACGATCCTATCGTGGTCGGTGAGATGGTATCCCGCACCGGGGACTCCCGCGCCCTCATGATCGCATCCGCCGGGGATCCCTACGACAAAAACCCCGAAGATGTGACCGTCACCTTCCGCTGCTGCGGCAGAAAAATCACTGCCATCGGCACAGCCGGAAAGCTTCCCGTGGAACAGTGTGACGGAAGATACAAAGTCACCATCCCGAAAAACGGCGGTGTGCTGATTACAGCGGAATAAACCTAAAAAATGCAGAACTGACGCAAAATCAGCTCTGCATTTTCTTATTTCATTCTTCCGACAGCTTCCTTGCGTTGGCTGTCAGCTTTTCCAGCATCCGGCTGAAGGTGTTCATTTCTTCTTCCGTGATGCCTTCCCGGATCGCCGCGCCGAACTCCCACTGACGGTTCAGGATATCCTCCACTGCCGCCGATGCACAATCCGTCAGCTTCAGGTGGATGCACCGTCTGTCGCGGGTATCCTGTTCCCTGCGGATCCATCCCCGTTCCAGGAGGGATT
This sequence comes from Clostridia bacterium, assembly GCA_017407225.1. Lineage (GTDB taxonomy): Bacteria > Bacillota > Clostridia > Oscillospirales > CAG-272 > UMGS1696. The sequence goes on along the minus strand of JAFQWY010000032.1, from coordinate 26,395 downwards.
CCACCGCGCCCGACACATGGCTTTTGGCAATCTTGCGGTACTCCACGATGCAGCTTGCCGTATCGCAGTCGGGGTTGTTGGCAAGGAAGGACAGCACATCAATCTCCACCCGGGTCAGTGCGTAGGTTTCCTGAATCTTGTCCCACAGTCCGTCGTACGCCTTTTTGATGGCGTATGAGCTGTGGAGAATCTGTCCGGTTCTGTTCATTTCAATCCTCCCGCATCATTCAAACTGCGCACAGCGGTGTTTTTTCGTCAGATCCATGGGTCGGAAGCATTTTCCGCAGGAGAGGCAGGGGATCACGGTGTCCTCTTTCCCGTCTCTGAACTTTTCCGGCAATTCCGGGTCGCAGATCAGGGGACGGCTGAGTGAGAACGCCTTCGCGCCCGCTTCCAGAACCGCTTCCATGTGAGCACGGGTCCGGATTCCGCCGACCTCGATCAGGGGAAGATCCGTTTCGTTCACGAGCCTGCGGATATTTCCGATAAAATACGGTTCGGTATATTCGGGTCCGCGGGACGGCCAGTTTCCGGAGATTTCCGCCGCTTCGATGCCGCATTCGTCCGCGATGTTCAGCGCGGTGACCAGATCGCGGTGGTATTCTTCCGTGTCGGCATGGTCGTCGCCGTTGATCTTCATGAACACCGGGAAGGTGTCACCGCAGGTTTTCTTCACTTCCAGAGCTGCCTCGCGGATAATGCGGAACCGCTTTTCGGCAGTGCCGCCGTAGGCGTCCGTGCGGTGGTTGGATCCGGGATAGAAGCACTGGGACAGAAGATATCCGTGCGCCGCATGGAGCATGATGCCGTCAAATCCCGCATCCTTCGCCAGTTTTGCGGCACGCCCGAAGGATTCTGTCAGATACCGGATCTCGGCCGCCGTCATGGTATCGGGAGTATAGACGGGCAGACCGCCGTTGTTGTTCTTCCCTCTCTCTCCGCCGTGTCCCAGCTGCATAACTGCGGGCACGCCGCCGGCTTTTGCGTTCTGTGCAAGCACGGTGCATTCTTCGAGATAGTCCTCCGACCACGCTGCGTTCTGGTGCCTGTTGCTCCATCCCTCGGGAGAGATGCAGGTGTGGGCGGTAATGATCATGCCAAGGGGCTGGTGTCCGAGAACTTTATAGGCATCCAGCTCCGTCTGCGGGATATGTCCCTTTTCGTCCGCTGCGAAGAATTCCGTCGCCGAGCGGATCATCCGTCCCGGGAGGGTGATATTTTTGAATGTTACGGGGGTAAAGATCATAGTAACCTCCGATGTTCGGATCAGAATCTGGAATTGATGGGGGAGTCTTCAATCATGTACTGACCGAGCACTTCCTCGTTCAGCACAACCTCGGACAGATGGGATTCCACGAACTGCGAGAACATGGCATCCGCCACGACAGCGTCGTAATCGGTGAAGAAATCGGCGTTGGCATCCTCGTCCCAGGGGCTTTCGTCCATTTCCATCCGCATCACATAGTGGGTGCCGTAGTCGGATTCCACCTTCACATATTCGCCCACATCCAGGGAGAACGCCGCATCCACCACTTCGGTGATGAATCCGGAGGTGGTGCGGGTCAGGTAGTAGCCGTTTTTGTAGTACTGATCCTCGCTCATGGCGGCGCAGACTTCGTCAAAGCTGCCGCCGCTGCCGAGAGCTTCGTCAATGGCATCCACCAGTTCTTCCTTTGCCGCCTGTTCTTCCGGGGAAAGTGCGGTCATCTGATGGATCCCGTTGGTATCGTAAACCGGGTATCCGTCCTCGTCGTAAGCATAGGTGTACTTGTCGTTGACGTAAATATGCCGTACCCTGACATAGTTTTCATTCAGATATGCCGCCCGGTCACCGTCGTCCAGCGCCATCTCGCCGCCTTCGCCGAACAGATGGGAGAACACGGCCGATGCCTTTTCGTCCCGGAGATAGATCTCCCGGAGCATATTCACGTTAACACCGTACTGGGACAGCGCCTGGTTGAACGCTGTTTTGCTTCCGCCGGAGTATTCGGTGATAAAGTCACTGATGTACGCATCTACGGTGTCGGTTACAGACTTGCTCAGCTTCAGACCGTATTCGTCGAACAGACCGTCGCAGATCAGTGTCATCTGCACATTGTGCCGTACGGCATCGTTCAGATATTCCCCGGCCGTCATGCCGTCTTCGGTGAGCACGGATTCATAGAAAGCATCGGTGTCTTTGAAATCCGTATACAGGGAGCGGAAATTGGATTTGTAGGTTGCCAGATAGAACCGGTACTCGTTTTCGGTGATTCCGGAACCGCGGAAGGACATAACCTCATCTCCGGCACCGCAGCCCGTCAGAGTCAGCGTCAGACACGCCGTCGTCAGGGCAATGATTTTCTTGATATTTTTCACGATTCAATCCCTTTCGGGTAGATTTTACAGTTTTTCACAGTTTATTATACCGCACAAATATGAACAGGCTGTTGCGGCAGAGGGAAAATCCCGTGTTTTTTCCGTGTCCGTCACTTCTGCAGGATTTTCAGATACTTCTGCAGCATTTCCAGCAGGAATTCCGTGTTCCGCATATTCTTTTTCGCCTTCATGGTCACAAAGGGCATCTGACCCAGCATAACCCGGATTCCGAGCGTGGGATAGACCTGAGCCAGCTGCTGAACGGCCATGGCATTGATCTGGTCGGTATACAGTCGGATCACGCCGTCCTTTTCCTCAATCTTGGTAAAGCCTGCCGTCCGTCCCATGGCGCGGATCCATGCAATGCGGCACAGATTCACTGCCTGGGAATTGGGTTCGCCGTACCGGTCGCACAGCTCGTCGATGATGTCGTCGTAGTCCGCTTCGTTCATGACACGGGCAATCCGCTTGTACATATCCATCCGCTGAGGAGCCGATGCGATATAGGATTTTGACAGATACGCATCGCACCGCACATCCACCGCGCATTCCGGCAGGGGTTTCTTCACTTCTTCGCCCTTTTCTTCGATGACCGCTTCTTCCAGGAGCTTCATATACATATCGTATCCCACCGCATCAAGATGTCCATGCTGTTCCGCGCCCAGAAGATTTCCGGCACCGCGGATTTCAAGGTCACGTAGGGCAATCCGGAAGCCCGCGCCGAATTCGGCATATTCCCGGATTGCGGACAGACGCTTCTGCGCGATTTCCGTCAGCTGGCGTCCCTTGCGGAAGGTGAAGTATGCGAAGGCCCTTGTACTGGATCTGCCCACCCGTCCCCGGATCTGATGGAGCTGGGACAGACCGTAGTTTTCCGCATTTTCAATGATGAGGGTGTTGGCGTTGGGAATATCCACGCCCGTTTCGATGATCGTGGTGCAGACGAGGATATCCACATCGCCCCGGATCAGCCCTTCCCACACTTCCTCGATGGATTCCCGATCCATTTTGCCGTGGGCCACCGCGATTCTTGCATCGGGAATGGCCTTCTGGATGTGCTCTGCGGTGTTGTAAATGCCTTCCACGCGGTTGTACAGATAGAATACCTGACCGCCGCGCCGCAGTTCACGCCGGATGGCTTCATGGATCAGAGGCTCATCGTGTTCCATAACATAGGTCTGCACGGGAGTCCGCAGTCCGGGAGCTTCCTCCAGAACGCTCATATCCACGATGCCGCCCATTGCCATATTGAGAGTCCGCGGGATAGGGGTTGCGGTCAGGGTGAGGATATCGGCGTTGACGGCAATCTGCTTCAGTTTTTCCTTCTGCGCCACGCCGAACCGCTGCTCCTCGTCGATGATGATCAGACCCAGATCCCGGAACTGCACGTCCTTGGAGATCAGTCTGTGGGTACCGATGATAATATCCACATCCCCTCTCGCCACTCTTCTGAGAGTTGCCGCCTGTTCGGAGGGAGTCCGGAACCGGGATACCATATCCACCGTCACCGGGAAGGAGCGCATCCGGTTCAGGAAGGTCTGGAAGTGCTGATAGGCCAGAATAGTCGTGGGAACCAGCACCGCCACCTGCTTGCCGCTCATGACCGCCTTGAATGCCGCACGGAGAGCCACTTCGGTTTTGCCGTAGCCAACATCGCCGCAGAGAAGCCGGTCCATGGGGTAGGGCTGTTCCATGTCATGGCGGATATCGTTGATGGCCGTCAGCTGTCCGTCGGTTTCCTCGTAGGCAAAGGAATCGGCGAATTCCCGGCACATATCATCGTCAGGATCAAAGGCAATGCCCTCGGTGCGCTTCCGTCTGGCGTACAGCTCGATCAGCTCCTTCGCCATTTCCTTTGTGGCAGCCTTGGCCCTGGATTTTGCCTTGTACCAGTCCGCGCCGCCCATCTTCGACAGCTTTACCATACCCGTATCGGAACCGGCACCGATGTACTTGGACACATGATCCAGCTGATCCACAGGCAAGAACAGCTTGTCGCTTCCGGAATACCGGATATGCACATAATCCCGGGAGCTGCCGTCTATGGTCAGAGTTTCCATGCCCATGTACTGTCCGATGCCGTATGCTTCGTGAACCACAAAATCCCCCACATCCAGGTCGGCATAGGAAAGGATCGCTTCGGTGGCGGATTTCTTCACCTTCTTTTTCTTCAGGAATCTGCCGTGGGAGGGCCTTGCCGCTTCCTTGGAAAATTCCATCAGAACAAATTTCGGGTATGCCAGTTCATAGCCGCCGGGGAATTCCCCGGTCATCAGAAGCACGGGGGACTTTCCTCCGTTCAGAACCGATTCCGGCAGAACCGTACCGTCATCCAGAGACATTGCGGTGTAACCTTCGTCCGTCAGGTATTCCAGAAGCGAATTTCTCTCCGCATCCCCGGAACAGATCACGGCGGCAGTATAGTTTTCGCCGGCAAACCGCGCCAGATCCTCCGTCAGCAGGGGAAGATTTCCGGCATAAGCGGACACATGACGGGTGTTGAACAGGAACAGCCCTGCCGGAGTCAGTCCGGTATGGCTTCGCGACAACGCATCGATCAGCACGACGGGCGCATCCTGTCTGTCCCCGATTTCATCAAACATACGGATGAAAATACCGTTTTTCATGGGAGGAAGCTCATAGGATTCCACCATACCCTCGATGCTCTGCTCCACCAATACGGCGGATGCGTTTGTCCGTTCCTCACAGGCCCCGGAGTCCACCAGAATCATGGGACCGCAGGGATAGTCCAGCATACAGGTTCCCTCGGGATAGATGATGGGCAGATATTTGTCGGCGAAGTTCACTTCAAAACCGTTTTCCAGGGAAGCCAGCTCACTCTGCAGTACAGCCGCCGCACGGGTATGCTTTTCGTCAGCTCCTTCCACTCTGCCCAGACGCCGGATATGCTTCCGGATTGCCTCCGCCATCTCTTCCCGGATCACTTTCGGAATCACCAGCTCCCGCACCGGCGGAAATACCAGCAGATCGGGAGCATCATCGGTAAAACGCTGGGTTTCGGGAGAGAAAAATCCCATCCGGTCAATCTCGTCTCCGAACAGCTCCAGTCTCACCGGCTCCATACCGGGGGCGTATACATCAACGATGCCGCCGCGGATGGCAAACTGACCCGCCGCTTCCACCAGTTCCACACGGGTATATCCCGCATCGGCAAGGGAGGACGCCAGCTTATCCGTATCCAGCGGCTCATCATAAGAAACCTTCACGCAGAGATCCCGCAGGACATCCGGTCCCACCGTCACCTGCAGAACAGCATCGGCAGTGGTGCAGATCACGCGGGGACGCTTTTCGTCGGGCAGAAGTCCGGCAAGAGCAGACAGCACGCACAGTCTCTCACCTTCCGTTTCATGAGAGGATGTGATGTTGGAGAAACAGTATTCCCTCCCGGGGAAATACGCTGCCTTCACGCCGACGGACAGGAGAAAATCCCGGAACTGCGCCGCTTTTTTCTCTTCGGGGAACAGGATAACGGCCGGTTCGTCGGGATCCGCAAAATCCGCCGCCAGACACTGGAGGAAGATGTGCTCAGAACCGTCGGTGAGACCGCTGACGTAGTAGGGTCTGCGCTTCTCGTATACCTTCGCGGTCAGTGCGGCCGTCAGGGAGGTGTATTCCCGGTTCTTGCGGAACATATCACAGAGGAATGTGTAATTCATGAATACCTTCTTTCGGTTTATGATCTTTTAGTTTTTTCGTTCAGAATTTCACGCCGTTGAATCTGCCCATGGCGTCGTCCAGCTTGCCTTCAATGAGCATGGGCACGGCATCGTTCACGTAGCCGAACACCTCAAACATCTTCTTCTGGTCTTCTTCGGGAATCTTTCCCAGCACCCAGTCCGCCATATCGTATTCCTTATTCGGCTTTTCTCCCACACCGATGCGGATTCTGGGGAACTGGTCGGTGTTCATGATGGTGATGATGCTGCGCAGTCCCTTCTGACCGCCGTCGGAGCCGGATTTGCGGATTCTCATCCGTCCGGGAGCCTGTGCCGCGTCGTCGGAGATCACGATGATCTTCTCCGGGGGGATCTTGTAAAAGTTCGCCGCTTCGGACACCGCTTCACCGGAGGCATTCATGAAGGTCTGGGGCTTCATCAGCAGAACCCGTTTGCCGGCGATGGTGGTCTGCGCGGTGAGGGATTTGAATTTCAGCTGATTGATTTTCACGCCCAGCTTCTGGCTCATGTAGTCCATGGCGAGAAATCCCGCGTTGTGCCGGGTGAAGGTGTACTTGTCGCCGGGATTGCCCAGTCCCGCCACAATGAATTCGGGTGCGCCCGCATCGGCGGAGGAGCCTGTCTGGATTTTCTTGAACAAATCGAAAATATCTGCCATAATTACCTCAATTCTGGAACGCGCAAAAAGCCCGTTTGTGGGTTTGGATGGGGTCAAACCCGCTGAAAACGAGCGGTCTGCGTTATTATTTCCTATATTATATCACGTATGCGGACATGAGTCAAGTATTATCTTTTCGGAAGGATTTCGATCCAGTATCCGTCCGGGTCCTCGATGAAGTACAGACCCATGGCGGTATTCTCGAAGCAGATGCATCCCATCGCCTTGTGGTGTTCGTGAGCCGCATCGAAATCGTCCGCTTCGAAGGCGATATGGAATTCGTCCTCACCCAGATCGTATTTCTGGGGATGCTCTCTCAGTTCGGTCAGTTCCATTTCAAAGCCGCCGTCCTCGGTTCCGATGAAGCAGATGGTGAAGGATCCGTCACCTGCCGTATGGCGTCGCTTTTCCTTCAGTCCCAGCGCGGCTTCGTAGAATTTCAGGGATTCTTCCAGATTGGCAACATTGTAGTTTTCGTGAATGGGCTTGAATTTCATGGGATACTCCTTTCTGATCGTACGGTCATGCCGATTTATATTATTTCAGTGTAATCTTTGCTCCGCGCTCCATGGTGATGATCCGGTTCCGGTAATCCCGGGAAATGGGATCGAACATCAGATCCTCCACAATCTTGGAAGATCCGAAGAAATGCATGGGAATCACGTTCTTGATCCGGAAATGCTTCATATAGTAATCCAGTCCCAGGAAGGAATACATTCCCTGGCGGGTATCCAGCGGCAGGAACGCCGTATCGATCTGGAAGTGGCGCAGTCCCTTTGTATATTCCCGGAACATGGAGGTCATCTCAAATACCTCAGCCTCACTCATGCCCGGCCACAGCCACAGATTCAGATCGCCCGCGTGGAAGATATTCCGCCCATTGCAGCAGGCAAGATAGGCCACCCCCTCATCCGTGGAAGGAAGCACCTTGATGCGGAAACGGCTCTCGGGTCTGAGATCCATGCCCGGCTCCGCGCAGATGTAGTCCGTCACGCCGCAGCTTTCCACCACATCCCGTGGGATATCGTGGGATATGACAAATTTCACAGACGGATGATCCCTGCATATACTGAAGATATCCGGATTGAAGTGATCCTCGTGGGCATGGCTGACAAACACATACAGCTTCTTCCCCTGAGGGATCTTCGGCATGATCCCTTCGGAATAGTCGAATATGAGCATATGGGTTTCGGATTCCACGGTAAAGCCGCTGTGTCCGGTACAGTTGATCAGAATCATAATTGCCTCCTTCGGGATTACGGGAATGTGAAATCACCGTTAACCCGTGCAGGAATATGTTATCATTATAAGCTGTTTTTGTCAATAGTCCTTTTGGGAAAGATTTCGGTTTGGTCAAAAAAACGAAAATTCCATCCATATCCATGAATATCCATCCGGGGTATTTACATTTTCGCTTTTTCGTGGTATAATAACAGCGATGCACTGTGTGTATCTGCGGTTTTATTTGTTTATCATCTTTATTGAAATATATTCTGAAATTACAGGTTACTCCACTTTCTCCGGAGTCAGAAAGGAACCACCGATGGACCAGAAGTTCTACGATATTCTCAAGCATTTCAATCTCAAGCTGACCCCCTCCATTTACGGCAACGGTCACATCAATGATACCTACATCGTACATTCCCAGCCCGACTATATTCTTCAGCGGATCAACAAGAATGTATTCACCAACCCTCCGGCAGTTATGGAAAACATTCAGGGCGTTACCGAGTTCCTCCGTGCCAAGATCATCGAAAACGGCGGCGATCCCGACCGTGAAACCCTGAATCTGATCTGCACCGTTGACGGCAAGCCCTACTACGAAGACGAAAACGGCGATTTCTATCGTGTATATAAGTTCATCGACCACGCGATCTCCTACGATCTGGTGGAAAATCCTTCCCAACTGTACAACGCAGCCCGCGCATTCGGCAAGTTCCAGAATATGCTGGCCGACTATCCCGCAGAAAAGCTCCACGAAACCATCGTTGATTTCCACAACACCAAGGCGCGCTTCAAGCAGTTCACCGATGCTGTTGCCAAGGATGCGGCAGGCCGTGCAAAGGACGTTCAGGAAGAAATCCAGTTCGTTCTGGACAGAGAAGCTGACTGCAGCGTGGTTGTTGATGCCATTGCCGAGGGCAGAATTCCCCTCCGTGTTACCCACAACGACACCAAGCTGAACAACGTCATGCTGGATGCACAGACCGGCGACGGCGTCTGCGTCATTGACCTTGACACCGTTATGCCCGGCTCCCTCCTGTACGACTACGGCGATGCACTCCGGTTCGGCGGTTCCTCCGGTGCGGAAGACGAAAAGGATCTCTCCAAGATCTACTTCGTGGTTGAAAACTTCGAAGCATTCACCAGAGGCTTCCTGGAAACCCTTCCCTCCATCACCGACGAAGAGCTGAAGCTCCTTCCCTTCTCCATCAAGCTGATGACCCTGGAATGCGGCTCCCGTTTCCTGGCTGACTACCTCAACGGCGACGTTTACTTCAAGGTACACCGCGAAGGCCACAACCTTGACCGCTGCCGTACCCAGTTCAAGCTGGTAAAGGACATCGAAGACAGAATGGACGAACTGAACGCAATCGTTGCAAAGATCGCGGCAGAAGTAAAGAACGCGTAATCCAAATTAATAAGATAACGGCAGTTTTCACCCGAAATACTGCCGTTTTTGTTTTCCTTACAGTTTTTTTCCGTAGTACAGGATCAGCTCGCCGCCGTCGAATTCGTGGCAGATGAAATCCGTATATCCCCAGTGGAGGTAGATCGCCAGATTGCGCGCCTCCTTCGCTTCAACGCCGATGGTGATGCGGGTGAATCCCCTCTCCCGAGCGTACCGCTCCATGCGCTTCATCAGCGCCGACACATGCCCCCGATTCTCAAACGCCTTCCGGATGCGGAGGGCATTGACGTTGGTTACGGTTTCTCCGTCGGCGAGGGCAAGCCGTCCGTCGACAGCGGAACAGGCAGGATCGAAAATCAGCGTCCCCTCTCCCACCGGCTCCCCGGCGTGAAGGATCAGGAAGGTCTTCGTCCGTCCGGTACGGTTGTTCTCCAGGGCCTCCGCGCCCCATCGGATCCATCTCCCGTCCCCGGGATTTTCGGCAATATTGTATTCCCAGATCTCTTTCAGCTTATCCGGGGATGCGGGAACATATTCAAACATGGCTCTCGCCTTTGATTCTGCGGTATTTTCCTCAATTATACCATATTTTTTGAAAAAACGGGCAGATTTTCGGATTTTTCCGGTCTTATGGGGTGAAGAATTCATTCACGAGGTAAAACTATGCTGAAACTTATACTCCCTCTTCTTCTGTGCGTCCTGCTTTCCTCCTGCGGCAGTGAGCTTCACTATCTCACCGATGAAACCGCTCCGCCGGCCGACAGCGGATACAGCTACACCCACTCCGACGACTGTCCCGTCAGCGGAGGTGCGGTCACGTCCCAGCCATGGTATCTGCAGTACGCGGACGGATATCTCTACATTCAGGGGATATCCGGAACCGGTATTCCCTCCTCCGACAACACATTCCTCAACTACACCCTCAAGCGGATCAATCCAAAAACCGGAAGCGTCACCGATGTATGTCCCGATCCTCTCTGCGGACACAACACGGAGGAATGCCCCTTCTACGGTCTGGACTCCCTTCCCGTGGGATTCGCGGACGGAAAAGTCTTCTACCGCCGCAGATGGATCACGGGCGTTGACGGAGAAGCCGGTACCGTGGATTTCTACTCCGCGGATGTGGTTTACGACACCGCCTCCGGGAAGCTCACGGAGCTGGTGAACCTGAACGGAGAAGGCGGCGGCATCGTTTCCGAGCTGTACGCCGATACCCACCGCTACTGGTATGTGTGGCAGTGGGACAAGGAGAATCCCGAAACCGGAGCATATTTCCTGACCCGCGCCGCTTACAATACCCTGAAGACGGAATTTCTCGCGGAAATCTCCTTTGCGGAAGCGCGCTTTGTGGGATACGCAGACGACACCCTCTATTTCACTGACGGACGGGTGCTGTATTCGACCGACGAACGGTTTGAAAACCGCCGGGATATCACCGAGGCAAGTCTCCGCTACGACAGTTATTTCTTCGGTGGGGATTCGGTATATTACATCGATGAGAACGACTGCGTGTTCCGCATCCTGCTCTCCACCGGTGAAATCACCGATCTCGGTATCCGTGCGGGAACGCTGGCGGTGACGGAAAACTATCTGTACTATACCTCCCCCGAAGAAGTCGTTCTCGGCAGGGCGCGGATCTACGGATATTCCGCTGACGAAGTAAGAGTGACCGGGGAACACATTTACCGCTGTGCCCGGGACGGCTCGGAATCCGAGAGGATTTTCACCTTTGACGGCCCCCTCTCCGCCACCCGCCTGATCGGTTTCGAAGCCGTGGGCAATTACATCTGGTCCACCTATATCCGCTGGGATGACCCGGACGGGGACGGCATCTTCACCGACGGCGCACAATACGAAAGCGGCCGGGACGGAAAAATAATCCGCATCGACGTGATGACGGGAGAAACCCTGGAACTTACCCTGAACTGACCGCGCAAATGTGACGGTATTATGAATCTTTTGCAAGGTTTCCTTTCAATTTTACAAATTATATTGAAATCCCGAAAAAGATGTGTTATAATATTGAATTGATTGGAAACTGCACCCTTATATTTTTCTGTGTGCAGAATATTGAAAGGAGCTTTCCCTGCAATGGATAAAGCAAACAACAGCAAGCAGAAGAATCTGATTATCGGGATCTGTGTCGCACTGGCGGCTGTACTGGTAATCGGCCTGTCTGTTTACACCACCCTCAACGACAACGGCACTCTTCTCCGCGGAAAGACCGCTGCCGAAAGCGAAAACTTTGAAATCAACGGCACCATGATGGCATACTTCTATTCCTCCAACTATCAGAACTACGCCAACTACCTGAGCTACCTGGGTGCTGACCCCACTGTTTCCCTCAAGTCCCAGCCCTGCTCCTATCTGGAAAACGGCACCTGGTTCGATTACTTTGTTGATGTAACCAAGTCCTACACCGATGAACTCCTCGCTCTCTGCGAAGGCGCAAAGGCTGCCGGCGTTGAACTGGACGCAGATGACCTGGCAGATATCGACACCACCCTCTCCCAGCTGGAAGAAACCGCAAAGTCATTCGGCTACACTGCTGATTCCTATGCAACCATGGCATTCGGTACCGGCGTCAAGATGAAGGACATCCGTGCGTGCATGGAGCTGACCGCTCTGGCCACCAAGTTCTCCACCGAATTCAATGCAGGTCTTTCCTACACCCTTGACGAAAAGGAAGCATACTACGGCGAACACACCTCCGATTTCGAAGGCGTTGACTACTATGCATTCACCGTCAATGCAGGCGACTTCATGGCGAAGGACACCGAAGGCAACCCCGTAGGCGACACCACCGAAGCATCCGCTACCGCTATGGCCGAAGCTGAAAAGCTGGCTGCAGCCTCCTCTGCCGATGAATTCAAGTCCCTCATCGCTGACTACATCACCGCTAATCACGACCACGAACACGATGCAGCAACCGTTGACGCGGAAGTGGAATCCTGCTTCAACTACCACAAGGAAGCTGCTGCAATCTCCTCCATCTCCGAATGGGCATTCTCCGCAAAGGCGGGTGACACCCACATGACCGGCGTGGAAGGCGACACCACCTTCAATGTATACTACCTGACCAAGGCTGCATACCGTGACGAAACTCCCACCAGAAACGTTCGCCACATCCTCTTCACCACCGACACTTACGCTGATGACACCAAGGTAAACGAAGTGTACGCTGAATGGGAAGCTGCAGGTTTCTCCGAAGAAAAGTTCATTGAACTGTCCAACCAGTACAACGAAGATCCCGGTTCTCAGGCAAACGGCGGTCTGTACGCGAACGTAGCAGTTGGCGACATGGTCAACTCCTTCAACAACTGGCTGTTCTACACCGCAAAGAATGTCGGCGATCACGGCATCGTTGAATCCGAATACGGCTGGCACATCATGTACTACGCAGGTGCAGGTGAAGGCGCTGCATGGGAAACTCAGGTTGCCTCTGCGCTTAAGACCAACGATTACAACGAAATGCTCACCGCAAACAAAGCTTCCATTACCTACAACGACAAGGTAATCGGCGAAATCGACGCGTAAAATTCAATAGCAAGAATACGTAAGTTCGATCTCACGTATTGAAGGGACAGGTTCCGACTGTGGGATCTGTCCCTTTTCGGTTTCATGACACTATTTCAAGGAGGACATCATGATCGCTTTCAACGAAATCACTTCCCTGTACGTCTCCCAGACCGGCTGTGACAATCAGTCCGGCTCCGAACCCGTATCCTGCAGCACCGGCGCTCCATTCTCATCCATCGAAGCGGCTCTGTCCTATGTCCGTGAGCTCCGCAGAATCGGCGTAGGTCAGCCCATCTCCATCCGGCTGGCGGCAGGGGAATACCCCATTTCCCGCACCATTGTCATCGATCAGGACGTGACCGGAATCACCATCGAACCGGACGGCGACGCCAAGGTCAAACTCATCGGCGGCAGAAGAATCGAAGGCTTCCGCTGGGACGAATACCGGGGGGTAAAATGCCTGTCCGCGGATCTGGGAGGCGAGTGCGATTTCACCGATTTCTACGTCAACGGCGAGAGAGCAAAGCTGACACGGTATCCGGCTGAGGGCTATCTCTACCCGGATGATGTGGAAAACCACGAAGGTCAGCTGTTCTCCGGCTCCCGCTGGTTCATCGCACAGGAGGGAGATATCAAAGACTTCGCCAACATCGAGCGGGTACAGATCAGCTTCTGCCATTACTGGATTGACGAGCATACCCCCATCAGGTCCTACGATCCCGAAACCCGGCGTGTAACCTTCGAATATCCCTCCCGGTTCAACATTGCCGGCGGAAAAGGCACCTCCAGCGGCCTGGAATACTACCTGGAAAACGTAGCGGAAGCCTTTGCCAACCCCGGCGAATGGTACGCGGACGGCGGAAAAATCTACTACATCCCCCGCGACGAAAGCATCACTCCCGAGACCATCGAAGCCTATGTTCCCTCCATCCACAAGCTGTTCGACATCCACGGCACACCGGATCATAAGGTAAAGAACATCCGCCTGCGGAATCTGGACATGGGCGTGACCCGGGGCGAATACGGCTCCATCGGGGTATTCGGCGTTTCCGATCCCGGTACCGTGCGGTATGCCTCCGATGCACAGGCAGTATCCCAGGCAGACGGTTCCCTCTCCTTCAACCATGCCTCCGGATGCTCTGTGGAAAACTGCTCCCTGACCAATTTCGGCGTACACGGTGTGGTCATCGGTCCCGGATGCCGGAATATCCGTCTGTCACACATGAAGATGATCGACGGCGGTGCGGGCGGCGTGAAGATCATCGGCGGTGCATACGGCTGTGATCCCCGTGAGGAGACCTTCGGCAATACCGTGGAAGACTGCACCATTCTCCACTGCGGACGGCGGTACTTTGCAGCCTGCGGTGTTCTGCTGATCCACACCTGCGAAAACACCATCGCCCACAACGAAATCGGTTACCTCTACTACACCGGCGTGTCCGTTGGCTGGGTCTGGGGCTATGCCCCCAATCAGTCCCACGACAACCTGATCACAAAGAACCACATCCACCATCTGGGCGACGGAATGCTCTCCGATATGGGCGGCGTGTATCTGCTGGGTCTGCAGCCGGGCACCGTGGTATCAAACAACGTAATTCACGACGTGACCTCCAAAAACTACGGCGGCTGGGCCCTGTACACCGATGAAGGCTCCAGCTACATGACGCTGGAAAACAACATCTGCTGGAACACCTCCGACAACTCCTATCACCAGCATTACGGCTCCATGAACACCGTGCGCAACAACATTTTCGCGTTCTCCGGCGGTCAGATGATGCGCGTTTCCCGCACCGAAACCCACCTCTCCATCATCTTCGAAAACAACATCGTCTACTCCGACGGCGCGCCCATGTTCGATATCAGTCGTGCCCAGATCAATCAGAAAACCGTGTCCTCCAAGCGGAATCTGTACTTCGACACCTCCCGTGAAGATCCCGTCATGCGGCAGTTCGGCGAAGAAGCGCTCACACTCACCGATCTGCAGGCACGCGGTCTTGAACACGCATCAAAGATCGCCGATCCCATGTTCAGAGATCCCGTAAACCACGACTTCACACTCCTTCCCGGCTCCCCTGCCCTCGCCATGGGCTTCCGTCCCATTGATGTGAGCGACGTGGGACCGAGAGCATAATGCCGAACGAAAAGGATGATACTATGAATCATTTTCTCAATGTAAAAGATTTCGGTGCCTTCGGTGACGGGATTGCCGATGATGCCGCTGCCGTTCAGTCCGCCCTTGACAAAGCAGAAAATGGCGGCAAAGTGTACATCCCCGCAGGAGATTACCGGATCGGACGCACCCTGTACATCGGCGACGGCACCACCGTTTACGCGGATCCCGAGGCCCGGCTGTTTGTCTGCGAAAAATCCCCCAAGAAACGGGGCGACTTCCTCCTGTCCAACCGGGATCCCCTGGACGGCAACCGGGATATCACCCTCATGGGAGGTACCTGGGACGGCAACTTCGACGGAAAGAACAACACCAAACCATCCAACCTGTTCGATCCGAACGCATTCTCCGGTTCCACGCTGAATTTTGTAAACGTTAAAAATCTCACTCTCCAGAGCCTGAATATGCGCAACTCTGTGGTGTACTACATCCGCATGGCAAAGCTGGACGGTTTTGTGATCCGGGATATCCGCTTCTCCTCCGACAGAAGAGCCTTCAATCAGGACGGGCTCCACTTCGGCGGTGAGGTGCGTCACGGTCTGATCGAGAATATTACGGCAGCCTCCGGTCAGACAAACGACGATATGATCGCCTTCAATGCCGACGACTCCATGGTACGGCTGGAAAATCTTGATCTTTGCTGCGGTCCCATCGAGGACATCACAGTACGGGGCGTATTCGCGGAAAACTGCTACACCGGATTCCGTCTGCTGTCGGTGAATTCCCCCATCCGCAATATCACCATGGAGGATATCCGCATCGGCTGCCGCCACTTCGCCCTGAACATGGACGGTGCCCGCTACTGCCGGACTCCCCTGATCAAACCCGGTGAAAAGCCGGGCGGCTCCGGGCTGATCGAGAATCTGACCATTGACAACATAACCGTCAGCTCCGTGGAGAATGCAGGGGAAAAGGCACTGATTCTGGCGGAAACAGTGCTGAAAAACTGCCGGATCACCAATCTCCGCCGCGCTGACACAGACACCCGCAAGCCCACTCTGCTGATCACCAATGCCCCCGGATCCTATGGCGAGCTGACCGCGGACGGGAATACATGCACCTACCGTCTCGACCGTGATGAATTCCGCTGGGTCGGTGATTTCGATTCCGTCACCATGAACAGCACCGCAGAAGGCACACTGGACTGACGGGCAGAAAATTTACAAATTCCATGGTGACAGCCAACTCTATCCGCGGTATAATAGATAGGATAATGAAAATTTCTGCTTTGGTGATGCAATGAATCTGTTTTTGAAATACCTCAGCGTGTTCTGCATGGCAATGCTGCCGGTTCTTGAACTGCGCGGATCCGTTCCGTGGGGGGTAGCGCAGGATCTGAATTATGCGCTGGTTCTGATTGTCAGTATCCTCGGCAACATGGTTCCGGTTCCGTTCATCATTCTGTTCATCCGTCAGATTTTCGCCTGGATGAAGCAAAAAAGTACCCGTCTCGCTTCCGTTGCCGAAAAACTGGAAGCCCGGGCACAGGCAAAGGGCGACATTCTGGTGAAATACGAAACGCTGGGACTGTTCATTCTGGTTGCAATTCCCCTGCCCGGAACCGGCGCGTGGACGGGAGCACTTGTGGCCTCCATCTTCGATCTTCGCATGAAAAACGCCCTGCCCGCCATCTTCCTCGGCGTTGTCACGGCAGGTCTGATCATGACCGTCCTCAGCTACGGCGTGGATGTACTGATCTGATCCTTGTCCGCCTTTGTTTTCCCGCAGAAAAGTTTTACAAAAACACTTGACAACCCCACCCCGATGTGCTATAATATTATGGTAATCGGGGTGTGGCTCAGTCCGGTAGAGTGCTTGGTTCGGGACCAAGAGGCCGCTGGTTCGAATCCAGTCACTCCGATGAATAAAAGTAACCTTTTTAAGCCGAAATCAGCTTGAAAAGGTTCTTTTTTTGCAAAAAATTAACATGGTAAAAAATGGACGATTTCCGTAAATTCAACAATAATTCAACTCGCCCTGAAAATTCAACTGCTTTATGCCTTTTTGAAGCTGAGCGCATCGGCTATGATATCCGCGCTTCGGGAATCCGCATCCGAAATCATGTGGCTGTAGATGTCCGTTGTAGTGCTGACCTGATCGTGTCCCAACCTGTGAGAGACCGTCACCGGATCCACGCCGTTGTAGATGAGCATGGAAGCCATGGTGTGCCGGAAACCGTGCGGATTCAGATGGGGCAGTGCGTGACGATCCGAAAATTTCCGCAGCCACGATGTAACCGAACAGGGATGGAGCGGCTTGCCGTTGTCCTGTGCAAATACAAAGCCCTGATTCTCGTAATAGGTACCCAGCCGCAGACGCTCCGAAGCCTGCCATGCTCTGTGGTGCCGCAGCTCCGCCATGATATCAGCCGGAATGCTGATGTATCTGGTGGAGTTTTCTGTTTTCGGGATATCTTCATAAACGCCCCTCTCTTTGGTGTACAGAATATTCCTGCAGATGTGAATTCTGTTGTACTCAAAGCTCACATCCTCCCACTTCAAGCCCAGCACTTCCCCGCGCCTGCATCCTGATACCAGCAGCAGAAGCACAAGCATCCGCCATTGTCCCGGCTCCTCATTCAGTGCCTCCAGAATCGCTTCCACTTCCTCCGGCTGATAATACACCGGATCACTCTTTTTCGCTTTCGGAGGCTCTACACGATCCGCAGTATTGAAGGGGATGATACATTCCTTTACCGCCTGATCCAGCACCGTGTGGAGCAGCCTGTGAACCTCCAGAACCGTTTTTCCGGACAGCTTGCCACCATTCTTGTTTCTGCCCTCCTGTGCCAGTGCGGTATAAAGATCGTTGAGGTGCTGGGGCTTCAGCTCACGGATTTTGATATGCCCGATCTCCGGCACGATAAAACGCTCTGAGAGGGAACGGTACAGGGTCAGTGTGGTGGTTTTCAATCCCCGCTGCTCTTTCAGATCAATGCAGTATTCGCAGTATTGTGCCACTGTCTGACGGCTGTCGGATGCAAGCCCCTCCCGGCATTCCTTTTCAAAGGTTGCGGCGAAAGCCTCAGCCTTTTTTCTTGCGCTTTTTTCCGTCCATGTGGGTTCTACAGTGAAGGTGGCGGTGTACGGTTTGAGCTGCTTCCCCTCTGCATCCCTTCCACGGTGCACCCGGATGCTGTAAGAAATCAGCTTCCCGGCTTTGTCCCGGCGTTCCTGTATGTTTGCCATGGGTTTAGTCCTCCTTGAATGAAATTCTGCTCTTCTCGATGATTCTCTCTATGAGTTGCCGCATTTTTTGTAGTGTCTCATCACAATACATGATTTTCATTTCCTGATTAGTCAAAATATTTAACTTTCGTTTACGTGCCTCATCTTTAAGATATGTGGCAGTTGCATCCAATGCCTGTGATACTGAGGTATCATCCGTACCATAGTCTAAACATCTATCCATTGTGGCAAGCAATTCAGTAAAACGCTTATCCTCTAAAATCAGATTCAATACTTTCATTAAGTTGGGCGCATTATCACGAATCATTTGTAATTGAATAAAAGCATCTTCAGATAAGCCGGTCGCTCTACAAACATCTGTCGCTTCCCGTGTTTTTTCCTCATGCTCACATAACAAATACCCTAATTCACATTCAAACATATTACACATACTTAACATATCACTTAATTGCGGAAGTTTTTTCCCTCGCTCCCAATCACTAAAGGTCTGTCGTACTACGTGGAGCTCTGCGCCAATATCATCCTGTGTCATATCTAATCTTTTTCGTTCAATTCCAATACGTTGCCCTATTCTCCCGGTATCATATTTGGTATCACGTTCATTTTTGTTAGTCATAATTAACACAGTTCTCCTTGTTCTTGATTTAACGTTATATTCTGTTTCTTTACGATAACTTTATTTGGGTGTATAATACCACATGTAGAGACGGAATACAAGATCCTATCTACCAAAAATCCAAACTAAAAGGAGAAATTTACATGGACGTAACAAATCATCAGACACACCCCAAGATGCTTACTGTGCGCGAAACGGCATTGACAGGCATTCTTCCTGAATATGCACTCCGCAAACTTGTCAAGCAAGGCAAATGCCCAGGTTTCTATACCGGCACCAAATTCCTCGTCAACTACAACGCCCTCTGTGAATGGCTGAACAACCAGACTGCAGGCACCACAAAGGAGGACAACCATGTGCAATAATATCCCGCGCGATGACATTTCCGCTGTGTTTCTGAACACATCCGAATTCGCTGAGGAACGCTCCATCCGGTACAATGGGATTCTGTATGAAAATATCCCTGTAGTGATCACCGGACTGAAAGAGCACAACAGGCGGCGTCTGGCAGCCGGTCTTCATTCAGGGACAACGGTTCTGCACTGTGCAACGCCTGATATAGGCGGAAAGATCCCGGAACCCTCTCAGAAACTGAGAATCTACGACGAAGGGAACAGCGGATTCTATAAAGATTACCGTGTAACCGCTTCTTCCGAGAATATGGGAATGTGCCGGATTGAGCTGGAGCGTATCATGGAATAGAAAGAGAGGGTATTATGCCGCGATTGGATTACAACAAATGCATTGCCGAAGATATTACCGATCCCACACCGTATGAAGAAAGTGAGAGGGAATTGTTTGACGGTGAATGCTGTGCATACTGCCGGGAACCGTTTTTCCGCGGTGAAAACGTCTATTCCGTAAAGCCTCCGATGTGCCGTCACAGTATTCTGATTCATGCCCGGCATTACACAGACCGTTACAATGAGGTCAAAAAGGTAGATCCCTTTGAATTTCTTGAGGAAATCGGCTGCTCCGTTATTCTGGATGAAGCCGGATTCATGGACGGAGGCAATTGAATGGCACAGATTCTCCGTTTTTATGACGAACAGCACACCTATACACTGGACGGTGAAACCATTCCTTCCGTCAGTGAGCTTACCCGCTTTCTCAGCCGGGAAATATACGGGGATATATCCCAATACCGCCTCGACCATGCCGCTGAGAGAGGGAGCATCATCCATAAAGCCTGTGAAAATCTGGATCGTTTCGGGGATTGCGAAATTTCCGAAGAGTATGCACCATACATCCGGGCATATATGCAATTCCGGACAGATTACACACCGCAGTATATTGCTATCGAAAAACCGTTTGCATCCCCCTCTCTGCGTTTCGCCGGTACTCCTGACCGTATCGCCCGGATGAGCGATGGAAGAAAAGCAATCATTGATCTGAAATCTTCCTCCGTGGTACAGAAAGCCCTTGCATCCGCTCAGCTCAACGGCTACAGGATTCTATGGGACGAAAACGCCACGGATTCACCCATCACCCATCTGTATATCCTTCACCTGCGGCCGGATGCAAGCTATAAGCTGATCTCATTCCCTCTCGATCCCTCTGTATTCATGGCGTGCCATACCCTGCATACAGCCCTTCAGAAGAAGCCCAGAATTCCCAAGAAAAAGGAGGAAGCCAAGAAATGAACGAAACCGAAACAACGTCTCTCGCCCCCTCAGAAGCCCGTGAGAGCATCGAACCTGTACCAACTTACTCACCGTCCATCTGGAACGATCCGGCACAGCTCAAGACCGCCTACAGTGCCGCAAAGTATCTCGCTTCCTCCGATCTGGTACCGGAAGCCACCTACAGGAATAAACCTGAAAATTGTCTGATTGCCGTGGATATCGCAAACCGTACCGGAATCAGCCCTCTCATGGTGATGCAGAATCTATTCATTGTCAAGGGGAAGCCAAGCTGGAGCAGTTCTTTCTGCGCCGCTGCTGTCAATGCATCCGGCAGATTCACACCGCTGGAATTCATTACTTCCGCCGATAACGGAGGATCCTGTTATGCTCAGGCTGTACGGATCCGGGACGGAAAAAGGCTGAAAGGTGCATCGGTTTCTATGCAGATGGCACATGATGAAGGATGGATCGCCAAGAACGGCTCGAAATGGCGTACCATGCCGGAGCTGATGCTGCAGTACCGCGCCGCTGCCTTTTTCGCCCGTGTATATGCCCCTGATATTCTGCTGGGAATCCAGACCGCCGAAGAAATACATGATGTATCCGGAGCCGAAGAAAGCCATACAACCACAGTAAGGTTTGAAATGTCCGCCGCCCGTACAGATGAAGAACAGAAAAAGGAGGAACAGCATTGAAACAGATTATCCCCATGAACGAATACGGTATTTTCGTTGACAATTCAGAAATAACACGGCTTGATAGTCGATTTGTAGCAGAAACTTTCGGTAAACAGCATAAAAATGTTATGCGTGATATCGATAATCTCCTTTCACCGGATTCCGGATTAAGCCCCGAGTTTGGTGCGCTCAATTTTGAGCCGACCTTTTACCGCGACCAATCAAACCGTAAACAAAAGTCCTACGCAATGACCCGTGATGGTTTTGCTTTTCTTGTCATGGGATACACCGGAAGAAAAGCCGTACAATTCAAAGAAGCCTATATCAGACGATTCAACGAAATGGATAGTCAGCTATTTACATACCGTACCACCCGTCAGAATTATCCGCTTCTTACTCAAGCGATTCAATCACAAATCGATGACCCCAAGGCACATCATTTTATCAACGAAATTAATCTGATTTACAAAACCGTACTGGGAGTAGATGCAAAGAAATTTCGGGAATTGCATGACCTTCCTAAAGGTGCCAACATACGCCCTTATCTGACTGAAAATCAGCTCAAACAGATTGATGATCTCCAGCTTGTTGATATTGGTTTTTTAGCTGCATTTCCGAATTATTATGACAGAAAACAGCAGTTGGAACTTTATCATACACGTTCCCTCTCCAGACAAACACTAGATTCCCGGAGGCTCCCATGCCACGACGTAAATCAGCAGATAAATGCTCAATACTTCCCTGGTTGAGCGCGAAACCGGATTCCCGAGAGGGACGTTTCACACAGATTGGTAATTCCCTTCTGTTGTCTCCGAAATTCAAAGAACTGACTACGGGAGCACGGAGCCTGTACATATCCATGGCAATGGAAGCCGGCGGACAACGGGAATTTGAGTTTCCGCGTACATCCGCCATTAAATACGGATTCCCAACTACCACTTTTGAAAGACTTCTGAAGGAATTACTATCTGTCGGCTGCATCGTCCTCAAATCCAGCGGAAAAAATACCCGTGAAGCCAATGTGTATACATTTTCTGTAGATTACTTCAAAGATACCTGAGCCGCTGATTCTCCCATCCCCATAACGCTGGCATCCCCCGCCGTTACTTTCCCACAGGCTGACGCCTGCATGCCGCTAAGGCGGTGGAAAAGTCCCGGCGGGATTTTTTGTATACATGAATAAAGATTTCCCTGTATTGGGACACATAAAAACTATATTACATGGCTATATATAGTATATCTCCCCCAAAATGGGGTAGTGCAAAAATCCGAAATAACTCACTGGTTCCCCCATTATGGGGTAGTGCAAGCCTTTCAGCCCCCTTCACACTCCCCCATTTTGGGGGAAGATACGCCTTTACACTACCCCATTTTGGGGGAGCCTTTTAATTTAATCAGATAACTATATTCATCTCATACCAAAACGAAACAGGCGAAATGCAGCCCTCCCAAAAAGCGAAATCGAGAGGGAATGCCATTTCGCTTTTTCAGATGCTCAAATTAGATAGATGTAGTGTTATTAACAGAAAATCCCAAAACGTAACGAAATCGGGAAATTTTTCTGTTCTGTATAAGCCCGTGTCGGGGTGATTACAAACCCGCAGCGGTACCGGGGGGCTGTCACAGTACCTTTTTCAAAGCAAAATATAAGATGTATAAGGTTGCGTTCTCTTTTTGTTATCCAAAAAAATTATGGTACAAAAATGTGTACCCATTTATCGCCATTAATTTCCTGTTCTTTTTATCAAGAAACCTCTTGACAAACAATCGCAGTTTTGATATAATATCTTATCCAGTTTTTTTGGATGCTGGATGATGTCAAAAATACTGTTAACCAATTCTCGGGAGTACAGCCCCTCACTATAAGAGGATGGCAGAAACCGAGAATTTTACATACAAGGGAAACATACATAATGGAACATAACAATCACAAACACTATGACACAATCCGCCGCACTGCAATTCTGATTGACGGCGGTTTTTATAGATCAGTTGCTTATTCTATTTGGGGCGACATCTCTCCACAGCAACGCGCTGATGAATTATATGATTACTGTATGAAGCATCTGAACAATCGTCACGAATACCGCGATTTATATCGAATTTTTTATTATGACTGTTTACCTTCCAGCAAAACTGTCTATAACCCACTTTCCAAAGCACAGGTAAAATTGTCTCAAACACCTTTATTCGCATGGATGAACGAGTTCATCGAAATCTTAAAATCAAAGAGAAAATTTGCTGTTCGTCTTGGCGAACTTTCGGAAGACAGAATTGAATATCATTTGAAATATGCGCCTTTCAAAAAATTGTGCACAGGAACCATGCAAGTATCTGACCTGTGTGACAATGATTTGGACCTGAGTATTGAACAAAAGGGCGTAGATATGAAAATCGGTATTGATATTGCTTCTCTTGCATATAAAAAACAAGTCGATCAAATAATTTTTATCTCTGGTGACAGTGACTTTGTGCCAGCTGCAAAACTCGCCCGCCGGGAAGGAATAGATTTTATTCTCGATCCCATGGGACGCCATATAAAAGATAGTTTGAATGAACATATCGATGGTATCCAATCTCGTGTCAGCCAAATGTCTCCCTCCGATACCTCACGCCGTTTTGAGCCTTCGGCAGACGAATAAACAAATAGAAAACAATATTATAACCGGGAATCTGTCAACACACAGACTCCCGGTCTTTCTTTTTTATTTACTTTCGTTCTTCGGCCGCCCTCTCTTTTTCGGTTCGATCACTCCCGATGCAAGTCCCAGCGCGAAGTGATACACCAGCAACAGCTTGTCCATTTCAAGATCCCTGAGTACACTGTTAATGCTGCTGATAACCTGTTCCGGCGTCATCATGCGTTTTCGCTCTCCTTTGTCGTTTTCTTCTGTACCGCACGTTTGGGAACAACGATCATATCTTCGAGCTTATCACGGAAAGTATTGAATTCAATATCCCGTGCCATGAATTCACACAGATCGAAAATGCATGAAAAATATACAGCGGCATTATCAATCCCGTGTCTGATACTTTCGGCCGTTGCGTTTTCCTCATCAGTCAGCCGATACATTTCATTGAGAATCTTCCCGGTCAATTCGTTAATCGTTTCGGTAGTTCCCGCCCAATGACTGGTTCTGTTCTTAATAATCCCCATCACAGTTTCTTTGTCCATGTTGTTATCCTCGTTTCATATTTGATATATTGGGTGATGAGTATATTATAACATACTTGCGTATGTATGTAAATTGGCAGATACGCCAAACTTGCGCAAGTATGTTTAGATAGTTTGCATACTTGCGTAAGTTCCATGACTATGGTATAATATTGGAATCCTATATAACAAGAAGGTGGTAACTTGTCAAAAACTTCCGCAGCAGTCAAGAACCGATACAACGAAAAAGCCTATGACCGGATCTATCTGATCGTAAAAAAAGGCGAAAAAGAACAGATAGCCGAACACGCAGAAAAGCGGGGCGAGAGCGTCAATGGCTTCATTAACCGTGCCATAAAGGAAACGATGGAGAGGGATCGCGGCACATCCTCCGGTGAACAGAAGGAGTAGGGAGCACATGAGAAAGAAGGAAAATTTCCATGATTATGCAATATCTGCTTATAAACATTGGGCGGGTAAAGGATGTCCTACCTACGATGAAGCAGTCAATAGAGTTTACACTCATGCATTAAGCAAGGCCGGCAATAAGAATCCTAAAGAAGCAGTCACTTTTGCTGAAACTGAAGTAGAACGTGCTTCCGCTGTTCTGAGTGACATCCTTGCCTGTGAAACAGTATTCCGTGAGTTTGAGCGGACGGGAAATGGGTTAATCTGTGATGCTGTCCGTGAGATATACATGGTGCAGCCCCACAAGCCGCTGAGAGCCAATGACATTACGCACAGGGTAATTGCGTTCTCGCTGAAAGTGCCGCTCAGTGAACGTCAGGTATATCGATATCTGGCGCGGGCACGGGAAGCGTTTGCAATGGTACGGAATCTTCGCAATGACACCGAAGATGATGAATGGTAAAAAATCTTGATGCCAAAAGGAGGTGTAGAGCGTGGCAAACAGTAAAAGAAAAAACACAATGGATTATATGACCGCTGCATTTCGATTCTGGGCGCGGCGAGGATGTCCCACCTATGAAGAAGCAAGGGATAGAATATTTAACAGAGCATTGAAAAGTGCTGAAGGCCAGGATCCTGAAAAGGCTGTGCTTTATGCCGAAGGGGAGGTAGCAAGAGCATCAGCGGAGTTATGTGATGTCATGGCGTGTGATATTGTTTTCAGAGAGTTTCGGGAAAGCGGAAATGAATTGATCTGTGAAGCTGTCAGAGAAGTATACATGGTACAGCCATTCATGCCAATCAAGAGAAACGATATTACAAACCGTGTGCGGGCATTTTCATATAAAGTACCTATATCAGAAGCACAAGTGTATAGATATCTGGCGAGAGCAAGGAAAGCTTTTGTAACTGTTCGAAATCTCCGCGAGGATGATCCCGATGAAATCAAATGGTAAAACCAATCCCTCTCATGTCTGAATTGAGAGGGATTCCATTTTATGGTAACTATTAAGTTCAACAAAAATTCAACTACGTTGTAAAAAAGCACATCAAGATACACCAATTTATACCATTATATGAAGTACAGTTATCCAAATTACTACATCTTATTATAGGTTATCAAACATTATAAAACGCCCTCTCCATAATTCGGGACCAAGAGGCCGCTGGTTCGAATCCAGTCACTCCGATGAGATTTAAGTCGAAATGCTCAAAAAACTTGAGTGTTTCGGCTTTTTTCGGGTGTTTTTTGGTGATATTGACCACTTTTCCGCAAGGAAACAGTGAGTGGCCTCTAGTCCCGGTTAGACAAAGCCGCTTTTCTAACTTTTTTCTAACCAAAATGCAGGACGCGTGCAGGAGTGGAGTAGGATTTTTGCAGAGGATGGTGCAGAAAAAAGAAAAATAGTTTTCTATCATTCCATTTATGCCCATAAAATTTATCGTATAATATACATTTTCCTACCTCCGAAACACCTTCTCCAAATCCTTCCCGATGTTCTCTTTCCGCAGCCTTGTGAGGTGAGTATAAATATTCCCCGTCGTCCCAATATCCGCGTGCCCCAGCCACTGCTGGATGTCTTTCAGCTCCCAGCCGTTGTCGTAGAGAATACTCGCCGTGCTGTGACGGATATCGTGGAAACGCATCTGCGGCAGTCCATGCTGTGCGAGAACCTTCTTGAATGCACGGGT
>JAFQWY010000205.1 GCA_017407225.1 Clostridia bacterium | reverse complement strand
TACAAAAAAACATATGCAGAAAATTAAACGAGCGTTAGAAGTGAAGAATTGAGGGCTACGACAATCTGCATGGAGTATTGTTTGAATATTTGATGGGATCTTTTGACACCTATCTCGGAACTGCAACACATACAACGAATCCGGAATATCACGCACTGTATAATTCTATCATCGTTTATGATGTTGTATAGTATATCGCAGAAAAATATTCCGTATCAGAGACGCAGGCATTGGAGATGTATTATACTTCCAATACTACCACAGCACTGAATGATCCAGAAACGGGATTGTATGGACAGTGTGCGTTACATATCTTTTCGGTATATCTGGAGGAAAAAGAGTATCATGAAAACACTTGATGAATATCTGAGCCTGCCATACCGCATGGAGATTCTGACGGACACCCGTGAGGGCGGGTACATTATCCGTTTCCCGGAACTGCCCGGATGCCTGACCTGCGGTGAAACTTTGGAGAGGGCATTACATAATACAGAGGACTGCAAGCGGGTATGGATGTCTGCCGCATTGGAAGAAAAAATCACCATACCCGAACCTGCATCATCCAAATAAATATACTGGCAAACTTAAAGTACAGCGGACACCCGATCAAGGGCATCCGCTGTATTTTTCATTTCCTCCTCTCACCCCAGTGCATCACCAATGGCGGCAGCACTGGTTTTCTTACTCTCGCTGTCGATGTGGCTGTAGATATTCGCCGTAGTCCCCATGTCACTATGTCCCAGCCAGTCCTGGATCATCTTCATCGGCACACCTCTCGACAGCAGTAGACTCGCCGTGCTGTGTCGAAGATCGTGGAACCGAATCCGCCGCAGACCGTTCTGCTTCAGGAGCACCTGAAAATGCTCCGTCACATATCTCGGCCGGATCAGCTCGCCCACCGCATCCACACAGATGTACTCCTCGTACTCCCGATTGTACGCACGGCGCATGACCTGCTTCATTTCCTCCTGCCGCTCACGCTCCCGCAAGAGTTCTTCTTCCACCAGAGGAATCAGCGGCAGTGTCCGGTAGGAGGATTTTGTTTTCATGACGTCCATCCCCACCAGTTTCTTTTCCTCGTCATCTTCCAGAACCTTGTGCCGGACGCTGATCGTTTTGTCGGTGAAATCAATCGCCGACCACTTCAGCCCCAGCACCTCACTCCGACGCAGACCGTAGTACGCCGCCAGCAGAACCGGCATCCGGATGGGATCACCGTCGATGCAGTCGAGGAGCTGTTTGATTTCCTCCGCGTTGTAGTAGCTGCCGATGAACTGCACCGACTTCGGTCTGTCCGCCTGCTCCACGGGATTGGTCGGGATGATCCTGCGCTTCACCGCTGACTTGAATGCCAGATGGAGCATGGCGTGGTGCCGCTGTGCGCTCGTTCCTTTCAGACCCTTGTTCCGGATGTGGTTGTAGTAGGTGTTGATCTCGTCGCCGGTGACTTCCTTCACTTTCAGATGCATCGGTGCGAAGAACGGGATCATGCTTGCTTCGATATACTGGCGGTAGGTGCTGCAGGTGGATTTTGAAATATTGTTTTTGTGAGACTCCAGCCACTCCGGCAGGTAATCCTCCACCATCATATTGGCTATGCGGTTCCGCTCCCGGTCGGCGTGGGACAGGCTTTCCATCAGGTAGAGGTCGCCCGTGTTGTACTTTTCGAGAATCTGATTCAGCCGGTGCGTGGCTTCGGTTTTGTTGCCCTTCTTCGCGGGCAGATCAAGACTGCTCCATTTTTCGTGACGCTTGCCGTCGGTGTCGTAGAG
>JAFQWY010000204.1 GCA_017407225.1 Clostridia bacterium | reverse complement strand
TACATCGAGGATGGCGCCCAGAAAATCGGCGAAGGTATCTACGGAAAATCCATCACGGATCCCTGCCTCGGCTGGGAAAAGACAGAACGGCTGATTTACGATATCGCCGATCTGCTGTAAACTGCATAAAAACAGGGAAGATTCTCAAAAGAGAATCTTCCCGTTTTTGTTTTGCATCTCAGAATCGGAAGTAGATGAAGGGGTTGTATGCGCCCATGGCAAGCTGAATGGTGCAGAGAAAGAGGACAAGCATCAGTGCCACATCATACAGCGTGAGCATTTTGCCGGAGATAGCTGCCGTTCCTCCGCGGCTCAGACGGTCCTTTATCTTGCCGGCGACCGGCATGCTGAACAGCACAGCCGCTGCCAGGGCGATGAAGAATACCGTGTTGACTTCTGCGCGCTGCAGGAGCAGAATCGCACCGGTGACATACCCGACAATCTTTCCCCTGACCCGGTTTGCGAATCGTGCACTGACAAGGGAGAAAACTGTTGCGGTGACGATGGCAATGAGCAGATAATCCCAGCATTCCAGAATGATGGCAGGCTCAATGAGAATATGGCTGACAGATGCGATCAATGCTGTAAAGGTCATGATGAAAGTGGAAGTACCCACTGCGGTTTTGCGCTCATAACCCAGCATCGCTGTAAAAACGATCAGCATCATCATGCCGCCGCCGGAACCGAAAAAGCCCGTACCGAAGCCGATGGTCAGACCGAAAAAGAGGGAAACGGCGATTTCCTTGGCAGTCAGCTTTACTTTGCCGTCCTTTTCAGGGCGCTTTTTGGAATCGGGACTGATCAAAAAACGAATCCCGATTGCCACGCAGAGGAACAGCGAGAAGCTGCCCAGTACGGTCTGATGGGTAAAGTACGCAGCAACAGAACCAACCGTACACATTCCAATGATGCAGGATGCAATCAGCCAGCCGTGCTTCAGATCAATTTTTTTATTTTTTGCGTAAACGGCAGTCGTCACCGCAGAGCCGAGAATGTCGCTGGCAAGGGCAATCGCCGTCGCCATGTACGCACCGTGTTCTCCGCCGAAGGTTGGGCACAGCACGATCAGCAGCGGTACCATAGCCGTCGCCGCACTGAGTCCCACAAGCCCTGTTCCGATGCCGGCAAGCATAGCGGCAAAAGTTACTACGAAATATTCATAGATCATAATTCAGCCTTCTTTTATGATATTGGATGATCACACTTTTTCTGTTCAAAAGTATAGCATATTTTTGTGAACATATAAAGTATATCGGCGTATCAGCAGTGAAAAAAGATGATGCGGTAAAAAATTTCAGAAAGATTTCACTTTAACATTTCTCAAACATTTCTCAAAAAAATCCTAAACATCGCGGGGGTATAATAACGCCATCAAAACAAAATCAAATCAAAAGAGGCAAGAGAAATGAACAGAAATGACAAGCAGTTTATCGCACAGAAAATCCGTGCACAGTATATGGAAAAGCAGGTGTCCGAACTGGACGAACTCCGCGCACTGGATACAAAAGTGAAGAAGCCCGCAAATATTTTCGGATACGTCTTCGGCATTCTTTCAGCCATCGTTATGGGTGCGGGAATGAGCCTGACCATGACCGAACTCGGTGAGAATCTCGGGATCGGCAATCCCATGGTCCTCGGCATTACAGTGGGGATTGTCGGCATGGTTATGGCGATCGTCAATTATCCGATTTACAAAATCATTCTGAACAGTCGCCGCGAACAGTATGCTGATGAAATCCTCGCCCTCAGCGAAAAGATTATGAATAAATAAAGGAAAAGACAGAATGAGCATCAAAATCTTTTTCAAGAATGCATTCAGCGACATGAAGGAATCCGCAAAGGCACAGCATCAGGCTGATAAGGCAAACTTCGCCGCAGCCAAGGCAGAATCAAGAGCACAGTTTGAAGAAGCGAAGGTTATGGGCAGACCTGAAACCATGAAGAAAATGCAGCAGAAACAGCGCGACGCACAGATTCAGCAAGCAAACGAACGCATCAAAGCGGCACAGAAGCGCATGGATGAGGCAAAGAATAAGTAAACAGAAAACAGGGGCTTTCGTATCAAGGAAAAATTCCGAAATGCGGCAGCCCCTGCTTTTTTGCACAAAAGCTTAACCAGAAACAAAACTTTAACATTCACATGATATAATAAAGCAGTAATCATGTGCCCCGGAGGACAATTATGTTCAAAATCCTTGTTGTGGAAGACGATCGTGACCTGAACCGCACAGTCTGCACCTTTCTGAATCAGAGCGGTTACGAAGCTGCGGGCTGTCTGCATGCGTCCGATGCTTACGACGCCATGTACGATACCGTGTTCGATCTGATCGTGTCGGATATTATGATGCCGGATGTGGACGGCTTTGAGTTCGTGAAAAACATCCGCGCCGTCAACGAAAATATCCCGATCCTGTTCATGACCGCAAGAGACGACTTCGCCGCCAAGCAGAAGGGCTACCGCGTCGGCATCGACGATTATATGGTCAAGCCCATCGATCTGGATGAGCTGTTCCTGCGGATCGGAGCACTTCTCCGCCGTGCGAAAATCGCATCTTCCCGCCGTCTGGAAGTGGGGAGCTTCGTCATGGATGCGGATGAGCATACGGCATATCTGGACAACGAAGAAATTCCGCTGACCGCCCGCGAGTTCGCTCTGCTGTACAAACTGCTTTCCTACCCGAAAAAGACGTTCACCCGTTCCCAGCTCATGGACGAATTCTGGGACGCCGATTCCTCCTCCGGTCCCCGCACGGTGGATGTGTATATGACCAAGCTCCGCAGCAAGCTGGCAGAATGTGAAGCCTTTGAAATCGTGACCGTTCATGGTCTCGGCTACAAGGCGGTCATCAAATGAAAAACAATTCCAGAATCAAAAGTATTCTGCAGTCTCTCAACCACTATCTGATCTTTTTTCTCATCATCGCCTTTGTCATCACCTGCTGCATCATGCTCTTTGTCACCATCCTGCAAAACACGATGGGAATCAAATTCACGGAAGACCAGATCAGCGCGGCGGCAAAGCTGACATTTCTGAATGTCCTCGGCTTCAGCGCAATTTTCACTTTGCTTGACGGGATCCGCCGGCGTTTTATCGTCATCCGTCCTATCCGGCGGATTATACAGGCTGCGGAAAAGTTGAGCAAGGGGGATTTCTCCGTCCGTGTTCCCAGAGTCCATGGGATCATCGGCGAGGATATGTTCAACCAGATCGGTGACTGCTTCAATCAGCTGGCGCAGGAATTGTCCGGTGTGGAAACACTCCGTACCGACTTTGTCGCCAATGTTTCCCACGAACTGAAAACTCCTCTTGCCGTCATGCAGAACTACGGCACCATGCTGCAGGCTCCGGAGCTGCCCGAAGAACAGAGGCTTGAATATGCTAAAGCAATCACGGACGCCTGCCGTCGGCTCGCCAACCTGATCACCAATATACTCAAGCTGAACAAACTGGAAAACCAGCAGATTTACCCCATCGCGGCGGAATATGACCTCAGCGAGCAGATCTGCGAATGTCTCCTTCAGTTTGAGGAAGCGTGGGAAAAGAAAAACATCAATATCGAGACCGACATGGAAGACGGTGTACGGATCACATCGGATGCGGAACTGCTGTCCCACGTCTGGAACAACCTTTTCTCCAACGCCATCAAGTTTACCGAACCCGGCGGCACGGTTTCCGTCAGCCTGAAAAACACGGATCACCACCTGATCGTGAAAGTATCGGATACCGGCTGCGGCATGTCTCCGGAAGTCGGTGCGCATATTTTCGACAAATTCTATCAGGGAGACACCTCGCATTCCACGCAGGGCAACGGTCTCGGACTGGCTCTGGTAAAGCGTGTCGTGGACATCATGCGCGGCGAAATCTGCGTGGAAAGTGAAACCGGAAAGGGAAGTACCTTCATGGTGAAGCTCAGGAGGTCATGACATGAACGAACGGAAAAACATCCGGAGGAAGTTCCTGTTCCCGCCGGTATGGCTGATTCTCCTGCTGACGGTCTTCAGCGCGGCGGCTTTGATCGCCGTATTTATGAACAAATGGGAAACCTCTCCCGCTGCCTATGCGGTGTATGTGCTTGCCTTTTACACACTGTCTGTGTTCTGCCTTGCCTGCTGGAAGACGTTCCCCGGATATTTCAGAAGTATCAAAGGGAAGGTGTACGGCAATTATTATGCCAGCCGGTATCTGACCGATCCGGTGTTCAAAACTCACGTCTCCCTGTATACTTCGCTGGCAGTCAATCTGCTGTACGTTGCCGTAAACGCCGTGTCCGCAGCGGTTTACAGTACGGCATGGTTCGAGATTTTCGCCGTATATTACGCCATCATGGCAGTCATGCGCTTTCTGCTCCTGCGCTATGTTAATCACAACGTCATCGGGCAAAGCCGGCTTGGTGAGCTGAAGCGGTCCCGGCTGTGCGCATACATTCTCATGCTCGTCAACCTGATCCTGACGGGAGCGGTGCTGATGATGGTAACGTTCGACCGCGGCTTCACCTATCGGGGAATCCTGATCTATGTCATGGCAATGTATACCTTCTATATCACCGGTTCCGCCATCCGTGATCTGATCAGGTACCGAAAGCTCGGCAGTCCCGTGATGTCCGTATCAAAGATCATCAAATTCGCACAGGCGCTCGTCTCCATGCTGTTTCTGGAAACCGCAATGTTTGCCCGGTTCGGCGGGGCGATGGCACCGGAACATCAGCGTCTGATGATTATGCTGACCGGCGGCGGGATTGCTGTGACTGTGGTTGTCATGGCAGTTTATGTGATCTTCCGCAACACAAAAGAAATCAGAAAAATGAAACAAACCGATTGAGGATAACTATGGATAACAACAAAGAAAACGGTTCCGCCTTCCGCTATACCTACTCCGCGAAAGAGCAGGAAGAGCTGATACGGATCCGCCAGAAATACGCACCTCCGGAAGAGGATAAGATGGAACAGATTCGCCGACTTGACCGGAGCGTCAACGAAAAGGGAACGGTAATTTCCATCGTTCTCGGTGTTCTCGGCACGCTGATTCTTGGACTCGGCATGTCCTGTGCGCTGGTATGGCAGGGTATGCTGTTCCTTCCCGGAATCTTCATCGGACTTGCCGGAATCGGCATTCTTGCATCGGCATATCCGGTATACAATCACGTCACCCGAAAGGAACGGGAACGGATCGCACCCGAAATTCTCCGGCTGACGGATGAACTGATGAAATAGTTGGCAGGAAACCGCCGCCGGAATTCCACCGGCAGCGGTTTTTCTCATTTCTGCTTGACACGAACCGTGCGGTGTACTATAATTTTACCATGCAAATCCGAAAAGGAGACGGAACCTATGAAAAAATCCACATTATCCACATTATATAACGAATTTCAGAATCCGGGGGCAGAGTGGCGCGGAAAGCCGTTCTGGTCGTGGAACGGCGAACTTGACCGCGACGAACTCATCCACCAGTCCCACATTCTCGGCGAAATGGGCTTCGGCGGGTATTTCATGCATTCCCGATCCGGTCTGATCACTGAGTATCTGGGAGACGAGTGGTTCGATCTGATCAATTCCACTGCCGATGCCGGTGAAAAAGAAGGTCTGGAAGTCTGGCTGTACGACGAAGACCGCTGGCCCAGCGGCAGCGCGGGCGGCAAAGTGACGGAAGATCCTCAGTACCGGATGAAATCCCTGATGCTGTTTGAGACCGATCCCGCTGCCTTTGTCTGGGACGCGGATGTAATCCATGCCTTTGCCGCCGTAATCGGGGAAGACCGGCTGACCATGCACGGTTATCTGCCTCTTGACAGGGAAGATGACCCGTCTGCCGTTCTTGCATCCCTGACCGGGGACGGCGAAAAGAAGATCCTCGCGTTCCGCATAGTACCGGATGCCCCCAACTCCAACTACAACGGCAACACCTACATTGACACCATGAGCTATGCCGCCGTGGAAAAGTTCATCGAACTGACCCATGAGGAATACAGAAAACGCTGCGGCGACCGGATCGGCAGAAGCATCAAAGGAATCTTCACCGACGAACCACACAGAGGCACCACCATGGACAAAACCGCGGAAAAAGACGGTGTGCGGACCTGCCCCATCAGCTGGACGGATGACATTTTCGAAGAATTTTTGAAACGGTACGGATACGACATCCGTCCGCTTCTGCCGGAAATCTTCTACCGTCCGAACGGAGAAAAAATGGGCAAGGTGCGTATCGACTACATTGACCTGTGCTGCAACCTGTTCAACGAACGCTTTGCTGTACCGGTCAACGAATGGTGCAAAAAAAACGGCATGATCTTCACGGGACACGTCCTCCACGAAAATTCCATGACCAATCAGACGGTACCCAACGGCTCCCTCATGCGGTTCTATCAGAACATGGGCTATCCCGGGATCGATATGCTGACCAACAAGGATTTTGCCTACTGGGTACCCAAGCAGCTGTCCTCCGTATGCCGTCAGACCGGGAAAAAGTGGATGCTGTCCGAACTGTACGGATGCACCGGCTGGGAACTGCCTCTCCGTCAGCACAAGGTAGTGGGAGACTGGCAGGCTCTCTTCGGCATCAACGTCCGCTGTCCGCATTTGTCCTGGTACACAATGGAAGGGGAAAGCAAGCGGGACTACCCGGCAAGCATCTCCTATCAGTCCCCTTACTGGCAGGACTATAATTTCGTGGAAACCTATTTTGCCAGACTTGGCATGATGATTTCTCAGGAGCAGTACTGTGATGTACTGGTGATGAACCCGATTGAGTCCGTGTGGGGACTGTCCCACATCGGCTGGGCGAAGTGGATTTCTCCCACTGATCCGGATGTCCATGCACTGGAAGCGATCTATGCAAAAACGTTCCGCCATCTGACCGGAAATCATGTGGATTTCGATTACGGCGAAGAACAGATGCTGGCACAGCTTCACGACGGTTTCCGCTGGGATCAGAATAAGGTCCCGCTGCTGACTCTGGGAGAAGGACGGTACCGCATCGTTGTGATCTCCGGCATGCTGACCATGCGCAGCTCCACGTATGCCATCCTGAAGCAATTCCTTGCGGCAAAACTTCACGGTCATACGCCGGGCGGATGTGTGATTTTTGCGGGCGATCTGCCGGCGTATATTGACGGAAAACCTTCGGACGCCTGCCGGGAACTTCTGGAACTCGGCGCTGTTCAGGTGCCGCCGGAACAGCTTGCGGCAGCCATTCTGGAAAAAAAGAAAACCATGCTCTATTCCGATGCCTTCCGTCTGGATGCCGGTGAAAAGGTGTTTATCCAGACCAGCAGACTCGGTTTCACTCACATTGCGGTTCTGCTGAATACCGATGCGGAACATCCGGCGGAATCCGCAACACTGCATTTCTTCTCCGATGACAACTATCAGGCACAGATATGGGAACCGGAAACCGGAAATCGTTATGCCGTTTCCGCCGTATCGGAAAAGAATGATCTGTGCGGCGACGGTGAATCCGGTCTGGCCGTCACCGTATCCCTGGAAGCAGCGGGATGTATGATTCTTGTGTTCACGCACGAAACCGCAGACCTGCCGGAATGGAAGCCTTCCGATGCCGTCGAAACCGGACGTCTGAGCGAAGGTGAATTTTCCTATGAACTGGACGAACCCAATGTATGCGTACTCGACTATACCCGGATGAAATTCGGCACCGACACGGAATTCAGTGAACCCGATGAAGTTCTGCGGATCGACAACCGGCTCCGTGACCGTCTCGGAATCGAACGCCGCGGCGGGGAAATGCTGCAGCCCTGGTTTGCCAAGATGAAATACACCGTCCCCTACGGCAGACTGACGCTGGAATATCCGTTCTTCGTTGATGTTCTTCCGGAAGGGCAGGTATGGCTTGCAGGAGAACGTCCCGATGTACAGGAATACTACTGCAACGGCGTGCGCCTGACGAACACGGACCCCCACGACTGGTGGGTGGACAATGCGTTCAAAAAGATGGAAATTCCCGCAGGCGTTCTGAAAACCGGAGAAAATGTCATCACGATCGTCACGGAATTCAAGCGGACCACCAATATCGAAGCGGTATATCTGCTGGGACAGTTCGGCGTAATTGCCAAAGCGGGAGCATCCAGACTGGTAAACCTGCCGGAAACCCTTTCTCTGACCGATACAGC
>JAFQWY010000203.1 GCA_017407225.1 Clostridia bacterium | reverse complement strand
GGACATACCGGAAAATCCAATGCTCCCCAGTTCAGTGAAACAGAAATCGGTGGAGGGAAAATCATCGGAAAGGAATCCATTGGCGGTGCGGCTCCCACGGAATTTGCCATGTATAACGCTGATCAGTATATGAAGCCGGAAGGTGCATTTACTACCGAAACAGCGGCGGACGGCTCCAAATGGTACAAGCAGACACCGCAGGATACGGTTCAGCGGACACCCTATATGGATGCAAACGGGGACGTGAAATACAACGAAACCATTGTCCAGCAGCTTCCGCAGATACCCAGACGAAAGGATAGAGTATAATGGCATACAACCACGAAAAAAGCGGATTGGAGCATACCGCACGGGCAGCCGGTGCCGTCAGAGGAGCCATGAAAGCCGGAAAAGCTCTCGCCGGTGCTTCCAAAGGCGCGGCGTTCGGACCATACGGTATGGCGGCGGGACTGGCATGGGAAGGTCGAAAAGTCATCGGGAAAGTTATTCTTGCAGTGACTGCCTTTCTTCTGCTTCCTGTAGTTCTGCTCATGATGCTCCCCGGCGCACTTTTCGGCTGCAGTGATTCAGATGATCCGATGAATCCGGATGCGGAAAATGCTGTATGGGACGAAGCTGCGGTGGAGGAAATCCTGTTTGACGATTATGGTGCCGTATCGGAAACCTTTACCGATGCCTGTGATGCAGTGGGTGATGTCATGCAGTCTGCGTATGAACAGGTTCTGCTGGAAATTCAAACAGACTTTGCATCCTATGGAGAAGGCTATACTATGAATCTGACCGATCCGTACACGGAAGAATTACCACACGATAGTACACGCATCATCTGCGAATACAGTGTCCTGACCGATACGGAAGAAGAACTGAATATCACCGAGCTGACAAAGAAGTTATCCGGGTATAAGGAGAACTTCTTTTTCTATATGGTGGTGGAAAACGGTACGGAAATCGAATATACCGTGATCTATCTCGGAGATGAGTACATCACGGAAGATATTTTCGGACTGACCGAAGAACAGACGGAACTTGCCGCTGATCTGGCAGACAGTCTGGAGTTGTATATGGAAGAAGGTGGCGAGAGTGGCACGACAGACTGAAGAACGGGATGTTTACCGCATTCCCGAAAACTTTGTAGATACCGGCACGGTCATGGGCGGTATGTTCAAACTGCGAAACGTGATTGAAGCCGGTGCGATTGCCGCTGTATTCATCCTTCCGCTGTTCAAAATCAATATATCTCTGACCGCTAAAATCATCA
The DNA here is from genome assembly GCA_017407225.1 of Clostridia bacterium. Classification (GTDB taxonomy): domain Bacteria; phylum Bacillota; class Clostridia; order Oscillospirales; family CAG-272; genus UMGS1696. Next base: position 766 of record JAFQWY010000203.1, on the reverse strand, counting down.
TTGCCTGTCTTACCGCACTTCCGCTGGGACTGCTGGCTCTGATCGGTGTCAATGGTGAAAGCCTATCTGCATTTATTCTCGGCTTTTTCAAATTCCTTCAGAACAAACGGGTCATCGGTAAAGGCGGTACCGTCAAGCCGAAACCCGAACCGAAGCAGGTAAAGTCGAAGAAAGCAGAAACACAGCGTGAAGTTCCCGAAGACCGTTATGACGATTTCGACGATGAATTTCACGACGATTTCTCACGTCCCGCAAAGGAACGGCGTTCCCGTCAGACATTCGACAGCGAACCTAAAGAGAAAAAGAAGCCTGCAGAATCCCCGAAACCGAACAGTCCCGTGGCGCAGTATCTTCCTATTGAAGATATCCGCAACGGGATTATTTATACCCGGGATCATCGATATGTGAAAATCATAGAGGTATCTCCGATCAACTTCCTTCTGCGCAGTGCCCGTGAGCAACGCAATATCATTTACTCTTTCGTATCCTACCTCAAGATCAGCCCTGCGAAGATCCAGTTCAAGGTACTCACCAAGAAAGCGGACGTAAACCGGCACCTCTATAAGATCGAGGAAGAAATTGCCCATGAAACGGACGAAAAGTGCCGTGTGCTTCAACAGGATTACGCCAATCTTGTTCGTCAGCTTGGCTCCAAGGAAGCGATTACACGAAGATTTTTCCTCATTTTCGAATATGAAGGCATCGGCGGAAGACGCGGGGATGAAAAGGATGCCATTGCCGAACTGAACTCCGTCGTGCAGACAGC
>JAFQWY010000202.1 GCA_017407225.1 Clostridia bacterium | reverse complement strand
TTTGGCAGGTCAGCGGAAGGATTATAGTCCACGGTGGCAATGGGCGTGAGTATTTTCAGCTTTCTCAAAGGTCGGTCAGCCGACCACAGCAGTGTACCCAGCGTCAGAATTGCTGTCAGAACCGCGATCCACGGCGTGAACCGGAATCTCAGCTCACCTTCAGCCAGAGCGGACACAAACATCAGCGGCGAGAGAATCTTCCACCCGATCAGATACCCGGCGATCAGTCCCGCGGGGATTGATATCACATAGAGCACAGTGGATTCGGTGCGGATCAGCTGTCTCAGCTGTTTGTGCGTGGTACCGATGACGGAGAGAAGTCCCATGGACTGCATATCCTGCGTCAGCGCGATGGAATACACGTTGTAGATCAGCAGGAAGGAGCAGAGAAACACCACTGCCGCCGAAAACAGCATCAGACTGACATTGCCGGGGTTAAACGCCTGCATAACCGTCTGCAGATATGCGGGACTGACTGCTCCAAGATGTTCGGGAACGTCGTCCCAGTATTTTCCGTCAATGAGTGAATCGTACTTTTCCTGCAGATTCAGGGAATTCTTCATCATCATGTACACCGCAGTTTTTTCGGAAGCTGCGGGAATGCCGCCGAACACTGCTTTCACAGCTCTTCCGGAGCGGCTTGCCAGAATGCCGGAGACCGCCGCCTGCCGTCCGTCTTCCAGTGTTACGGTGTCCCCGATCCCCGTATCCGGGTAATACTCGGGATTGACAAGCACTTCACCGGCAGATTCCGGAAACGCACCGGACTCGATTTCCGTGAAGAAATGCTCCAGGATATCCTCATTTTCAACCGTATAAATCCCGTTGTCGGCACAAACCAGCACGGCTTCCTTCACATATTTGGATTCGGCAACCTTGTCCCTCAGTTCTTCCGGCGTCAGAGTAAAGGCATCGGTCAGCAGATATCCGTGGTAATCAGTCCCCCAGTCCAGAAACATGATCTGCGTATAGCTGTCGATGATGTTGGCGGAAATGCTCACCACTGTCATGAACAGCACGGCTGTGAGAAAAATCGCCGCACAGATTACAAAAGAACGTGCCTTCCGTGTCCGGATCCGGCCCAGCGCCAGCTTGGTGATGACGTTCATTTCACACCTCCGCTGTCGCTGACAATACTGCCATCTTCAATCCGGATCCGGCGTGAGGTCATCTGCGCCAGCTCTTCATTGTGTGTAATCACCACGATCGTCTGCGCGAACTTCTCGTTCAGCGATGCCAGTGTCAGCATCACACCCATGCCGGTTTTTGAGTCCAGATTACCAGTCGGCTCGTCCGCGAGAATGATATGCGGCTTGGTAATCAGCGCCCGTGCGATCGCCACTCTCTGCTGCTGTCCGCCGGATAACTGGGATGGCATGGCGTTCTTTTTGTCCTCGATTCCGAGTGTGTACAGAAGCTCATCCACCTCATCGGGATCCGCATCCATTCCGTCCAGTCCCAGCGGGAGGGTGATGTTTTCCCACACATTGAGATTCGGGATCAGGTTATATC
>JAFQWY010000031.1 GCA_017407225.1 Clostridia bacterium | reverse complement strand
GATGGATGCCGATGTTCACGGAATTGTCGGAACGATTGACAATGATATTCCCGATGAGAAACCGTTCACAGTATATGAAGATATCCGGGACAAGCTGATTGCCCGCGGAGTTCCGGCGAGTGAAATTGCTTTTATTCACGATGCCGATACGGAGGTGAAGAAAAAGGAACTGTTCGGGAAAGTCCGGAGCGGTCAGGTGCGTGTTCTGCTTGGAAGTACCTCAAAAATGGGAGCCGGGACCAACGTGCAGGATCGTTTGATCGCTTTGCATGACCTCGACTGTCCGTGGCGGCCGGGGGATTTGGAGCAGCGAAAAGGCAGAATTGTCCGTCAGGGGAATATGAATCCGGAAGTACATATTTACCGTTATGTGACCGAAAAATCCTTCGATTCGTACCTCTGGGTGCGACACGAAGTCGCGTAATCGAATTGTTCGGCAATGACCGAACCTGCTATTCCGTTAGCAGTAGCCTTGCATCACCAAAGCAGCTGGCAACGGCTGTGAGGAAGCATGATGTGAATAGGCAGCCCTCCCGTTAAGGGTTAAGCAGAAGCCGTGAGGCAGACGCGATAAACTGCAAGCAACAAGGCGGTTGGGGAGCTTGGCTGTGCGGTATGGTTAATGTAATGTAAATCGCTGATAAACGCCGTTAAAGAAGAACAGGCTAAAGTTGCTGATAAGCCTGAACCAAAATGGTATTGCGGTCGGATAACCTCTTCCAGGGCGAGGTTACACGGACATGACGACTGTCGGCGGAGAAGCGGAACCTAACCCGCACTGTTCATTACGCAGAACGTGGTAAACCTGTATTTCCTCCGGGAAGTCATAATATGACTGACATCGGAAAGCAATCTGTAAAGAACGCCTATGGGAAATGCAGGCAAGGAGCGATGGAAAAAGCGAATGCCTTTCCTGTAATGGGATTGGATAGGGATTGAAACATCATCCCACGCGAAAGCGGGCAGACTTCCATCCGGTCTTTCTTTACGAGAGAATTTATAGAACTTTTTAAGGAGGAAATTGCAAATGAACGGGAAACCGTGTGCATCATCCCACAACGCACAAAGCTGGGATACCATTGACTGGAAAACAGCGCGCGCGTATGTGAAAAAGCTGCAAATGCGTATCGTAAAGGCTCAGAAAGAAGGTCATTACAGCAAAGTAAAATCGCTGCAATGGCTGCTTACACACTCGTTTTATGCCAAAGCTCTGGCAGTAAAGCGGGTAACATCAAATTCAGGCAAAAACACAGCCGGTGTTGACCATGAACTGTGGCTGACACCGGAGGCAAAATTTCATGCAATCTCAAAACTGCATCGGCGCGGCTACAAGCCCCAGCCGCTCAGACGTCATTACATTCCCAAAAAGAATGGGAAAATGCGTCCCCTCGGCATCCCGACTATGACGGATCGCGCTATGCAGACACTCTACAAATTCGCATTGGAACCCATCGCAGAAACCTGTGCCGACCCGAACTCCTACGGATTCCGTATCGGCAGAAGCACACACGATGCCATTGAACAATGCTTCACCGTTCTCGCCAAAAAGAAATCCCCTGTATGGATTCTGGAAGGCGATATCAAAGGATGTTTCGACCATATCAGTCACGAATGGCTGATGGAGAATATTCCGACAGACACGACAATGCTTGAAAAATGGCTGAAATGCGGATTTATCGAAACCCGAAAACTGTTCCCGACAGAAGAAGGCGCGCCGCAAGGCGGGTCGATCTCACCGGTGCTTATGAATATGACACTGGACGGTCTGGAACGGGTATTGCAGGAACTCTTCCCGACCCGTAAAAGAAAATACATGATGAATTTCGTTCGTTATGCGGATGACTTCATCGTAACCGGCGTATCACCGGAGTTCCTACGGAACGAAGTTATGCCGATTATCAGAGAATTTCTTGCGGAACGCGGACTGCAATTATCGGAAGAAAAGACAGTTATCACGCATATTGATGACGGATTTGACTTTCTCGGCAAGAACATCCGTAAATACAACGGAAAACTGCTGATAAAGCCTGCGAAATCTTCTATCAAATCTTTCCTTGAAAAAGTGCGTGATATCATCAAGAGCAACAAGTCAGTAAAACAGGAGATTCTGATTCATAAACTGAATCCGGTCATCCGCGGATGGGTCAACAGCCAGAGATTTGTTGTTTCTTCCGAAGTTTTCAGCAGAGTGGATTTTGAGATATACAAATGCCTGTGGCAATGGGCAAAACGCAGACACAGGAAAAAGAGCCGAAAATGGATTGCCAGGAAATACTGGCATCTGATCGGAAATCGTTTCTGGACATTTTCCGCCCCGGTCAAAACGGCAAAAGGTGAAGAAACCTATGCCCTTCTGGAATACACTACCGATACAAAAATCATCCGGTTCAAGAAAATTGTCGCGGAATCCAATCCGTTTGACACGAGATGGACGACCTATTTTGAGGAACGTGAGGGCGAGAAAATGCTGAACAGTACCAAAGGACGCGAAAAACTGCTCGTTATCTGGCGAAAGCAGTTCCACCGCTGTCCCGTCTGCACCGATGTAATCAATTCCGAAACCGGGTTCAAGGTTCACACCTCGGACAAGGACGGAAAGAAATACATGGTACATCCCGAATGCCACCGATTCGCACATAACCTGAATTTATTCTGAGCCGGGTTTCAATTTTGAAGCTTTTAGAAAGGCTTGAGCCGTGTGAGGGGAAACTCTCATGCACGGTTCTTAGGGGAGGGACTGGCAGTAATGTCGGTCTCTTACCCGACCAGACACTTGAAAATAAGCAGAAGTTTATCTCTCAGATCATGACTTCCAAATCTCCGGTGCGCTCCTGTGACGATATTGATGAAACGGCATTGTCCTATGCAGAGATCAAGGCGCTGTGTGCCGGTGACGAGCGTATCAAGGAAAAGATGGATTTGGATGTGGATGTTGCCCGTCTGAAGCTGATGAAAGCAAATCATCAGAGCCAGCAGTACCGCCTGGAGGACAACCTTCTGCGGTTCTTCCCGGAGCAGATCGAACAGAACAAGGGCTTTATCGCCGGTTTTGAAGCCGACATGAAGACCCTTGCGGAGAACCCTCATCCTGTTGATGGATTTGCCGGTATGACAGTACGGGGAGATACGCTGACCGACAAAGAGAACGCCGGTGCCGCATTGGTCGATGCGTTCAAGGAAGTCAAGGGCTTGGAGCCTGTACAGATCGGCAGCTACCGTGGCTTCCAGATGTCGCTGACATTGGAGGACTTCGGGCGTGAGTATTATCTGACACTCAAAGGACAGATGACGCACCGTGTCCCCCTGGGCAAAGATCCGCGAGGAAACCTGACCCGAATTGAAAATGTTCTGAACGGTATGTCTGAGCGACTTACCATGGTTCGTGATAAGCTCGACAGCCTGTATGCACAGATGGAAACTGCAAAGGCTGAGTTGGGCAAGCCTTTCCCGCAAGAGGAAGAACTGAGAACCAAGGCAGCTCGTCTGGCTGAGTTGAATATCGAATTGAATATTGATGATAAGACACCGATTGAAGCATTGGCAGAAGAAGCTCCGAGAGCTGAAATCGCCAAGTCTGCCAAACCCTCTGTCCTGCAGAAACTCCATTCCTACAGTGCACAGAGCCAAACCGAACCGAAAAAATCTGTTGAGGAGGTACGTTGACCATGGATAACGAAAAGATCACTGTGCTCGTCGTAGAGCCTGAGAAGAAACCCTATGTGAAAGACATTGATTCCGGTCTGGCTTCTCTGCAGAAGGAGGTGGGCGGCT
>JAFQWY010000201.1 GCA_017407225.1 Clostridia bacterium | reverse complement strand
GAGGAAGGGCGGGAGATCACCATTTACCGTCTGTTTGAGAGGGATATGTGCCTGTTTTCCGCCTCCTGCATGATGCGCTCCATCCAGTTTGACATCACCATTGCTGCCGAAAAGGACACCGATTTGTGGATCATCCCGGTGGAAGTCTATCAGAGCATCATGGCAGAATCCGCACCGCTTGCCAACTATACCAATGAGATCATGGCATCCAGGTTTTCCGATGTGATGTGGCTCATCGAGCAGATCATGTGGAAAAGTCTCGACAGGCGCATCGCCGCTTTTCTCCTGGAAGAAGCATCCATTGAGGGAACCGATACGCTGAAGATCACCCATGAGATCATGGCAAACCATCTCGGCTCCCCCAGAGAGGTGATCACCCGGATGCTGAAATATTTCCAGAACGAAGGCATGGTCAGGCTGTCCCGCGGTACCATTGCAATCACCGATGCGGAGAAGCTGGAAGAAGTATGTGAAGCATAAAAAACAATGTCCGCCGATGCAGGTCATGCATGACGGACATTTTTCTGTTGAATTTTGAAGGCTTACCCTTTCCCGTTCTTTACTCTGCAGATCAGCTGGGTCATGGTTCCCATAGGACAGTAGACACACCAGCTCCGGGGTTTGAACAGTACCATGGTAATCAGTCCGAGGACGGTAGAAGTCAGCATCACGCTGTAGAAACCAAACGCAAACTGTGCCGCACCGGGATGAAACAGCGTTCCGTGATATGCCCAATGCCACGGCAGTTTGAACGTCCACAGGAGAGTGACAACCTGCTTCAGCTCCCCGGCACCTGCAAATACCAGATATGTGTTCCACAGCATCACGAAAAACATGATAAAAAAGAAGATCAGAAATCCGTACCGGAATCCCTTCGATTTCATCCATTTCGGGATGTCTTTTTTCCGGGACAATCCGAACCGTCCGCCGAGCAGCCCGAACAGCTGTCCTCTGCCGCAGTAGCGGTTGCAATATCCCTTTGTTCCCCGGACGGCAGCGATGATCAGCGGAATGAAGAAGCAGAAGAGCCCCAGCCATGCAAACAGAATGTTGAAAAATCCGAGAATCAGATAGAGGGACGACAGAATCCAGAGATAATCATACCAGTGTTTTTTCATGCAGTCACCTCCCGCATCTCAATCACGCTCGCCGGACATTCCTTTGCGCACTTGCCGCAGCCGACGCACCTATCGGTATCCACCTGTGCGAAAAGCCCCTTGATTACGGTGATTGCTTCTTTCGGGCATACCTTTACACAGCACCCGCAGGCAACACAATCCTTTTTCTCAACCATTGCCTGCCGCCGTTTTTTACCTGTATTCATGGGCAAAACCTCCCGTCTGTATCATCTGTCCATGCCGCAGGGATATGCCGCTTCATTCAGTCTGCGGTCGTTCATCACGGCATCCCAGAACCGGAATCCGCCGGAGAAATTGTATACATCATATCCGTATCCCGCAAGAATACGAGTCGCAATATAGCTGCGGAGCCCGCTCTGGCAGATTACATAAACCGGCTTGCCTTTTTCCACTTCATCAAGGCGTTCTCTCAGTTCATCCACCGGGATATTCACGAAATCCTCAATATGTCCCCGGCTGTATTCGCCCACTGTCCGGGTATCCAGCAGGGTAACGCTTCCGTCCCGGGGCAGCTTTGCGGCGTCGTCAATGTGCCACTGTTTCAGCGTACCGTTCGCAATATTGTCAATCATGAAGCCCGCCATGTTTACGGGATCCTTGGCGGAAGAATAGGGCGGTGTGTAGGCGAGGTCGAGATCTTTCAGATCAGCCGCATGCATTC
>JAFQWY010000200.1 GCA_017407225.1 Clostridia bacterium | reverse complement strand
TGCAAGTTCCATATTCAGCCGGGCAATCTTTGCCTCCAGTTCCTGCTGTTCGGTCTGGTACTTCTGCGACAGCATTCCGAAGTTATACTCCGTAATCCGTCCGCCTGCCCAGTCCTCGTACAGCTTGGTAAACAGTCGGTCAACCTCGGCTTTCCGCTTTTCAGCCTTGTTCAGCTCCGAAGTACGCTTTTTCACATCACCAGCTTTTGCCTTATCCCCGGCTGACAGAAGCTGATTCAGCAGTTTTTCTTCACTCAGCTGTGCTTTCTGCGACCAGTGCCGGATTCTTGCCAGCACATAATCATACAGGGTATCATACCGGATGTAGTGTGCTGAGCATTGCAGTCCTGTCTGACCGTAGTTGCTGCAGGTGAAATAGCTGTACGGCTTGCTGTTCTGTGTGTTCGTCCCGAACCGCATCGACCAGCCGCAGTCAGCGCATTTTACCAAACCGGAGAACATCTGCGTGGTTCCGTCCTTCTGCTGTCTCCGACGGCTGGAAATCTGCTTCTGTACCTGTTCAAAGACTGCCTTTGTGATGATCGGTTCATGGGTGTTCTCCACACGAATCCATTCTTCCTCCGGCTTGCGGACACGTTTCTTGTTCTTGTAAGAAATGTTGGTCTGCTTGTTGTGAACAGAATTGCCGATGTAGGTTTCGTCTTTCAGAATGCTCTTGACCTGTGCCACCGTCCATGCGTAGGCCTTGGATTCCGGTTCTCCTTCGTAGATGTGAGCGAATGTCCCGTATCGCTGATAGTTCAGCCAGCCGGGTGTGGGAACCTGTGCGGTGATGAGTTCTCGTGTGATCTTGGCGGCACCGGCTCCATGGGCGGCAAGGGTGAATATCTTCTCCACGATCCATCGTGTTTCCTCATCGATCACGATGGTGTTTTTGATATCGGGATGTTTCCTGTACCCGATGGGAGCGTATGTACAGGTTCGTTCTCCTGCGGCAAACTTGGCATGAAGGGCGGCTTTAACTTTCTTGCTGGTATCTTTGGCATACCATTCGCAGAACAAAATCTTGATCGGTACGAAGTCAGACAGACCTTTGGCGGAGTCTTCGTTTTCCGTGACGGAGATGAACCGGACATTCTTTTCGGGAAAGATGAACTCAAAGTACATCCCCATCATTACGTGTTCTCTGCCGAAGCGGCTGAGGTCTTTGACAATGATGCAGTTGATCTTTCCGGCATCCACATCTTCCATCATCCGCTTGAAACTCGGTCTCTCAAAGTTTGTTCCACTCCAGCCGTCATCGATGTATTCGGACACACTTGTAAAGCCGTTTTCTTTAGCAAAGGTCTGTAAGATGGTGCGCTGGGTTTCGATGGATACGCTGTCGCCGTAGGTTTCGTCGTCACGGCTGAGACGCATATACAGTGCGGTATTGTATGGCTGTTTCATTTTGAAAATCCTCCTGTTTCTGAAACAACTCACGCTTACAATACTTTATGCTGACTTCATTATATCATAAGCATGGGAATGTTTCAACATGATTTTTTGAATATGTCCTGTCAGCTGGATAACGATTCGTTATTGAGATTCAGCAGCATACTGTATTACATCTTCCACAAGCACAGTGATCGGTTTGCCGGTATCATTGAAATGTTCGGTCACTTTGATTTTCGTATTGCCATGATAGAAATACATCGTCCCATCTGGCTCTATACCGTAGTAGATCGGTGTTGCTTTTTCTTTTGCGGTGCGGATGCGTTTGATGTTCGTCCAATACAGCCGACATTCCTCCAGAAATTCGGCAGGTGGTTCGCATTGGTGGTCAAACAAATTGATAAGTATATTGGTTTGATTTTCGGTCATTCGATTCCTCCATTCGATAGGTGACGGGATGAATTGTCCCGTCATAGATTTATAGGCAGGGGTGAGAGAAATTCGCACCCCTTGCGGCAAGGATGGGACGGTTCATCCTAACCTTTACCGAAACTTACGGTGAACGATTTGTTCATCGTAGTATGGTTCCATCATGAACTGTGATATTCCGATGGGGTAGCAATTTGCGACGGCATCATTTATCATGTTCCAGTTTATGGTGCTTGTTCTGCTGATTCCGGTTCTCCGCTGCTGTTACGCTCATAC
>JAFQWY010000199.1 GCA_017407225.1 Clostridia bacterium | reverse complement strand
TTGCACGGCCCTTAGCGCGTCTTCTCTTGAGGACCTTTCTGCCGTCAGCAGTTGCCATTCTCTTTCTGAAACCGTGTTCCTTGCTTCTCTGTCTCTTCTTAGGCTGATATGTTCTGAGCATAATCACACCTCCTTCTATATAGTGAAAAAATTTAACGATGATACGGCGTTTGGGCATGGATGCCCTATGCGCAAATAGACAACAGTAATTATATAACACAGTGGGCGTGGTTGTCAAGGGGGAATTTGAAATTTCTCGGGATTTTTTTGGCTTTTGCTTGAACTTATCTTTTGGATTGGTTTAGGTAGAAAAGGCTCCGCCTTTTCGATGGGGTTTTATGCCCTGCGCGGGCGGCGCACAAGGATCCTCCGGAGCCGGATCCTTGTGAATCCAGGCTCTTTTTTTCGGTTCGCTCGTAGTCACTCGCTTGTGTAACTTTAATCGTTCATAAGTGCTCAAACGTGGAGTATCACTTGATTGTTTCCCTAAGGGACGCGCTTTGCGCGAGGCTTTGGTTTGAAGGATAGGTTAGGTTTTGAGGAGATTGCACTCTTTTCGTTCTGTCAGTGCCCGAAGGGATTTCGTCTCGCTGCCGCAGGCTGACATTTATGCAGGAAATTGAGTGACTCTGTCCCTGAAGGAAGATCGCTCCACCTTACAACTGCACGGGTATGTTCGGGGTTCAAAGGGGTGTCCCCTTGTGGGGTGGATTCACAAGGAGGCGTCCACACGCCTTCTTGTGCGCCCTCCGCGCAGGAGAGAAATCCAAATTGAAAAGACGGCAGTCTTTTCTTCTTCTTTCCCCAACCGGACGCTAAAAGAAAACCGCCCTCCGCGCAGTGGAGAAATCCAAATCGAAAAGGCGGAGCATTTTCTACTTCTTCGTCAATCCTTGACATTTCCCACCCTTTGTGGTATAATAGAACAGTATATATATAATGTAAATAAATCATCCCACGGAGGCTACATGGAATTCCAGAACAATGCGGATCTTGCCTCTTTCTGGCAGATTCTCGACGAAATGATGCGCTCCAACTACCAGTATTCCGAACAGTCCTATAACCTCTGGTTCGGAAGAATGCAGCTGCGGCGCCTCGATGCCGAACAGGCCGTATTCGTCTGCGAAAATACCACAAAGCAGGAAATCATCACAAAAAAACATATCGACTTCATCGCGGACTGCCTCACCGAGCTTCTCGGCTATACCCCCGAGGTGTCCATCGCCGTCGATACCTCCCTCGCTCCCGTCATCACCGGCGCACCGGATCCCGAACCCGCACAGTCCCCGCGCACCGATGACATGCCCCTCCCCGGCTATCCCTCATCCCGTTCGTCCGGCTCCGTATCGTCAGGCTCCGTGTCGGATTCCCTTTCCGGGGTCATGGCATCCTACGAATCCCTGATGCAGGCCGGAAACGCGCCCGTGCCCCCAGAAGAACCGGAACAGGCTCCGTCCGAAAACGGCGAAATGGCCATCAATCCCGACTACACCTTCGACAATTTCGTGGTCGGCTCCTCCAATAACCTGGCTCACGCCGCCGCCCTGAACGTGGCAAACAACATCGGACTGAAAATCAATCCCCTCTTCATCTACGGCTCCTCCGGACTGGGCAAGACCCACCTCATGTACGCCATCGCCAACCGCGCCCTCCAGCGCAATCCTTCCCTGAACATCATCTGCATCAAGGGCGAGGAGTTCACCAATCAGCTGGTCGAGGCCATCAAGGAAGGCAGAACCGAAGTGTTCCGCGCCAAGTACCGGAAGGTGGATATGCTCCTCATCGACGATATCCAGTTTATTGCCGGCAAGGACGCCACCCAGACCGAGTTCTTCCACACCTTCGACGCCCTGTACGAGGATCACCGCCAGATCATCCTCACCTCCGACCGTCCGCCGAGAGAGCTTGTCTCCCTGGAAGCCAGAATCCGCAGCCGATTCGAGCAGGGGCTGCTGGTTGACATCAAGCCCCCGGATTACGAGCTGCGGCTGGCCATCCTCAAGAACAAGGTTTCCCAGAACCGCGTGGACGTTCCCGGCGACGTGGTGGATTTCCTCGCGAAAAATCTGCAGGAAAACATCCGCCAGCTGGAAGGCGTGGTCAAGAAGCTGGTGGCATCCAATCTCCTCACCGGACAGCCCGTGAACATGGAAATGGTGCTGCAGACCGTGCCCGAATACCTGCGCGACGCGGAGCCCGTTTCCGACATCATCCAGCGGATCATTGCCGTCACCGCCAAGCACTTCAAGGTCACGGAGGACGACATCCTCGGCTCCTCCCGGAAAAAGAATATCCAGAGCGCACGGAATGCCGCCATGTACATCACCCGCGCCATCACCAACATCTCCCTGCCCCAGATCGGCGCCGCTTTTGCCCGCGACCACTCCACGGTGCACAGCAATATCAACCGCGTGGAACAGGAAATCGCCGGCGATCCGCTGCTGGAGGCCAAGGTTTCCGAAATCATGAAGGAAGTCAAGCGCGGCGACTGAGAATCGCGAAAACGCTCACGAACACGCTTTTCCCACAGCCTTATCCCACGCTTTCCGCGATTCCGGGAGGGATCCACAGCCTTATCCCGCACTTTTCCCACCCGGTTTCCCACAGGCTGTTGAAAACTTCTGTTGATATCACACTTTCCCACACCCTGTTGAAAACTCATGTGGAAAACCCGGTGATAATTCCGCGCTTTTCCAACAGTTTCCCACACTTTCACCCGCATTTCTGCGTTTTTCCGTCCGATAAGTGCCGCCGAATCCGATTTTTCACCCGATCGGGCTGTGCAAAACCCTCCGGAAGCCGAAATCCACGCAAGACTTTCCCACACGCCGTTTCGGAAAACTTTCGGATAACCGATCCCTTCCTTCGGATAACCCGCACTTTTCCACAGGATTTATCCGAAATCCCCCTGTCACGGAAAACTCTGTGGAAACCGGAAGTTTTGTATAATTAAGGTGGGATTGTACAATATGAACCACAAACTTCCGTTCGATGCAGGGTTTATCCCCAGAGAACACGGCAGGTTCTGTGCGTAAGTTTCGGAAAAACCACCGCTTTCCGGCAGGCGTGCGGAGATTATCAAATCCCGTTTTTTTCCAGAGATGCATAGAGGCAATATTTCCCGTATATAATAAATGGGAAGACAACCGATCAAAACGAACCTGCGGCCTCACCGGGAAGCAGCGCAGGAAGGGCTTTTCCACAGGACTTATCCCCTCTATTACTGATACTACTGAATTTATAGAGAACGAACACAAGGAACAAAAAGAAACAAAACATAAACAAAACGCGCGCGCGTGAGAGAATTTCCGGGAAAAGGCGGAATCTGAACGAAATTGCCCGGATCCGGACGCGCCGAAAGGAGACAGCCAATCCATGAAAGCTACCTTTGATAAACAGAAACTCCTCGCCGCCATCACACCGGCTGCCGGGATCTCCCAGACCAAGAACACCCTGACCTCCGTGGACGGACTCCTCTTTGAATGTCCCCCCAATCCGAAATACGGCGATTACGACACCGATAACCCCAATCTCTGCCGGATTTCCGCATTCGACCTGGAAAAAGGTCTTCGTACTACTGTAGAATGCAGCGTGTACGAAAAGGGCATGTTCGTCATCAATACCGTGAAGATCCTGCAGATCGTCCGCGCCCTCCCCGACGGAGAGGTGACCCTGGACATCGACGCAAGGGGACACGTGAACATTTCCTGCGGTATGTCCCATTTTGAAATCACCGCTACCCCCGGCGAAGACTTCCCCTCCATGCCCATGTTCATCGGCGAACGGGTTTACCGGATTCCCCAGCATGTGATCAAAAACCTCATTGATACCACGGTTTACGCGGTGGGACAGAACGACCAGAGAGCGGCTTTCAACGGTGCGCTGTTCAGAATCAGAAACGGCGAGCTGACCGTGATCGGATGCGACGGCAACCGTCTGTCCGCGGCAAAGGAGGATATCTCCGCCACCAACGAAAACGCACCCGATGCGGAAATGATCATTCCCGGAAAATTCCTCGGCGAGCTGACCAAGCTTCTGAAGGATTCCGAGGACGAGCTGACCATGATGATCGGCAGAAAGCACATTATTTTCAAGATCGACAGCATCTATTTCTTCACCCGGATGCTGGATACCGAATATTTCGACTACGAAAAGCTGCTGCCCAACTCCTATAAGACCCAGGCGTTTGTGTCCAGATCCGAACTGCTGGGCGCCATCGAGAGAGCGTCCATTGTCACCGAAGACAAGCTGGGCGGAAGCCGCGGCTCCCATGTGAAGCTGGACTTCATGGACAACGCCATCACCATGAGCTCCGTGTCCTCCGGCGGATCCGTGTACGAAAAGGTGCCCGCGGCCATTGACGGCGAAGGCGTTTCCATCGGATTCAACTGCCGTTTCCTCCTGGATGCCCTGAAAGCGGCTCCGTCCGAATGCGACAGACTTAGAATCCGCCTTAATTCCCCTCTGATGGGCGTGGTGATCGAGCCCTCCTCCGGCACCACGTTCCTGAATGCCCATCCCGACGAAGAAGTGTTCGGCGACCGTGCCCTTGACACCGGTGCGGCACCGATGAACGAAGAAGCCTGCACGGCGTTCATGTATTTCGTAATGCCGGTGCGGATGAATAAATAAGGAATAATCATGTATATACACATCGGAGCCGGACGCATGGTGAGATCCCGGGAGATTCTGGGATGCTTTGACATGGACGGCAAATGGGATTCCGAGCTGACCAAGGAATTTCTGAAAAACGCCGAAAAGAGCGGTATGACCGAATCCGCGGGGGAGGATCTGCCGCGGACCTTCGTCCTCACGGACAGCGGTGTGATCTTCACGCATATTTCGACCTCCGCCATTGCGGGGAGGGTGGAGAAGCTGATTCTTTGAAACAGCTTTCATTCTGAGGGAGAGGAAAGTAGAAAAGGCTCCGCCTTTTCGATTTGATTTCTCCACTGCGCGTGGGGCGCACAAGAAGGCGTGTGGACGCCTCCTTGTGAATCCACCCCACAAGGGGACACCCCTTTGAACCCCGAACATACCCGTGCAGTTTCAGGGTAGAGCGATCTTCCTTTAGTGGAAGCATCACTTCATTTCCTCCATAAACGACAGCCTGCGGCAGCGAGACGAGACTGACTCGGGCACTGACAAAATGAAAAGATTGCAATCCTCTCAAAACCTAACCTATCCCTCAAATTCAAACCTCGCGCAAAGCGCGTCCCTTACGGAAACAACAAAGTGACACTCCACGTTCGGGCACTGATGAACGATTAAAGTTACACAAGCGAGTGACTACGAGCGAACCGAAAAAAAAGAGCCTGGATTCACAAGGATCCGGCTCCGGAGGATCCTTGTGCGCCGCCCGCGCAGGGCATAAAATCCCATCGAAAAGGCGGAGCCTTTTCTACCCTAAATAAATCCAAACGATAAGTTTACGCCAAAAAAGAACCCAAGAAGATAAAAAATAAGCATATCAAGAAGATATAAGAAAGAACCACAGGAGCCTTTATGGACAACAACACCACCCAAGTATACGACGAAAACCAAATACAGGTGCTGGAAGGACTGGAAGCCGTCAGAAAACGGCCCGGTATGTACATCGGTACAACCTCCCAGCGCGGTCTGCATCACCTGGTCCATGAAATCGTGGATAACTCCATCGACGAAGCCATGGCGGGACGCTGCGACTGCATCACGGTAGTTCTCCACCCCGACGGATCCGTTTCCGTAAACGACAACGGTCACGGCGTTCCGTCCAAGATGCACCATCAGGCCGGCAAACCCACACTGGAGGTCGTTTTCTCCGTGCTCCATGCCGGCGGTAAGTTCGGCGGAAGCGGATACAAAATCTCCGGCGGTCTCCACGGCGTGGGCGCATCCGTTGTAAATGCCCTGTCCGAGTGGATGGAAGTGGACAACGCCTACGAAGGACAGCGGTATACCATGCGGTTCGAGCGCGGAAACGTAGTCCGTCCCTTTACCTGCGAAGGTCCCACAGACAAGCACGGCCTTTACGTGCGCTTCAAGCCCGACCCCACCATTTTTACCGATACCACCGAATTCGACCTGCAGATACTTCTGACCCGTCTGCGGGAACAGGCATTCCTCAACGCCGGCATCCGCATCATTCTCCGGGACGAGAGAAAACTGACCCTCGACGAGGACGAAATGATCGCGCAGGCCTTCCGCACCTCCCACGATGACCCGGATATCCAGAGACTTCTGGAAGCGGCGGCAAAGGTAAGCGATGCCCATGACGGCGTGGCTCCCGAGGAGGCGGAAGAAGAGGAAATTCCCGACGAAAATGCACCCGCGCCCGACGAAACCACCTCCGCGGAAGTGGAATTCGAGAACGACGACGCCACCTCCAGGGGCAGATTCGTGGAATACGACCTGAAGTACGACGGCGGTATCCGCCAGTTCGTGGAACACCTCAACAAGGCGAAGCACGTGGAGGTCATCCACCCCGAAGTCATCTACATGAAGGCGGAAAAGGGCGACATCACCGCGGAAGTTGCCATGCAGTACAATGACAGCTACAACGACATGATCGTCACCTTCGCCAACAATATGTCCACCATCGACGGCGGTACCCACGAAACCGGCTTCAAAACCGCCATCACCAAGGTGCTCAACGATTACGCAAGAAAGAATAACTACCTCAAGGCAAGCGACAGGAACTTCTCGGGGGAAGACGCAAGAGAAGGTCTGACCGCGGTTGTTTCCGTCAAGCTCCCGGACGCGCAGTTTGAGTCCCAGACCAAGGCAAAGCTGGGCAACTCCGAAGTACGCGGCATCGTTGACAAGATCGTCACCGAAAAGCTGAGCGAATTCTTTGAAGAAAATCCCTCCGTGGCAAAGGCGATCATTGAAAAATCGCTGGTTGCCCAGAGAGCGAGAGAAGCCGCAAGATCCGCGAGAGAACAGTCCAGAAAATCCGTGCTGCAGAAGGGCTCCACCCTCCCCGGCAAGCTGGCGGACTGTCAGGAAAAGCGTGTTGACCTGACCGAACTCTTCCTCGTGGAAGGGGACTCCGCAGGCGGTTCCGCGAAGACCGGACGGAACTCCCGGTTCCAGGCAATCCTCCCCCTCCGCGGTAAGGTTCTCAACGTGGAAAAGACCCGCCTTGACAAGGTTTACTCCAATCTGTCCCTGATCCCGATCATCCAGGCACTGGGCTGCGGCATCGGCGAGGACTTCGACATCAACCGCCTCCGCTACGGCAAGATCATCATCATGGCCGATGCCGACGTTGACGGTTCCCATATCCGGGTGCTGCTGCTGACCTTCTTCTTCCGTCACATGAGACAGCTCATCGACGAAGGACATATCTACCTCGCGCAGCCGCCGCTGTTCCGGATCCGCAAGGGCAAGAACATCCAGCGCTACGCATTCGACGAAGCGGAGAGAGACCGCATCATCGCAGAGCTGGGCGGCGGCCCGTCCATTTCCGTTGACCGGTACAAAGGTCTTGGTGAAATGAACGCGGATCAGCTGGCGGAAACCACGATGAATCCGGAGACCCGTACCATTCTGAAGGTGGAAATCGAAGACGCCATGGCGTGCGACGAGATCTTCTCCGTGCTGATGGGCGACAAGGTGGAACCCAGACGGGAATTCATTGAAGAAAACGCGAAGTACGCGGAGAATCTGGATATTTGATGCACGAAGTGCAGAAAATATCCGGGTTCGGAGCGGACTTCGGAGGGGGAGGGTGGAAAACGCTACGCGTTTTCAATTGATTGAATGCTCCTGCGCGGAGGGCGCACATAGAGGGAGGTATTCATCTCCGATGAAACCTATCGAAGTCCTCTTGTGAATCACCACGACCCACAAGGGGCTTTGCCCCTATGGGGAACCCCAGTCCTGCGGACGCCATACCCGTGCAGTGCTGAGGTGGCGTTACCTTCCTTCAGGGACAGAGTCACTTCATTTCCCGCATAAACGTCAGCCTGCGGCAGCGAGACGAAATCCCAGCGGGCTTTGACAGAACGAAAAGAGTGCAATCTCCTCAAACCCTAACCTATCCCTCAAACCAAAGCCTCGCGCGAAGCGCGTCCCTTACGGAAACAATCCAGTGACACTCCACGGTCGAAGATGCAGTTGTAACTCCAGATCACAAGCGAACGACTGTGAGCGACCCGACAAGGGGAGTTTTGAGGGGGAACCCCTCGAATCGTGGAGATTCACAAGAGGATCGCGACCGATCCTCTTGTGCGCCCGCCCGCGCAGGGCATAAAATCCCATAGAAAAGGCGGAGCCTTTTCCACCTTAATAAATCCAAACGATAAGTTTACGCCAAACAAAAACTCAACAATCAAAACCAAAAACAAAAAATCCTACAAAATACCATCATGAAAATCATCACCGTTACGCTGTCCCCGGCACTGGATATCGAATACCATACGATAGCCGTCAACCCGACCGGGCTCAACCGCACCTCCTCCCATAAAATCACAGCAGGAGGCAAGGGAGTGAACGTCTCCCGTTCCATCCTGAACTGCGCCGCAAAGGAACATACCACCGTCAGTCTCGTTACCTTCGCCCCCCTCGGCGGAGATACCGGGGAAATGTTCAAAGCCATCCTCGCGAGAGAAAATATGCCCGTCACCGCCGTGGATATCGAGGGGAATACAAGAGTCAATACCTCCCTCATCCCCGAAGAGGGAGATTCCGTGGAGATCAACGCACCCGGCACCCCCATCGGGGAGAAGCTGGCTGAGATCGAGAACATGCTTCTCGGCATGATCGAGCCCGGCGACGTTGCCGCTGTCTGCGGAAGCTGCCCCTCCGATGTGAAGAAAACATACCCGGCGGAGCTGTGCGGAAAAATCACCGCAAAAGGCGCACACTGCGTCATCGACTGCGACGGTGCGGCTCTGGAGGCGGCAGTGGACGGTGAAAATCATCCGACTTATATCAAGCCCAACCATGAAGAGCTGGCAGGTCTGACCGGGACGGATACCTCAACTCCCGAAGGCGTCATGAAAGCGGCACAGTCCGTGGCAGAACGCACCGGAATCACTGTCATCACCACCATGGCTGGGGACGGCGCAGTCATCACCGATGAGAGCGGCAGTACCTTCGTCCCGGCAGTCAAGCGCCCCGTCGTCAGACTGAAAGGCGCGGGAGATACCTTCCTCGGCGCATTCCTGTACGCAAAATATGTGAAGAATCTCGGCAGCGCCGATGCCGTCGCATTCGCACAGGATGTGGCGGGACGATACGTGGCAGGAGAATGAAGCGGCTTCGCCTAAGATAAGAGAGAAGAAAGAATAGATAATAGATAATAAAAAAACTGTAAGTCTGCCCCATACATCCAAACGATCAGTTTAAGTAAAACAACATTTCAGCAAATAAAAAGAAATCCAACAAAGAAAAAACTAAGGGAGCCAAACCAATATGGCCAGAAAAAGAGACGATATCAACATCGAATTTCCCGACCAGAAAATACTTCCCATCAATATGGAGAAGGAGGTCAAGAAATCCTTCATTGAATACTCCATGTCGGTCATTGCCGCCCGAGCCCTTCCCGACGTACGGGACGGAATGAAGCCGGGTCAGCGACGGATCA
>JAFQWY010000198.1 GCA_017407225.1 Clostridia bacterium | reverse complement strand
TGAGGAAGCGTTCGCCCTGATGATGGAGAGCTGCGGCTGGGAAAACCGGTGGCTCCCGGAGCGCGGCGGCATTCTCTACGACGGCGTGAACGAAACTCTGCACGCTCTTCACGAAAAAGGCGTGCGGCTGTTCGTGGTCAGCAACTGTCAGGACGGATATATTGAAGCGTTCCTCACCGCTCATCATATGTACGGAATCATTGAAGACTGGGAATGCACCGGACGGACAGGGATGTGCAAGGCGGACAACATCCGAGAGGTGATCCGCCGGAACCATCTGCTTCACCCGGTTTATGTGGGAGATACCGTCAGCGACAGAAACGGGGCGGACGGCGCCGGGATTCCGTTTATTTACGCAAAATACGGCTTCGGTGAGAGCGAAGGCCGGGGCAGAGTCACGGAGTATGACGATTCCATGGACTGTATCCGCGAACTGCTTGACCGATGCACAGAATAATACAGAAGGAAGATCAATCATGCAGAAATCCAATTTCCATACCCATTCCACCTATTCCGACGGGAAGAATACCATCCGGGAACTGGCGGAAGAAGCCATCAGCCGGGGATTTACCGCCCTCGGTATGTCCGACCACAGCTACGCGGCAAAAGAATCCGTCTACTGTATGTCTCCCGAAGGGGAACAGGCGGAATATGAAGAAGTCCGTGCTCTGGCCGAGGAATATAAAGACCGGATCCGTCTCTACGCGGGCATCGAGCTGGACGGGGAATCCCATGTACCCCACCGGGATTACGACTATCTGCTCTGCTCCGTTCACGAAATCGTGCGCAAGGGCATCAGCCTTCCCATCGACCACAGCGAAGAAGCTTTCGTGAACATGGTCAATACCCACTTCCACGGAGATATGGTGGAGCTTGCGAAGGTGTATTTCTTCAATCTGGTGGAACACGTTGCCCGCAACAAGACCGACATCATCGGACACTTCGACCTGATCACCAAGTACAGCCTGATTCCCGAAGAAAACGAAGCCTACCGTGCGGTTGCAAGAGAAGCCATTCATGAAATCGTCAAGCACTGCAATACCTTTGAACTGAACACCGGCGCCATTGCGCGAGGCCTGCGCGTGGTACCCTATCCGGCGGACTTCATGGTGGACGAAATCAAGAAGGTCGGCGGACGGATCCTGATTGCCTCCGACTGCCACTACAAGGAAAAGCTGACCGTGTGGTTTGACGAAGGGGAAGCCTTCCTCGCCGCCCACGGATTTGTGAAGAACGAGCACGCGGATCTCAACGACCGTGTGAAAGATATTGAAATCTGGAGCTGAGTATGGATTACACAAAACTGCCGAAAAATATTTACTCCGGCGCCTACAAGGCCGGGCACTGTCAGGGCATCGCGGTGGATGTGAAGAAGGGATTCGTCTACTACTCCTTCACCACCATGCTGATCAAAACCGACATGGAGGGCAATTTTATCGGATCGGTGAACGGACTTCTCGGCCACCTCGGCTGCATCACCATGGGGGATGACGGTCTGGTGTACGGCTCCCTGGAATACAAGAATGATGTGATCGGACGGGGCATCATCAAATCCCTGGGCGGCGGCATCGAGATCCCCGACAGATTCTACATGACCATGTTCGATGTGGATAAAATCGACCGGGCAGACATGGATTCCGCTGAGGTGATGAAGGCGGCATATCTGGATGAAGTCACACAGGACTACCTTGCCAAAGTCACCCTCGCCGACGGAACGGTTCTGGATCACAGACACGGCTGCTCCGGCATCGACGGTACGGCTCTCGGTCCCGATTTCGGCGCGCCTGCTGACAGCAGGAAGTACATCTTCGTCACCTACGGCGTGTACTCCGACAACAGCCGGGCTGACAACGACTATCAGGTGATTCTCAAGTACGATGTGGATGAGCTGAAGGAAAACTCCGCGGTGCTGAAGCAGGACAATATGCACGACGTGGGCCCGGCTCCCCGTGCGAAATACTTCGCGTATACCGGAAACACCAACTTCGGCGTGCAGAATTTTGAATACGACCCCTTCACGGAAAAATACTGGATGGCGGTCTACACCGGAAAGAAGCCCGGTTTCAGAAATCCTCCTATGTTCGCACTGGACGCAAAGATTTCCCCGAAGCGGGAGACCCTCACGGGTGTGTATCCGGAGATGACCGGCGATGTTCTCACGCTCGACTCCCATGGCACCGAAGGCTACAGCTTCCCCCACGGCAGCACCGGATTTGCCGCGATCGGTGACGGATATTTCTACGTTTCCCACCACGGCAGAGCGGATGACTGCAGCCTGACCAACGTGAAGCTGTACCGGTACGAAAACGAAGACTTTACTCTGATGGAATAAGAATTAGATAAGGAGAAGACTATGGCAAAAATCAAAATCGGTGTATTCGGCGCGGGACGCGGTATGACCATGATCCGCCAGATCCTCGGCAGCAAGGAAGCGGAACTGGTGGCGGTATGCGACAAGTACAAGCCCCTTCTGGATGCCTGCAAAAGAGAAGCGGAAGCGGCCGGACTTTACAACATCACCTACTACGAACGCTTCGATGACTTCTACAACCACGATATGGATGCGGTTGTCTGCGCGAACTATGCCCACGAACACGCAAAATTCGGCATCAAGCTGCTGAAATCCGGCAGACACATCATGACCGAATGCCTGACCGTTGCCAACATGGCGGAAGCGGTGGAACTGATCGAAACCGTGGAACAGACCGGCAAGGTTTACACCTACGCGGAAAACTACTGCTATACCCCCGTTCGCTGGGAAATGCGGAACATCTACCGCAGCGGTGCCCTCGGTGAACTGATGTACGCGGAAGGCGAATATCTCCACGACTGCTCCTCCATCTGGCCCGAGATTACCTACGGCGAACGGAACCACTGGCGGAATCTGATGCCCTCCACCTTCTACTGCACCCACTCCATCGGTCCCATCCTGTACATGACCGGTCTGAGACCCGTGCAGGTGTCCGCGTTCGAGACTCCCAATATGCCCTTCATGCGGAATCTGGGCACCGGATCCGGCTCTCTCGGCATGGAAATCGTAACGCTGAACAACGGTGCCATGCTCAAGTCCCTGCACTTCAACATCAAGTCCACCCGTCACTCCAACTATCAGCTGAACGGGGATCTTGGCGGCGTACAGGATCTGGGCAACGGCCAGATTGCGGTTTACACCGAAAAGCCCGGTCAGAACTGCAGAGGCGAACACAAGGTTTACAAGCCCGATCCCATCATCGTCGGCACGGAAAACTCCGGTCACGGCGGCGGCGACTTCTTCACCACCTACTACTTCATCCGCTCCATTCTGGGTGACGAAGAAGCAATCGAGCGCGCCATCAATGTATACGATGCGGTGGATATGTGCATCCCCGGTACCCTCGGATACCGTTCCATTATCAACGGCAACGCTCCCATCAAGCTGCCCAACCTCCGCAACGTGGAAGAACGGGATGCATGGAGACACGACACCTTCTGCACCTTCCCCGAATCCGCGGGCGAAATGTATGTGTCCAACGACCTCTCCGGCAAGGAAGAAATTCCCGATGAAATCTTTGCTGAAGTGGAAAGACGCTGGAAGGCCGGTGAACCCGGTTGATGAAATCAGGAATACCCGACGGAGAAATCTGCCGGGTATTTTTTCGTCCGTATTGTATTTATCCGGGAATTGCGGTATAATATTGGTAAGAAAACAACCGGAGGAGGAATTCCATGGAAATCAAAGAGATTCTCGCACGGGTGGATCACACCATTCTCAGCCCCACGGCCACTTGGGATGAAGTGAAACAGGTGCTGGAGGATGCGTGGCAGATGAGATGCGCTTCCGCGTGCATACCGCCGTCCCACGTTCACAAAGCGGCGGATTACATGGAAGGTTCTGTCAAGATCTGCACCGTCATCGGATTTCCGAACGGCTACAGCACTACGCGGACAAAATGCTATGAAGCTGCGGAAGCGGTCACCGACGGCGCAGATGAAGTTGACATGGTCATCAATCTGGGCTGGCTGAAGAGCGGGGAATATGACCGGATCCTTGAAGAAATCCGTGCAGTCCGCAAAGCTGTGGATGCGGTCAGATCGGGCGTAATTCTGAAGGTGATCGTGGAAACCTGTCTGCTGACGGAAAACGAGAAAATCCGGATGTGTCAGGTAGTGTCCCGATCCGGAGCGGATTACATCAAAACCTCCACGGGATTTTCCGCCGGCGGAGCTGCGTTTGAAGATATCGCACTGATGAAACAGCACGTTACCGGCGGCGTGAAAATCAAGGCGGCGGGCGGAATCTCTACCCTGGACGATGCGGTGAAGTTCATTGAGCTGGGAGCAGACAGACTGGGTACCAGCCGGATCGTGAAGCTGGTCAGAGGCATGAAAACGGAAGATCAATATTGAGATAAAGGAGAACAGATTCATGTACAGGAAGAATACAGGAAATGCATTCAGGGATGTATTTATCTCCTATAAAAACGACAATGCCGGGAATAACTTTGCAAGCAGACTGACGGATGATCTGGAAGAGGCGGGATACAGTGTCTACTTTAACTCGGACGAACAGAAGGGCGGCAGTTTTCCTGAGAGACTGCGGGAAAATGTACAGAACTGCAAGGATTTTGTGCTGATCGTATCCCAGGGATGTCTGGATCAGCTGCTTCGTTTTGAGGATGTGGACTGGATCCGTGAGGAACTGCTGACTGCCCATGAAAGCGGCAAACATATTATCCCTGTCATTCTGGAGAATGTAAAGATGCCGTCGGATGAAGCGGTGTTTTACTGCAAAAAAGAGGATAAAGAGTATGATCTCCGGTTTCTGATCAGGTTTGACTATGTCTTCTTCACAGAAAAGTACAAGGTTTCTCCTTTTGAAAAATTCACCGGATTCCTTAATTCCCGGAAGGAAAAGGATGATATCTACAGGGATGTATTCAATGACAATCCCGAATACGATGTGTGGAATGCTTTATGCGAAACCATCAGAGAAGCGGAACAGGGATCCGTCCAGGCGATGTACCGTGCAGGCATCATGTTCTATTACGGCTATGTGTCGGAAAACGGGACACAATCCGGGCGTGACTTTGAAAAAGCGGCATACTGGCTGTTGAAAGTGGCGGAATCCCAGCATGAACTGAGCATCCGTGCCAATCTGCTGATTTCGAAGATGTTTTATGCCGGGGTATTTCCACAGGAGCGTCAGTCCTATTTCAAAACTTATGAATATCTGAAAAAAGCGGAATCGGATCTCGGTTCAGCCGGAAATCTGGCATATATGCAGAAGCTTGGATTGGGCTGTGAATATGATTATTACGCTGCGATCGATTATTATGAAAAGATCATCGATGAGAGCGATGATCTTGTGAAAAGAGAATATGCGGAGTTCTTATACAGTACCGGACAGTATGCACAGGCGATCAGTATTATCGAAAATATGGAATCACTGCCTACAGAATGTGCATACATGCTTGGAAAAATGTATCTGAACGGCGTTCATGTGGATCCGCCGCGGCCTGATTTTTTCAGAGCAAATTATTATTTTCAGGAAGCCGCAGACCGGAATCATGTGGAAGCTGCTATGGAACTGGCAAAAATGAGTTTCAGACCTTTTGAGCATCATCGCAGAAATTTTCCGAAAGCACTGCGCTATTTTACAGTTGCCGCTGACGAAGGGAATGCTGAAGCACAGTATATGCTGGGATATATGTACGAAAACGGTCATGTCTCTAAGGATATCGACAAGGCGATCCAGTATTATGAAACTGCCGCAGCACATGGCTATTTTCTGGCATCCCTGCAGCTGGCAACACTGTATCAGCAGCCCCAGCGTAAAAACTACCATAAAGCATACAGATATGCCAAACACGCGGCGGACAACGGAAGTGCGGAGGCGCAGTTTATTCTGGGAAATCTGCTGTTGTTTGGAAGAGGTTGCCAATACAATATTGATGATGCATATGCATATTATAAAAGCTCATGGGAACACGGCTTTGATGCGGCGAGAATCATGCTGGATGAGATTGATAAAATCCGGAACAATACATAAATAACAGATAAAGGAGAACAGACATGAGCGCAAAGGTATATTTCAGCCGCACCATTACTCCCGAAAAGGTGCTGGAGCTATACAAACTGGCGGGAAAGGAACTGAAGGGAAGAGTGGCCGTCAAGGTTCACTCCGGGGAAAAGGGAAACCAGAACTTCCTCACACCCGAATTCTGGAAGCCCATGATCGATGCGGTGGGCGGTACCGTGGTGGAATGCAATACGGCATACGAAGGACAGCGCAACGTCACCGAAAAGCACGTGAAGCTCATGGACGACCACGGCTGGACCAAGTATTTCGATGTGGATATTCTGGATGCACAGGGACCCGATAAGGTGCTTCCCATCCCCGGCGGCAAGCGGATTCAGCAGAATTTCGTCGGTAAGAATATTGGCAACTACGACTCCATGCTGGTTCTGTCCCACTTCAAGGGTCATCCCATGGGCGGCTACGGCGGAGCGATCAAGCAGCTCTCCATCGGTGTGGCATCCTCGGCGGGCAAGCAGTACATCCACGGCGCCGGCGACATGGACGCATTCTGGTCAGCGGATCACGACTCCTTCCTGGAATCCATGGCGGACGCGGCGTCTTCCGTGGTGGAATTCTTCGGGGAAGAAAACCTCATGTACGTCAATGTCATGAAGAATATGAGCGTGGACTGCGACTGCTGCGCCAAGGCGAAGGATCCCTGCATTGCGGATATCGGCATTCTGGTGTCCGACGATCCCATCGCTATCGATCAGGCGTGCATTGATCTGGTTTACGCCTGCTCCGATCCCGGCAAGCCCCACCTGATCGAACGGATCGAAAGCCGCAACGGCGTTCACACCATCGAAGCCGCCGCAGAACTGGGATACGGATCCAGAGAATACGAACTGATCGAAGTGGAATAAATCCAAAACAAAATACGACAAAGGAGGCATACCATGTCAACCCCTCACAACTCCGCCGCGAAAGGTGATTTTGCGAAAACCGTTCTGATGCCCGGGGACCCTCTGCGGGCGAAATTTGTTGCCGAGAATTTTCTCACGGATGCAAAGCTGGTCAACAATGTCCGCGGAATCGGCGGATACACCGGCACATACAAGGGAATTCCAGTGTCCGTGATGGCAAGCGGAATGGGTATGCCGTCCATGGGCATCTATTCCTACGAGCTGTATAAATTCTACGGCGTGGAAAACATCATCCGCATCGGCTCGGCGGGATCTCTGCAGCCTTACATTAAACTGCGGGAACTGGTACTGGGTATGGGCGCCTGCACCACATCCAACTATGCCGCACAGTACGGACTCCACGGTACCTTTGCGCCCACCGCAAGCTGGAAGCTGCTGTCCGCTGCCGCATCTGTGGCACAGGAGCTGGGACTGAAGTACCATGTGGGCAATCTGCTCTCCTCCGATGTATTCTACAATGAAGATGCGGCGGAGGCCAATCCCGCATGGACGAAGATGGGCGTGATGGCTGTGGAAATGGAATCCGCCGCCCTGTACATGAACGCAGCACGGGCAGGGAAGAACGCTCTCGCCATCTGCACCGTGTCCGACCACCTGATCACCGGCGAGGAAACCACGGCGGAGGAACGTCAGAACACCTTTACCGCCATGATGGAAACGGCGCTGGAAACTGCCCTTCGTGTCAACTGAACAACGGACATCACCTGAGAAAATCGGGTGATGTTTTTTGTAAATTCACAGAATTCCGTTGAAATGGCGAACCATCGGGTGTACAATGGCATCAGATTGAATCGGATTGGAGCAAATACTATGACACTTGTTGAAATTTTCGACAGAACTCCCGTGGAGAATATCATTTCCACTCTCGCCGTGAAGCCCGACCGGGTGGTTTTCGTGGGACCCGATGCCCGGAAGGCCAAGCGCGCCGTACCTGCGTATCAGAAAATCCTTGAAAACCGTGGCATCAGAACCGAAATGACCGTCCGCAGTGTGGCAAAGAACGACCTGGAGGGCATTCTGGAAAGCATAAGCGGAATTCTGAACGATTCTGCCGAGGACAGCTTCATCATCGATATCTCCGGCGGCGACGAGAGTGCTCTGGTGGCGGTTGGGATGATTCTCGGCGGCAGTGCGATGTATGAGAACAAGCGGATCTGCGCGTTCCGCATCAATCCCGTCAGCCGGATCGCCGTTCTGTTTGAAATGAAGAAGACCGACAGCGGCATCTCCGTGGAGAGAACCACCTGCGACTTCTCCGCCGAATCCCAGGTATACCTGACCGTGGAGGAAGACGTAATTCTGCACGGCGGCATGGTGCTGGACCGGGGACTGAAGTTCAGACGGGGCGACGCTGTGGAGAAGGATATTGACATCATGTGGCAGGACTGCTGGAACCGGTGCAGCAACTGGAATACGGAAATCGGTCGGATTTCAGCCGCAGTCAGCCGTTATTCCGACGATGACGGCCTGTATGTGATTTCCGACGAAGCCTTCCGCAAGGGACGGAATCAGGTGGACAAGAAGCTGTTCGACCGCTTTGTGAGCGAAGGACTGATTCTGCCGCAGAAGCGTGACAAGGATCTTCTCAGCTTCCGCTTTAAGAACCGCATCGTGATGGAGTGCCTTACCAAAGCCGGATCCCTGCTGGAATACTACACCTACAAAACCGCACTGTCCGTGAAGCGGGACGATAAATACGTGTACGACGACGCGGAAGTGGGCGTGGTAATCGCGTGGGACGACGATGTGAGCGGAACACGCAACGAGATCGACTGCATGGTGATGAGCGGCGTGATTCCCGTGTTCATCTCCTGCAAGAACGGCAATATCGAAACCGACGAGCTGTACAAGCTGGATGCGGTGGCTGACCGGTTCGGACACGAATACGCAAAGACCGCTCTGGCATCCACAATTTTCTTCGATGAGGAACATCCCTCCTATGACGGGGACATGGCGGCACTGAATCTGAAGAACCGTGCCGACGACATGGGAATCCGTCTTCTGTCCAGGCTCCATCAGATGCCGGAGGAAAAGTTCGCCAAGCAGCTGAAAAGCCTTGTGGGATAACGAAAAAAGACCGGAGTATGAACTCCGGTTTTTTGATTTCAGTTATCTGTAAACAGATCATCGGCCGTGAAGCAGATTCCGTCCGTACGGTCCCAGATCAGCTCCCGTCCTTTTTCCGTTTCCAGAAGAATATGCCGTCCGATCAGGTCATCGCTGATAAGCTCGTGGTGGGTCGCCCGGATCACGATCCGGTTTCCGTCCGTGATTTGAGCCGAATACTTCGGGGTACTGCTGTCCTCTCCAATCGCGGCGATGTACAGATCATGGGATTCAAACCATGCTTCGTCATAATTCTCCGTGAGAGACAGCCAGCCGGTGAAAAGATCCGGGTCATAGCCATAGGTGTAGTCATAGGCTTCATCCAGATAGGCTTCGGTAATGAGAGCGTAATAAACGGCTTCCCGCTCCTCTGCCGATGTGATACGGATCAGCATGGGGGAACGGTATCCCTCCGCTGCCGTGAAACGCAGTTCCCGGAAGGGGATGGGTTCAGCGGCTTCTTCCTCGCCGGATCCTGCTGTATCAGTTACAGTTTCCGGAGGAGCGGTTTCGGCTGCGGATTCCGGGAATGTTTCCGGAACAGAGGATTCTCCGGTGGTACGGTTTTCACCGATTTGTCCGCACGACGCCAGTATCAGTATGCTGAGCACAAAAATCAGTATCTTTTTCATCCTGTCACCTCCGCGGTGTTGTATCCATTGGACGTAATGTCATTCCGAAAAGTTCCCGCAAAACGAAAAAACAGCCCGATTTTCCGGATTTGCCGGAGAATCAGGCTGTTCTCTTTATCTTACCCGCTTGGCGAGGGCTTTGTTGGAAAACTCACGGGTACCCGTCAGTTCACGCAGCACTTCCAGAAAAGGCGGCAGCTGAATTTCTTCGTTCTCGTCCGCCATTTCAATCTCCATCACCGCAAGTCCGACCATGGCGTCCCCGCCGATGTCGTAGGGGTATACGTCAATTTCAACAATGTGTCCGGCGTACGGGAAGGAATGGCGCACCTTGGTCAGCTGTGAAAACGCTTCCGCCAGCTTATCCGCATATTCTTCCGCGGAAATTTCCCATTCGTCCTCCTGACGTACTGCAGCGGTACCGGAGGAGATCGAACGCTTTTCTGTATACACAAAGCGGTTCTGACCGTTTTCCGCGATCCACCGCACCCGGCGTTCCAGTCCGGGATCATCGGGAAGGATGTTCAGATAGGTCTGGGTCATCGCCTGTACGCGGCACTTGGGGATTGCTTCAAAATCCGGCAGACGGATGAGAAATTTGCGTTCGATTTCGGTTGCCATAAAGTCCTCCGCTTGGCTGAAAGTCAGATCAGAATGCCTGATTCCACGGGTCGCCGTAGGGATATCCCTCGATGAAATTGTTCACATAGGCGCGCATTTCCTCACGGGAGGTCACATTGAATGCGCCGTTAACGATTGTGCGCTTTTCTTCTTCGGAAAGCTGGGTGAATCGGTTCATGGCGGCGGGATTTTTTACCAGCTCCATGCCGAACCCGATGGGCATTTCGTCGAAGATGGGTTCCTTGCGGCTGTTTCTCGGATCGTGCATTGTATCACTCCTTTCCTGAGCAAGCTTGTTATGCCCCGGAAAGAAGCGGCCGATGCATGGTATATTGTACCGGATTCCGCAGATTTTGTCAAGTGTGAGCGGAGCACGACGGATCGCTAACAATTTTTGCTGAATATTATTCGTGAAAAGAATTACAGCCCAGCTTAGGAGAATTTTCCGACAGGGAAATTCTCGGGAGCACGACGGATCGCTAACAATTTTTGCTGAATATTATTCGTGCTCGGCAAGCCAGATATTCACCCGTGACTGAATCACGT
The DNA here is from genome assembly GCA_017407225.1 of Clostridia bacterium. Classification (GTDB taxonomy): domain Bacteria; phylum Bacillota; class Clostridia; order Oscillospirales; family CAG-272; genus UMGS1696. Next base: position 10,345 of record JAFQWY010000198.1, on the reverse strand, counting down.
TTGCGCAGGATTTTGCATCCTTCACGCCGGTGAGGTAGGTTTCGATTTCCTCGTTCACGATAGCGTTGATCTCGTCCGGGATCCGGTTCACGATCCGCTGGCCGACACTGCCGGAAAGGTAGCTTATGAATCCGTCGATCATTTCTTCGGTGGGAATTACACGGGCTGCCGGCTCACGGGGCGGCGTATCCAGAAAAATCTGCCAGACTTCTTCATTATATGCCGAGCTGCTGGAGTATCCTCCTATTTCATATTTGAAGTCGTAAACGATTTTACCGACGGATGCCATACCGAACCCCCGGCATTTTTCAGTCAGAATCGGCAGTTTACGTGCCACCTTGAAATGTGTGAAAACGTACTGATCACTGAGCATGAACCGAATGAACTCCCATGCTTCGTCCGGGTATTCGGTGGTGGACAGAATGGTGTAGCTTTCGGTGAATTTCAGCTGTGCGCCTTTGTCCTCACTGTTTCCATTCACAGGGAAGCCAATCAGGGAATAGTCTTTGGAATTATAGATCGCTTCCAGTGCCAGCCAGTCGGTCACTTCACGGATGTTATGGCGGTAGAGAGAGACGGCTCCGCTGTGCCGTGCCAGATATTCTTCCACACGGTCAACGGGACGTTCTTCCGTGGGCAGAGAACGGATGAATTCCAGAAGGGAAGCAAATTCCGGTGTGTCGAAATTGCAGGTGCCTGCTTCCGGATCCACAAAAGCACTGTATGCATTGTTTCCGAGAAGATGTGTGATAACATTATTTCTGCTCAGACCTGCCATGATGGAAATCTCCCGGGGCAGGGAGTCCATGAAATCCATCATTTCCGGGAAATCCCACTCCGTCAGTCCGCCGGTGACAGCATTGTTCGAGACAAGAGTCTGTACCTCAAAGTCAAGGGGCAGTCCCCACACCTTTCCGTCATCGGTGGAGTAGGAATACAGTACACTCGGGAAGATGGTTTCTTTCGATACGACGGGATCCCCGGTCAGATAGGTGTTCAGATCCACATAAGAACCGCTGTCCACGGTTGTTCGGACTACCGGCTGGTCGTAGGTGCCCAGAATGATATCCGGACGGTAAACCCCGGTGACCACGTCCATGGCAAGACGCTTTTCCCCGGCGTCAGGATCAATTTCGTTGTCGAACCGGGAGTAGTCCTGCAGAACCACCATGGTATCCTTGTGGGTGCGGTTGAACTCCATGACGTCCGCTTCAAAGTAGTAGTCCGAGGTGGTGTATGCCACTTCAATGACGGTGATGCCGTCAAGCGGACGGTCGGGAGCCTTGCGGAACAGGACGGGGGCTTTGCCGTCGCCGCTGCTGTTATGGGAAACTTCCACTACCACCATGGTTTCCGGATCCACAACATCTGACAGCGTGAAGGTGGAATTGGATACGCCGGAACTCTGGAAATCAAGCACAACTTTTGAACGGATCGGTTTTCCTTCTTCGGACGGGAAATCCGCGCCGAAAACAGCGGTCTCGTAGTCCGTGTAGTAGAAATCGTACCCCTCCGCAAAGAACAGATTCTCAATCCGCATGTCTCCCAGCAGTTTCGGTGTGCCGAGAGCTTTTGTCCCGACATCAACAGGATACAGACCGTAGGAATCCCCTTCGCCGGATACAATGTACACCGTACCGTCCGGGGTTTTGTTCATGGCATCAACACCGCCGTCCGGGGTAATGTAGAACAGGGGCGTCAGATCCGGTGCGAACACAACCACTTCGTTTTTGGAGGAGACATAGACATTGCCGTCCCCGTCGGTACAGAGCGCAGTGTCGCGGATGATCTGTAATTCCGGTTCGGGAGTGAAGTAATTGCTCAGCTGCACCGGACTTTCCTGCTGGGCTGCACCTGCGGCATAAAGGAGAACTTCAGTGGCGGAAGTTCGCTGGGTAAAGTAAATACTGTCGCCGAAGGCAGTCATGAACTCGATATTGAAGTCTGAGTCAAAGCCTGCTTCAACCTTATGCAGAATTTCGCCTTCCGGGTTCAGAGTGAGCAGTCCCCAGGTGCGGCTATCTCCCTCACCGGTTTTTCCCCAGATCCGGAAGTTTCCGTTTTCATCGAATTCCGGAGTGAGCACCCGGGAATAGTAGTTGTCCCCCAGCCTGGGCAGCAGTTCCTTTTCAAAAACTCCCGTCAGGTGGGTGGTTCGTGTGACGATCTCCTCAGTCTCCGCTTCGGTATCGTCCGGGGATTCCGTGATTTTATCCGGTTTCGGTATGGTCTCCCCGGTCACGGGATCCACAGTGGTGCCGGTGGTGCAGGATGTGAGCAGGAGCAGCCCGGCGAGAAGCAGTGCGGTCAGTCTTTTCATAATGTCCTCCTTTGTGTAATAATCATTCATGTTCCGCAAGCCAGATGTTCACCCGTGACTGAATCACATTGGCGCAGGATTTTGCATCCTTCACGCCGGTGAGGTAGGTTTCGATTTCCTCGTTCACGATAGCGTTGATCTCGTCCGGGATCCGGTTTACAATCCGCATACCGGTGTTATTGATGAGGTAATCCATGTATTCGTCAACCATTTCCGCAGTCGGGATTATGCGGATGCCCGGTTCCCGCAGAGGCTCGGCAAGCGCCATTTCCCGTGCTTCTTCCGTGTTGGGGTTGAATCCGAAGCCGCCGCCTGCAAAATACCAGTTGTAGATATAGCCGAGATGTTTTTCTGCGATCCCCCGGCATTTGTCCATCAGAATGGGCAGATCACGGGCATTGGCGAAGTGGGAATATATAAACTCGTCCCCCAGCATGAACCGGATGAATTCCCATGCGGAGTCGGGGTATTCACAGCTTGAGAGAATGGTGTAGCTTTCCTTGAATGTCATCTTCATGTGTTTGTCGGAGCTTCCGTCAGCCACGGGGAAGCCGATCACGGTGTTTTCTGCGGTATTGAAGATCAGTTCTCTTTGGAGCCAATCTTCCATATCAAAGCCAAAATACGGAGCATACAGTGCGGCTTTGCCGTTGTGACGCTGCAGATACTCCTCCTCATTGGTACCGTACCGCGGCTGTGAGGGAAGGGATTTCAGAAATTCCAGAAACTGTGCAAACTCCGGTGTGTCGAAATTGCAGGTGCCCGCTTTCAGATCCACAAAGGCGGCGTAGGGATTGTTCCCCAGCAGGAAATCCACGGCAGTGTCCCGGCTCAGGCGCTGAAGAAGGGCGACATCATCGGGAAGGGAGGATGCGAAAGCGATCATTTCGCCGAAATCCCACTCCGTCAGTCCGCCGGTGACAGCATCGTTCGCGATGAGTGTATTGGCGCTGAAATCCAGCGGCAGTCCCCACAGATTTCCGTCATCGGTGGAGTAGGAATACAGGATTCCCGGGAAGATTCTGTCCTTTGATACCAGAGTATCCGTGGAGACATAGGGCATCAGATTCACATAATTTCCTTCGTCCACGACGGTCTTTACCACCGGCTGATCGTAGGTACCGAGAATGATATCCGGTCGGTAAACCCCGGTGACCACATCCATGGCAAGGCGTTTTTCACCGGCATCCGGCTCAATGTCATTGTCAAACCGGGAGTAGTCCTGCAGAACCACCATGATATCTTTGTGAGTACGGTTGAACTCCATGACATCCGCTTCAAAATAGTAGTCCGAGGTGGTGTACGCCACTTCGATGACGGTGATATCCTCCAGGGGACGGTCGGGCGCTTTTTTGAACAGCACGGGAACCATGGGGAAATTGGAAAAATACTCTGTTTCCACAACCACCATGGTCTTCGGATCCTTCACATTCATCAGCGTGAATGTAGTATGACCTACCCCGGAGTTGTTGAAATCCAGAACCTTTGTGATCCTCGGCTGTGCTCCTTCTTCGGCAGGGAAGTTCACACCGAAAACGGCGGTTTCATGGTCGGTGTAGTAGAAATCGTATCCCTCCGCGAAGAACAGATTGGGAATCCGCAGATCTCCCAGCAGAATGGGTGTGCCCAGCCCCTTTTTCTCCGGATCAATTGGATAGAGTCCGTAGGTGTCCTCCCTGCCGGACGCGATGTATACGGTGCCATTCCTGTCGGGCTTCATGGCAGTGACGCCGCCCTCCGGCTTCAGCATGAATTTAACGGTCAGCTCCGGGGTAAGTACCGCTACTTCCAGCTCCGTGCCGAGGTACACGTTTCCGTCCCGGTCCGTGCAGATTGCGGTAATTTTATCCCCGATTTCCGGATGAAAATCGCTGAAATAATCGGTGATATCAAGCATTTCACCGGTCGAGAAGGCTCCGCAGGCCGCAACGAACACCCCCATTCTGCGGTTTTCATATCCTCCGTTGATATTCATGACGTAATAAATGGTGTCGTCGGTGACGGTCATCCGGTCAACCGAATCAGTGGTGTCGTACTGTACAAAGTCAATCCGGTTCAGCACGGTACCGTCGGGAGCAACCGTTGCCACGCCCCACTTCCGGTCATCGCCTTCTCCGAATTTTCCGAAGATCCGGAAATTCCCGTCTTCATCGAAATCCGGGGCATAATTGCGGGCATAGTAGCTGTCTGCGGCACGGGGAAACGCTTCTTTCTCAAAAATCCCCGTCAGATGGGTGGTGCGGGTAACAATCTCCTCGGTTTCCGCTTCGGTATCGTCCGGGGATTCCGTGATTCTATCCGGCTTCGGTATGGTCTCCCCGGTCACGGGATCCACAGTGGTGCCGGTGGTGCAGGATGTGAGCAGAAGCAGCCCGGCGAGAATCAATGCGGTCAGTTTTTTCATAATGTCCTCCTGTGCGGATTTGTTCTGTATTTATCTAAACAATCGGCGATGAAAAATGTGACAGGTTTTACGATAAATAACGAAGAAAAAACGATTTCTTCACGGGAAATATTGTAAATATTTCATGAACAAAAACCGGATCCCCATAAAGGAGACCCGGTTGAGGGAGTATTGTCAGGTTTGTGCAATTCACAGCCCGGCCTGGGAGCACGACGGAACGCTTGCGGCTTTGGCTTTACATTATTCGTGCCGGAATGAAAACCAAACCTTGGAGAATTTTCCGTCAGGGAAATTCTCGGGAGCACGACGGAACGCTTGCAGTTTTGGCTTTACATTATTCGTGCCGGAATGAAAACCAAACCTTGGAGAATTTTCCGTCAGGGAAATTCTCGGGAGCACGACGGAACGCTTGCGGCTTTGGCTTTACATTATTCGTGCTCAGCAAGCCAGAGCTTGACTCTCGACTGAATTACGTCCGCGCAGGTTTTGGCATCCTTCACACCGCCCAGATAGGTAGAAATTTCCTCGTTCACAATGGCGGTGATTTCATCGGATACCTGAGCGGAGGTGCGCTGGCCTACGCCGTTTTCCAGATAGTCCAGAAGAGCTGTTTTGTCCGCATCGGTGAAATAGGTGCGGATGCCCGGTTCTCTCAGCTCGGAGGTGTCGGGATTCTCGGGATCATAGCTGCCCCAGCTTGCACCGCCGGAGAAATAAATGTCGTACTCGTATTCCTTGTACTGTTCCGCCATTTCCTCGCACAGACCGCGGACGATGGGGAAGCTGTTGATGCCGTGGTACCGTTCCCGCATTTCATCAAATTCGGGATGGATGATGGTTTTCAGGAATGCCCACGCTTCGTCGGGATATTCGCAGAAGGAGGTGATGATATAGGAGTCGGAATAGGAAATCCGCGCACCCTTGTCGCCGTTTTCCGCCGGGAATCCGATGAGGACGTAGTCCTTTGTATTGAATGCGGCTTCCAGACTTACCCAGTCATGGGGATCGCTGAGACCTACGGCATCCAGTGCAACCTGACCGTTGTGCCGTGCCAGATAGAGGGTTTCATAGTAATCGTCGGGGCGCTCCTCATAGGAGGGGGAGGAGGCGGGCAGGGTTCTGATGTATTCCAGATACTTGATGAACTCGGGGGAGGTGAAGGAGCAGGAGGCGTTTTTCTGATCCACAAACGCGGCGTAGCCGGATCCGCCCAGCAGATAATGCATGGCGTTTTCCTGTGTCAGATCTTCCATGAGGGACACGCCGGCGGGAAGATTCATGGCGAAATCCAGCATTTCCGTGAAGGTCCAGGAGGTTCTGTCACCCATTACGGCTTTGGGCGCAATGAGAGTGCTGACGCTGAACTCGGAGGGAAGTCCCCACAGTTTGCCGTCGTCGGTTTCGTAGGAGTAGAGCACGGAGGAGAACACGGTGTTCCGGTTGATCCTGTCATCCTTATCGAGGAAGGTGTACAGGTCGGTATAGAGACTTTTCTCCAGAATCTGCTGCACGAAGGCGTCGCCGGTGTTTCCGATGACGATATCCGGCTTGTACAGACCGTTTACAATGTCTGTTGCCAGCTTGTTGGCTCCTGCCATGTAATCCTCGTCGGTGTTGTACTGCGAGTAGTCGCTGATGATAATGCGGGAGCCGGGATTATCCTTATTGAACTGCACAACGGATGCGGGCAGATTGTAGTTTGGATAGATGCATGCCATTTCAATCACGTGTACGCTGGAAAGATCCACGTCTGCGGCTTTTTTGTACACGGCAACCGTGCTGTCGTAGGTGACGGGATCCCGTTCGCTGACGAGGAAGGTTTCGCTGTCAACCACGGAAAGAATGTCAAAGGTGTCCTCGGTCACATCGGAGTTCTGATAGCTCATGATGAGGACATTTTCGCCTTCCCCGACGGTGCCGTCTTCCGCAGGTTCAGCGAAATTATACCCGTACACGCCGTCGTCGGTGGTGTAGTACAGGTCGTATCCTCCGGCGAAGAACATCTCACGCATGTTGCTGCTGTTTCCCAGTGTGACTGCCTCACCGAAGGATTTCTTGTCCCGGTCAATGGGAGTCAGACCGTAGCCGCCGTCCATGTAGCTTGAAATATAAACCGTGCCGTCCGGGGATGCGGTCATGGTGTTGATCCAGTTGTCCGCGGTGACGGTGAAGGCGAGGGTCAGGTCGGGATTCAGCACCGCGATTTCCTGATCCGCCCCAAGATACACATATCCGTCCTTGTCCACGGCCATGTACTGGATGTAGAACCACCGCATTTCTTCGCTGCCGGCAGAGGAGAAGAAGCGCGCCAGATCCTCAACCGCTGTGGCTGTACCGTCCTTCACGACATAAAGATTGAAGGTTTCCTCATAGGTTGCCTGATCGAATTCGTTGGACATATAGTATGTGGTGCCGTTCACCTGCGTCAGATTCTGGGGATATACGCCGTCGCCGAATGTGATTTCCTCTTTGGATACCACGGTGCTGTCGGGAGCGAGGGTCAGCATATAGTAGTGGGAGATGGAATCCACAAAGTTGCCTTCCTCATCCAGAATTTCTTCCCACCAGGACGCCATGAGGGTGATGTTTCCGGTTTCTTTGTCGTAGGACGGAGCCATATCTTCCCGGATCCGGTAGTCTTCGGGCAGTGTGAGGGATTCTCCGCGGAATATATGGGTCAGCATCTCGGCTTTTTCCACGGTTTCTCCGGCTGCGGCTGTGTCGGCGCCTGCGGGATTGTCAGGATTCTCCTTTGAGCAGGACGGCAGAGCAAGAAGCAGTCCGGCAAGAAGCAGTGCAGTCAGTCTTTTTTTCATATATACCTCCGTAGTATTGTTTCAGATTCGGTTCTACCCTATATAACGCCCCGGCAGGCAGAATTGTTGCAGGGATATTTGTAACAGATCTGTGAATTTTACGATATTTGTCTTTAGTACACATATTATACCTCACGCCTGGTGAAATAACAATGAGAGGAACATTAGAATTCCATGAGAAAAAGCCGCTCTGTCTGAAAACGGCAGAAACGGCTTTGGAATCGGATTTATCCGAGACAGTCCAGACAGAGGAGAATTCCCTGAGTCAGGGTATCCTGCGGAAGAACGGGGCTGGTTTTGTGCTCCGCTGCGGCAATTTCCGACGACAGCGGCAGATGGATGAAGCCTGCGGGGATGCTCAGGGGAGACGCAATCCGGAGGGCACAGTACATGAGGGTGTTGCAGACATAGGTTCCGGCTGTAAAGGAAACGGCGGCAGGGATCCCGGCTTCCTGCATCTTTGCGGTCATTTCCTGTGCCGGGAGGGTTGTGAAGATTCCGTCGGGGGCATTTTCCTCAATGGGAGCGAACCGGTAAATTCGTCCGCCGTTGTCGGGGGAGGTGCTGTTTTTTACATTGACGGCGATGTATTCCGGGGTGACTTTGCTCCGTCCTTCCGCCTGCCCGAGACAGACTACGGCATCGGGCGTATGGTATGCTGCGGCTTCACGGAGGACAGTGCCGCATCGGTCATACTCCACGGGAATTTCTGCTTTCACGATCCGGTGGCCGCCGGGTGTGGTGTCCGGGAGGGAACGGAGGGTTTCAAGGGAGGAATTGCGGCTGCTTCCTCCGAAGGGCTCAAAGGCCGTCACGAGAATTTTCATGGCATTTCCTTTCCGGTGATGTTTTCCGTCATTATACCACATCTGCCCGGACTCCGCAAGTCATCCCATACCGATGCTCATATTTTTACATCGCCGGTTCATTTTTTGTGAATCACCGCTCTCTTGTGCCGGGGGATCCGTTATGCTATAATAAAACCAGCAGAAGCGCTTCTGAAACTCACAATAAGGAGAACGATTATGGAAATCGGAACAGTCATACGAAACCGCCGCCGGGCAAAGGACATGACCCAGGAGGAGCTGGCGGAAGTGCTGAATCTGTCGGTGTCCGCGGTCAGTCAGTGGGAGTGTGGGAAAAACCTGCCCGATCTCACCATCATTCCCGCCCTGTGCCGGATTCTGGAAATCACATCGGACGAGCTGCTGGGCATGGATCAGAGCAGACAGGAGGAGGAAATTTCTGAAATTGTGGAGGAAGCGAGCAGCTGGGGGAGCAGAGGCTATCTCGAAAAAGAGCAGGAGATTCTGAAAGACGGGCTGAAGCGGTATCCGGACAGCTGGCTGATGATGCATCAGCTGATGCACTGCTGTTATCTGAGATGGACAGAGAATCACGATAATACGGAATCGCTCGATCAGGCGATCCGGTACGGCGAAAAAATACTCGAAAAGTGTACGGAAGACGATACCCGGCAGGGGGCTGTGCAGATTTTATGTTATGCTTACGATCAAAAAGGAGACAAGGAACGAGCGGAGAAACTGGCATGGAGTGCCTGCAGTCTGTACTGCTGCCGGGATTCGCTTCTGACAAGCATTCTGGAAGGGAAGCGCGGACTGGATCACAACCGTTGGTTTATCAAGAGTCTGCTGGATCTGCTGGTTCTGGACGGCGCTGTGAACTATACTCTCGAATCCGGGAAAAAGCGGTTCAGCGATGAGGAGCAGGTGCAGGTGTACCAAAAGATGATTGACGTCTTCCGGATCATGTTTGAGGAAGGGGATTACGGCTTCTATCACCTCAGACTGTGGGATGTTCATACCTATATAGCACGGTATTACGCTGGACGGAAGGATATTGAAAATACTGTCACTCAACTGAAAACTGTCGCATACCACGCCGTAAAATTCGTGGAATTTTCAGAGAATCCGGATTTCACCCAGACCTCTCTTCTGTTCCGTGGACAGAATGGGTATGGATTTTCAGTTAATAAAACCGACAACACCGCCGCTGACAGCCTTAAGGAACTGAACCACGCCAGATACGACTTCATTCGGGATACACCGGAGTTTGAAGAAATCAGAACTGCCCTGGAATCCCGCGCAGGAGAGTGGAGCAAACGTCCGTAACAAAGGAAAACCCGCAGATTTTTAAAACCTGCGGGTCATTTTTTTATTTCACGGGACTCAGTTGATGGTCACGAGATTGTCGAACATATCCGCGTTTTCACGGAGCTTCTTTTCGCTGCCGACCGCGCAGGTGTAGCCCTGAGCGCAGATCTTGTCGAATACATCAGCTGCCGCACGGAACTGTTCTTCGGTGATGTCCAGCATTTCCGCTCTTTCCTTCAGCACATCCTCAAAGGGTCTGCCGCTGAGGTATGCCGCGGTGGAACGTCCTGCCTTGCCAGCGGGAGACACGGGACGTTCGTAGCCGGAGAAGGTACCGATGATGTACTTGGTCAGTTCCTTTTCGTCAAACTTGAGATTGCGTACAAAGTCGCCGGTGCCGCCGTAGACTTCCCAGGTTTCCGTCAGCTTGGGGTCACGGTAGGAGGTGAACTGTACATTGCCGGAATCACCGCCGAAGCCGCATCCGCATCCGTAAGCACCGCCCTTGACACGGATCTGCTGATACAGCCAGTCCACGTTGACAGCGGTCTTGACGACATTGAAGGAAGCATGGAAGGGGATGTTGTCGAAATTCAGATTGCCCACACGAGCCACGTACTGTACCTGGGAGGGAATGAGAATGCCTTCGTTCTTCTTTACGGGAACGTATTCTTCTTCCGCGCCGAGGGAG
>JAFQWY010000197.1 GCA_017407225.1 Clostridia bacterium | reverse complement strand
TAATTGGTCATAGTGGATGACCTCCTTTGTTGTATTCACGCTTATGCGTGTAACAACATTTTACCGCATGTTTTGCAGCTGTTCAATTCGCGCGACGACACTGTTCAGTTTGATCCGCCGATGGTGTTCAATCTGTGCGGCCGCGCTGTTCAGTTGGGGGCATCGTATTCAGCAATGGAAAACGGATACGCGAATTTTTCTCATTTCTGTAGTGCATTCCGTCGTGCGGAAGGAATTTCGCCGGCATCTTTCCGAAAACAATACAGACAATAAAAAACAGGAGTTTATCCCGCTGTAAACAGACGGAAAACTCCAGTTTCTGTATTTTTGTCAATCCAGTTCGATTCTCACGCCGTGTATATATGAATGTCCCGGTTCGTCGGCATGATGGTACACGGCATATACCACACCGGGTTCCAGTTCCACCCAGCCGGAATAGCCCATGTCTCCCAGTCCTATCCCATCATTCAGCGGCATCAGCATAAATTCTCCGGTATTATCTCCGGCGGCAAGCTGTTCAATCGTTCCGATCCATGCGCCGGTTCCGAACGGACGGTCGGTTTTCCGATAGGTCACCAGAAGCCGTCTGTCCGACAGCACACCAACGGTCGGACGCTGTCCGCAGAACGGCGCGTGACACAGTTCGGTCCAGTTGGTTCCGTCCCCATCCGCCGTATTCCACTTGGACGGAGCACCTGCCTGATTGTCACGGTAAACCGCCAATATTCTGCCTTCAGGCAGTCTGGTCATAGACGGTTCCGTAATTTTCCGATTCAGATCGCACGCCGCAATTTCTTCCACCCGCCAGTTCTTGCCGCTGTCTGCGGTGCGATAAACAAAATTGGCAAAACTGTGTTTGAACTGTACGCTTCCGAGACGTACCTGTCCGAGCGTGATCCATTCAGTATCCGAAAGCGGCAGAATCCGGTCGGGCGCAAACGTCGGACATTCCGGTACATCGCGGTTTGTCCCGGGAGACAGAACACTGCCCGAGAAGGTTTCTCCGTCATCCACGGAGCGGAACAGTCTTGTACGAACATGAGGAAGTTTCCCCTGTGGATGATTCGGCGGTGCGCCGTCGTCAAGGATGGCAATACTGCCGTCCGGCAGAAGAGAGATGCGCGGCATATGACCGCAGACCGGATCAAGAACGGTAGGAACAGACCACATTTCTCCGCTGTCGTCGCTGTGGGTAATCATCAGACGTCTTTCACCCGCAACGTGACCGTCCGCATCACGGAAAACGGCAATCAGACGTCCGGACATGGTTTTTACAACATCCGGAAAGGAGTGATATCGTGCCGGATGTTTGCTCAGGATGGTATGGGTAAGGTTCATGCTCGGAATACCTCGTTTCATTCGATTCATTTGTCTCCATTATAACACGATTCCATAAAAAATACATCGTTGAAATTGCGGAATTATATTCTGAAATTGCGGTTTCCTCTAAGAGACCGTCCGAACATCTTGACATCTGCTGCCGGCAGATGCTATAATTTTCACATAATTCTATAGAACATTCAGGGAGGAATCTCATGCTTTACACAAAAGAACTGACATCCCGCGGAATGTACGATATTCTTGTGTGCGGCGGCGGATATACCGGATTTGCGGCAGCTTATGCGGCAGCAAGAGAAGGAAAACGGGTTCTGCTGATCGAACGCGGAAGCTGTCTCGGCGGAACTGGAACAGCCGGACTGGTCACCGATATTCTCGGACAGCGGCGGATCGAGGACGGGAAGCTGGTGGACAGTGTACGCGGAATCTACGCTCTTCTGGAAGAACGTCTTCTCACAGAAGGTGCGGCACTGGATGCCCACACAATTGATTATTCCCTGCATCCGCACGGATGGCTGCCGTTTCTCGGAACCGGTCTGCTGTATGACAACGAACGGATGAAGGCTCTGCTCGAAACCATGCTGAAAGAAGCCGGTGCGGAAATACTGTACTATACCAGCATTGTAGATGTCATCCGTACCAACGATAAAGTGGAGGGAGTCATCCTCCACAACAAGAATGGTCTGCAGGCAGTATACGGAACCTGTGTGATTGACGTGACCGGCGACGGCGATGTCTGTGCCGATGCAGGCTGTGCGTACGAATTCGGCGACGAAGAAGGCGGACTGGCGGCAGCTTCTCTGGAAATGCAGGTAGAAAATGTCGATGATGCTGCCTTGATGGACTATATGTGGCAAACGGGCGATGTCCGTTTCCGGAAAATCATCGGAGAACTCATCGAACAGGGCATCTGGAAATTCCCGTACACGATTTTTATCTCCGTTCTTCTCACCAAGCCCGGGGTCTATATGATTAACACGATCCGTCAGGTAGGAATCAACGGAATCAATGCCGAATCCTTGACTGCCGGAACAATTGACGGACGCGCGGAAAATCTTGCCCTTCTGGACATCATGCGGGCATATTTTCCCGGATTCGCCCATGCGGAAGTACGTCAGATCGCACAGAGCATCGGCATCCGCGAGACACGCCGGATTGTCGGGGACTATACCCTGACGGTACAGGATCTGATCGACGGGACGCAGTTCCCGGACAGCATTGCAGTATCGGCATACCACTGGGATCTGCCCGATCCGAAAAGTCCGAGTCATCAGCCGTATGCAGGGGTAACGCGGAAATCGCCGTATACGCCCATTCCGTACCGCTGTCTGCTGCCAAAGGGAGTAACGGGGCTTCTGGCGGCAGGACGGTGCATCAGCGTGGAACGCGAAGTTCTCGGACCGGTGCGCGTCATGGGACCCTGCCTGGCAATGGGAGAAGCCGCCGGGATTGCTGCAGTCATGGCACTGGAATATGGCGGGGATTTCCGAAAGGTGAATGTGGATATGCTGAAACATCGTGTGGAGGAATACGGCGGGATTACAGAAATGCCGTAATTACTGTCCCCGCCGACGTATTATGACCGCCGAAAGCCGGCTTAACCTGTCCGCGGTCACCGAGGTCGGCTGACCGCAAAAAGAGAGCGACACCGCAGTATCGCTCCCGGCAAAACCTCATGGGGCGCTCGAGTCGCTCCCCAGCGTTGCTCTATCCTCCCCATGAGAAAAAGCCCTATGCCACTGTATTCAGTTCCGTTGTCAGCACAATCTTCACAATATGATCATCCACAATAGAGTTCCCGTTCTGGAATGCAAAGCCCAATGCCTGTGTACATGCCCGGTTGATCAGTCTCGGCAGTCCGGACGAATAGTTATAAATACACCGCAGTGCTTCATCCGTGAACAGCGGGTTGGTTCTTCCGGCGTACCGTTCATTTTTCCTCAGATACCGCAACAGCCCCGCGGGTTAGGCGGAGCTGTCAAGCAGGTGTAGTCAATATTTTTCATCGTAGATGTCCGGAATGTCGTCTCCGTCCGAATCTTCCCAAACAATGGGAAGAGAACTTGTAATCACGTCCTCATTCTCGAATTCAACAAGTTCCATTTCAGCGGGTATGTATTTTTCTTTCATAAGATCACCTCTGGATTATCAGTTGTCAAAATATTTGTTGGCTGTCTGATTATACAGATACAAGGCTTTTAGTGCATTTTTCAGTTCGTTCGTGTAGGTTGTACCTGTATTCTGCAGCATCACATCATGACAGTAGGAGAATGCAGATACCTGATAACTGCTGCTTTCCGTTCCATTGGATACCGTAACTTCAAAAGCCTTATCAAGGTCCTGCGCTGCAATATTTGTTATGGAAATCATATAATATGCTGTTTCGCTGATCTCTGTGGATACGGCGGGTACAGATTTACCGTCTACGGTAAATGTCAGGTTTTCCAAAGATACTCCGTCTGCCGGACTGAAATATACATTGAGTGTGGTTTCGGATTCTAAAACAAGGCTGGAGCCTGCGAAAGATCCGACGCTCGTATTATTCCTGCCAGTGGCGGCGTAAGTATCAAATACGGTATCTTCCACAGCCGTTACTGCTGCAATTTCATCGGCAGTCAGGCTTGCGTTGGAAAGGTTTTCGGTGTTGTATCCGAAATGGGTCTGTGCATATGTACCGTAGTTCAGCATGGACTTGACAAGTGCCTTGCAATCGTCTGTATATGCCGTATTGCTGCCGTTCAGGAGCATACGTGCATAGCGGACGACGCTGTGGTTGTAGATCATGCTTGCGTTGTTGTCCAGTATGATCTGCACCTTGACGGTGTCGGCCATTTCCTTTGCTGCTACATCGCAGGAGAACTTATACAGTGTTGTGCCGGGGAGAGAGGTGATGTCAATCCTTGCATCCGTTACAGCAGCATCCATGGTAGTACCATTCGCAAAGGTGAAGCGGAGGATGGTATCCTTATTTTTTGCGAGAGCCTCGTGCATCCGGAAGTAGAAGTTCATGCCGATTCTTCCCTCGAGAACGAGGTTGGAACCCATCAGTGCTGCATCCAGCAGTCCGCATCCGCACACACCATCGGTGAAATCGTGTTCATGGGGGACGAGCTCTACCATAGTTGCAGCTTTATTATCTGCATCCACGATGGTGTAGTAGTCACCGAGGCTTTCATCCGTAACAACCGCTACCTTACCGAAGCTGGGAACGCTGATACGCATATTTTCCAGGATGAGCCTGCCGCCATCTTCCGCCAGAAGCGCAGGGGCGGCATCATCCACGTAATCATCGGTAACAGACTGAATGCAGATAGTACCGCCGGTGATGGTGGTATCTCCTTCGGATTCCAGACCGCTGGTTCCGGCAGTGATGGTGATAGTACCGCCGCTGATATTGATATTACTTTCGCAGTCGATACCATCGCTTCCTGCCGCAATATTCAGGATACCGCCGCTCATGGTAAATACACCGTTCCCGTTCAGGTCAATACCCTCATCCTCAGTTGCGGTGATATTCAGCGTTCCACCAGTGATGCTGATATTGCCGCATTCGGCAGCAATGCCCTCCCATTCTTCGACCGCAATGGTCGTTGTACCGCCCTCTTTGAGAATGTCCCCGGACATGGATAGAATCCCATTACCATAAACATCAATGGTCAGACTGCCGTCGCCGCGGATGGTCAGGTTCTTTACAGCGACAATGCCATTGCCAGAAACGGTCATATTTGTTTCCGTATTCGTCAGGCTGTTTTCACCCTTCAGCATCACAATCAGGTTTTCCACAGCAGCATAAATGCAAGCTGTGTCCACAGATCCATCCGTATATTTCATCCACTGGCTCCCGGCTCCCTCATAGCTGTAGCCGTTCAGTTCCAGGACACCGTCCGTATAGTACGCATAACCGCCTGCGGGCTGGGTGGCGGAGACGTTTCCGCTGTTGTCCAGATACTCTCCGTCCTTCAGACCAATGCCGCCGACGTAAACATCCTCATATGCAGTCACCTGCATTTCACAGACTGTGCAGATTCCGTCCCGGGTCGTATGTCCTTCCCACTTATCAAAGAAACACTGTTCACAATATATTATGTGAATGGACATACCGTATGAACTCAAGACAAAGGTGTGTTCACTGGTGTCAAGTTCATTTCCGCATATGCAAACCTCGGTGTGCACATTTTCGTCAACATCGTAGTAGTCCCAGGGATAACATTCTTCTGTCGCATAACCGCAATATTCACATTCCCCGCTGTGGATTCTATCGCTTTCAGGCACAGGATCCCCTATGAAAGAATGGTTACAGAAGTTAGTTCCACAGATATTGCAGATCCAGTCGCCATCGTCACCGTCATTGCACAACTCGTTCATGTAACGCTGACAGGCTTCTGCATCGCAGATGTGGTTGTCGTCTGTGTCGGTGCACAATGTATCCATCCTGTAGATGCACACATCGCAGACATGGTCGTTATCTTTGTCTGTACAAAAATCAACTAAAGCTATACCGCACACGTCACAGCCGTGGTTGTTATCTTCGTCGGTACACTCTGCTCCCTGCGTCTCGTCATAATAGGAACACGCATCGCACTGAGGATAGTGAACCCCGCTTTTCTGATACCAGAAACCCTCTTCAAAGGTATGTTCATGAATCCCGTAGCTACAGATATCACAGTATTCGTCTGCATCTTCGTCAATGTGTTCCTCGCCATCCTCTTTATGGTATTTGCAGGCGTCACACATCAGGTAGTGCTTGTCAGATTCCGTGTGGTAACGCTGAGAGTTGTATCTGTGAGACTGCCCTGAAATAATGGCCTGACTGCAGACAGTGCAGTCTTCCCAGTGTGCATTTTCGTTAAACTCCATATTGACGTTTTCGTGCAGGCAGTCCATTCTGAATCCGCAGACATCGCAGAGGAAATCTTCATCTTCGCCGTCAGAATGATCCTTCATGCCGTAATATACGCCGCAGACTCTGCACACCATCCGGTGACTACCGAAAATCCAGGTTTTTCCGTCCCAGCCATAGCTGTCCTCAGTATGTTCCATGCAGGTGCCGCAGACATCGCAGAAAGCATCTTCATCTTCGCTGTCGGAATGATCCTCCTCAACTAAATCACCGCAGATGCTGCATACTTTATCGTGACAAGTGATATTCTGGGTTATTTCATAGTCATGTTCGCAGCGGCTGTAATTACATACATCACAGATGATATCACTGTCGTCGTCGAAGCTGTGAGGGGAGCTCACGGTCTTCCCCTTGTCCGGATCGGGGCAGTTTTCATCGGAGCATTCCTGCCAATGTCCGCTGTCATTATACTGGCTGGTAAAGATGTGGCCGTGTTCAATGCGGACATATTTATGATTGTGATAGTCCGTTTCCAGCTCGTCTCTGTACTTTGCCCCTGCAGCATCCGCCGCATCTTTGGATTCGCCGTAATAGTATGCCGCACCGGTATAGCCCTCTGTATAAGGTGCAGCGCTGAATGCCAATGTTGTGCCTTCTGCCTCCGCTGTGCCGCCGGTGATGTTCGCAAAGTTCATACAATCTATACCATAGCTTTCAGCTGCTTCACTGCCGATGGCTGTCAGGCTGCCTGCGGAAACGCTTATATAGTAGCTGGCATTAGCGCCGATGCTCTCGCCGTTTTCTGCGCTAACCGTACCGCCGATGGCTGTCAGACTGCCGCCCTGGATTTCCAGATTGCCATTTTGAATATATACACCAAAGCTGCCTCTACCGTTATCAGCAGTAATCTCGCCTCCGGTGACAGTCAGGCTGCCGCCCTGGATTTCCAGATTGCCATTTTGAATATATACACCAAAGCTGCCTCTGCCGTTATCAGCAGTAATCTCGCCGCCGGTGACAGTCAGGCTGCCGGTGCTTCCCTCCGATACAGTGGTTGTGCTGGTGCTGAACAAACCGTAGGAATACGTTGCATGGGACGTGACCTGATGGGTAACAACACTCTCGCCCAAAAGAACAAGGGTAAGCGGTTCACTGCCGGTATAACAGATAGCATTATATTCACCCAAAACATAGTTATATCCCGCACCGGTGTAGGTATAGTTGTTCAGCGTGAGAGTAGCGGGACTCCCGTCCTCTGCAGGAGTAAAGGCCGCCGTACCGCTACCGCCCGTGATCTCCAGCTTTTCGGCCGTGAACTGCTGGCCGCCGATCCACATGGGATATCCGGTGACGGAATCTTCCGTGCTGCTCATCACATAGCCGCAGACATCGCATTTGCTGTCGCTGTCATTATCGTAATGGGCTTCATAATAGCCGCCGCAGTTGGAGCAGGTTATCCAATGGTCGATAGCGTCCCACCTTTCGCCCTCCCAGGCAGTCTCGCCGTGAACACACATCCCGCAGACATCACAATTACTGTCTTTATCCGCATCGGTATGGGCACAGCAGTTGTTTTCATCAAGGGAGATGAAACAGACATCGCATTTGCTGTCGCTGTTATTATCGCAATGGTCTTCCCAGTAGCCGCCGCAGATGGTGCAGGTCATCCAATGGTTGATGTAGTCAGTCGTATTGCCGTCCCAGGCAGTCCCGCTGGCGTGAACACACTGGTTGTTTTCATCAAGGAAGATGAGGCAGACATCGCATTTGCTGTCATCGTCGTCCCCATCGTAATGGTCTTCCCAGTAGCCGCCGCAGATGGTGCAGGTCATCCAATGGT
>JAFQWY010000196.1 GCA_017407225.1 Clostridia bacterium | reverse complement strand
TTCAAGGTTCTGCACCATCTGTACAGCTCCCCAACGGTCAAAAGCAATCTCACGAATGTTGAACCTTTCGCCGAGTTTTTCGATAAAGCTTTCGATGTAGCCATAGTGAACCACATTACCTTCGGTGGTCTGCAGAAATCCCTGACGCTCCCACACATCATACGGCACATGATCCCGCCGCACACGAAGATCGAGGTTATCCTCCGGAATCCAGAAATACGGCAGAATCACATACTTGTCTTCCTCATCTTCCGGTGGGAACACCAGAACAAAAGCTGTGATGTCCGTTGTGGACGAAAGGTCAAGACCGCCGTAACAGACACGACCTTCCAGATCGTCTTCATTCACGGCAAAGGAACAGCGATCCCACTTGTCCATCGGCATCCATCGTACCGCCTGTTTCACCCATTGATTGAGTCGCAGCTGACGGAAGGCATTCTCCTCGCCGGGGTTCTGCTTTGCGGACTCACAGGCATCCCGAACCTTGTCGATACCAACCGTGATGCCGAGGGAAGGGTTGGCTTTCTTCCAGACTTCGGGATCAGTCCAGTCATCGGACTCGTCCGCTCCATAGATCACCGGATAGAAAGTATGGTCGATCTTCCTGCCTTCGATGATATCCTTCGCTTTCTGGTGAATCTCATAACAGATAGACTTCGTATCATTTCCGGCAGTCGTGATGAGGAAGTACAGCGGCTGCATTCGTGCGTCACCGGAACCTTTCGTCATGACATCGAACAGCTTCCGGTTCGGCTGCGTGTGCAGTTCATCAAACACCACACCATGCGTATTAAAGCCGTGCTTGTTGCCAACATCAGCGGAAAGCACTTGATAGATACTGCCGGTCGGGATATAGATCAATCTCTTCTGTGATTCCAGAATCTTGACTCTTTTCGATAAAGCCGGACACATCCGAACCATGTCGGCGGCTACGTTGAAGACAATGGACGCCTGCTGTCGGTCAGCGGCACAACCATAGACTTCGGCTCGTTCTTCACCGTCACCACAGGTCAGCAGGAGCGCGACAGCGGCGGCGAGTTCGGACTTACCTTGCTTTTTGGGGATTTCAATGTAAGCGGTATTGAACTGTCGATAGCCGTTCGGTTTGATCGTGCCGAATATATCACGGATGATTTTCTCCTGCCAGTCGATCAGTTCAAAGGGTTTCCGCGCCCATGTACCTTTCGTGTGACAGAGACTTTCAATAAAAGCAACCGCGAAATCTGCAGCGGATTTATCGTAGTGGGAATCCTCCGCCATGAATTCCGTAGGTGAGTATTTCTTTAACTTTCGGATAGGCACCACCTCCAAAATGGTATAAAAAATAGCCGCTACCTTGCTTGGTGCGACCGTCATATACGAGGAACAGAGCCTCTCGGCTCATGCTCCGTTGTTTGGTTTTCAGTTGTAGTCCTTCATCAGGATTGCCAGGGCGGTTTCGGTGTCTGCGTCAACCGGTTCGATGTCCCACTCTCTGTCGTAGTTGCATACAATTTCTCCGTTCCGCTTGAGCATCAGCTTGGAAATCCGTCCTTCGTCGATGCCGAACCGGGACCCTTCCTCGTAATGCTTGACCCAGTAATGGAAAATGCTCTTGCCGATTCTGATCGTTCCTTCGTTCCACATAATTCTGTCCTCCGTGTTGTGTGTTGTTTTCCTTTCGGTGTACACATATTACCTCTAACTCGCTAGAATTGCAAGTCATATCGGAGATATATACTACACAATCATTCGGAGGGGAAACTGTGTATTTTACGGCGTATCTTTCGGTATGACCACGTTGGAATCCGGCTGCAGAAGGTCAAGCATCATTTTTCCACCGAGACGGAAACCGGACTCAAATGCATCCGCTTCCAGAATGGAACTGTACTGGTAGAGAGTATCAACGATATCCTCAAGTCGTTCAGTATCTTCGGGATTGAGGTGTTCCTTCCATTCTTCGACCAGTTTGCCGACACGGTTGGATGCCTTTCGCAGGTCAGAATCGTTGGGAACGAAACGCTCCCAGGGATGCAGTTCACCGTAGAAAAGCTGTCGGATGATTGTTTTCTCAGTCATTGCTGTCATCCTCCGTGGAATCTGCCACACCCTGCTTCAGAATCTGCGGATCGAATTCGCATTCATGGTATCCATCCAGAATGGTCTTGTAGTAGAACGGGCTGGGCATACCAAGCGGTCTGCCGTCATTCATGATGTAAGCCATTGCTGTCACATTTCTTACGTTAAGCCGAACCG